>JAGCPW010000059.1 GCA_017965495.1 Eubacterium sp. | reverse complement strand
GAGAATAAAGCAGAAATTCCAGGTGTGGGAGTAGAAGAGAGAAATATCAGAAGATATAAAGACAGTACATATTACGCACCTATTATTGGTTACACAGGAACTATATCCACAGAAGAATTAGATGCTGAGAATGAAAAAGGAAATGATTACGTAGCTTCTGATGTTATAGGTAAAGCCGGTATTGAAGCAGCTGAAGAAAAAGAATTACAGGGTAAGCGTGGCGAAGAAAAAATATTCGTTGATAGTACTGGTAAAGTGCTAAGTACAATTTCTAAAAAAGATAGTACAGCTGGAAATGATGTTTACTTGTCAATTGATAGTAAACTTCAAAAGTCTGCTTACAAATTGCTCGAAAAGAAAATCGCATCTATATTACTTTCAGAGATTGTTAACCACGATGTGAAAGAACCTGAAGAGGATGATAATGATAGTAAGATAAAACTTATTCCAGCTAAAAAAGTTATATCACAACTTATTACAAACAACGTTGTTTCTATTCCAACCATAAATGAAAAATCAAGTAAGAATGAAAAAGAGTTTTATAAAGAATATGAAACATCACTTGAAAAGACTTTAAAGAAACTTGAGAAACAATTAAACAATAGTCATTCTTCAAAGTACAATGATTTAAATAAAGAGTTCCAAGACTATAATGATTATATTTATGATATGTTGAAGAACAGCGGAGTTCTTTTAACAGCAAGTATAGATACAGAAAATAAAGTTTATCAGAAGTATATTGCAGGTAAGACATCTACTAATGTATTTTTACACGAAGCAATAAGACAAAACTGGATAAACATTGAAGCTCTAAAAGTAAACCAAGAGTACTTATCTACTGAAGAGACTTATGAAACTATTGTTGAATATATCATTGATTCATTTAGAAAAGATGAAACTTTTGGTAAAAAAGTAATTCAATACAGAGTAGCAGATAACACTATTAACGCGTGTGAGATTTTACTGTTACTTTACGATCAAGATGTATTTGAAATGAACAAGACTATGTATCACAGATTACAATCTCACGATTCATATGTCGCATATAAATTTATAAAAAGACAAATTAAAGAATTGAAAATCACACCAGCACAGATCGCCCTTGATCCTTGTTCGGGTTCAGTAGTAGTGACAGATCCTAATAATGGACAGGTAAAAGCTTTGGTTACATATCCAAGCTATGATAACAATATGTTGTCTGGTTCTGTGGATCCTGACTACTGGGCAAAACTGGTTGATGATCAATCAGACCCTCTATACAACAGAGCCACTCAAGGTTTAACAGCCCCTGGTTCTACATTTAAGATGGTCACATCTATGACAGCTCTTGAAAACGAGAAGGTGGGAACTACAGAAATTATTAACGCTAAGGGTAAGTTTAAAAAGGTTAAACCTTCACCTAAGTGTTGGTATTATCCACATGTTCATGGAAAGATTAATATAGTAGAAGCTATTGCTCAGTCTTGTAACTATTTCTTCTTTGAGATGGGTTACAGATTAGGTAAGATTAATGGCAAGTATGACAGTACAATAGGTCTAGATAAACTTGAAAAATATGCTACTAAACTTGGTCTAAATATGAAGTCTGGTGTTGAGATTACTGAGTCAAAACCTCATTTTTCTACAGAATCATCAGTTCACTCAGCTATTGGACAGGGCAGTAACGCTTATGCACCAGTTCAGTTATCAAGATATATTTCTACACTTGCAAATGGCGGAACAAATTATAAATTATCATTAATTAATAAGATTGCTTCAGCCAATGGAAAGACTGTTCAAAAGAATAAAGCAGTAAGCAAAAATAAAGTGGGCGGTCAAATGTCTACTTGGGATGCTATCAAACGAGGCATGAGAAAAGTTATTACAGATGGTACAGTTACAAAATACTTTAAAGATACAAAAGTTAAGATAGCAGGTAAGTCAGGAACAGCTCAGGAAAACAAAAAGAGAAATGACCACGCTTTATTTGTAGCATATGCACCATTTAATAAACCTGAAATTACATGTACAGCTGTAATTCCATATGGTAACTCATCACATGATTCTGCTGAGTTAGCTAAAAATGTTATTCAGTATTACTATGGTGAGATCGACAATAAAGATATTAGCAAGAGAGTTAAGACAGATAGCTCTAGTGATGGAGTACAAGATTAAACTAAGAGGAAATTATGTTTAGAAAGATTAAAGAATTAGTAACTTCATATAAATTATCAAAACTAAACTTTAGGCTTTTAGTTTATGTTTTCGCGCTCACCACTTTGGGTGTATTTGCGATTGGCAGTGCTACAGAAGGACAAGACTATCAGATGAGACAGATAGTGGGTGTTGTAGTTGCTTTAATTGGTTTAGTTGTACTTACATTGTTTAGTTATAAATTTGTTTTTAAATTCTATTGGCCACTATATTTTGTTGCAATAGGACTTTTGCTTCTAGTTTTGATCTTAGGTCAGACAAAGTTAGGCGCTACTAGATGGATTGATTTGGGATTTGTTCAATTCCAACCATCAGAAGTTGCAAAATTATTCTTAATTATATTTGTGGTCATGTTTATACAAAAACACTATGAAACACTCGACACGCCAAAGACATTAGGACTAGTAAATCTATTTGCGCTAATTATCCTATTTTTGATATTTAGAGAGCCTGATTTGTCCTCGACCATAGTTCTTTTTGTTACGTTTTGTGCTATAATGTTCTTATCAAACATGAGCGGAAAAATCATTGCTGCGATTGCTATAATAGCAGTGCCAATAGTACTTGTATTTGGTTTCTTTGCTGTTAACCCTAATAGTGGAATCTTACAAGAATACCAGTACAATCGTATCGTTGGATTTTTCCAGGAAGATAATAAAGAAGCCAAGGAAATCAGATACCAGCAGGAAAACTCACTTCTTGCTATTGGATCGGGTGGTCTAAAAGGTAAAGGTATTGAAAATGAAAATGCCACTTCAGTTAAGAATGGTAAATTCTTATCTGAGGCACATACAGACTTTATCTTTACAATCATTGGTGAAGAGTTAGGATTCTTTGGCGCGGCAGCCGTCATTATATTGTTGTTGCTGGTTGTCATTGAATGTATAATTGTTGGCTCCAGAGCCCCCGATATTAGTAGTAGATTATTCTGTTACGGATTTGGCGTTTTGATAGCCATTCAATCATTTATAAATATATCTGTTGCCACAATGTTGCTTCCAAATACTGGTGTTACATTACCGTTCGTCAGTTATGGACCTACATCACTTTTAAGTTTATTCTGTGGTGTTGGAATTGTTTTAAACATTGGTTTACAGAGACAAAAATAAATGCTATGTGCGTTGCACTTTAAGCAGCAAACTTAATATAAATAAAATACAAGGAGGATAGCGCTATGGTGAAGATTATCTGTGGTGCCAAAGGCAAAGGAAAAACAAAGGAGATGTTAACTCTAGCAGCACAAGCTGTTCAGGATGTAGACGGTTCAGTAGTTTACATCGACAAGAGTGACCAACACATGTATGAGTTAAACAATCAGATCAGACTTATTGATATTTCTGAATATCCAGTTAACTCAAGTGATAGTTTCCTAGGTTTCGTATCAGGATTGCTAGCAGGTAACCACGATATTGAAATGGTATTCATCGATAGTTTACTAAAGCTTTCAGCATTAACAGCATCAGAGATTGCAACTATTGTTGACAAGTTAGATGCATTAAGCAACACTGTTGAATTTGTTGTAAGTATTAGTGCAAACAAAGATGATTTACCAGATAGCGTACAGGACAAGATTGTATTTTCTTGTTAATTCATTGTAAAAGGCGAGAGTTTATACTTTCGCCTTTTAAGGATTAAAGATGGCAAAAAGAAATAGTAGAGAAGTACCATACAAGAAGAGACGATTCCATTTGAATGTTGGTATTGTTGTTCTTATAGTTGGTGTTGTTTACTTGACCATCTTTGGCATATTGGCTTTGACTTCTAAAAAGACTAAGTTCTACGAAGTATCGCCAGGAACCAACGCAGAAAACAATTCAAAAATATATTCTGGATTGGCAATCAGAAAAGAAAAGATTGCCACAGCAAAGTCCACTGGATATATTGAATTTTTTGTGCGAGATGGACTACGAGTTTCAAAAAGTACCACTTTGTACAGTATTGATTCGTCAGGAAAGTTAACAGACTATATTGCAAAGAGCAACAACAAATCAAACTTATCGGCTGAGAACGTATCATCATTAACAGAACTAATTAATGACTACAGTAGCGATTATGATGATATGTCTTTTAATGATGTCTACGAATTTAAGTCATCTCTTAAAGGTTCTGTTATTGATTTAATTAATACTAAAACGTTGAAAAAGATAGCTAACAAAACAGGAACTACATATTCTATAAACAAATCAAAATATTCCGGCATTGTTTCATATCAATTAGATGGTTTTGAAAACATTAAGCCAAAAGATTTAGAAGAAAAAGATTTCACTAAAGCATCTAGAAAAATCACAACTATTAAAACAGGTGATCAAATGGCCGAAGGTGAAAAGATTTATAAAGTTATAACTGATGATGAGTGGAGCATCGCTATTCAGTTAGAAGATGAAGATATTCAAAGATACAAAAAAACTAAAGGTATCAGATTGAAATTTATTAATGACAATTTAGATACTACAGCTAACTTTAAAATAGTTAATGGAAAAGATGGTAAGAAGTATGGAATTATTTCATTATCAAAATATGCCATAAGATTTGCAAACGATAGATTTGTAAATATTCAAATAATAAATGATGTGGAAGATGGATTAAAGATTCCAAAGAGTTCATTAGTTAAAAAGAATGTATATATCATTCCAAAAGAATTTGGTTCAGCCGGTGGTAACTCTGACGAAATTGCTTTCAACATCAAAAAAGCAAACGGCAAGAACTCAATAGTATATCCACCAATTGCGTATTCAGATTCTAAGAACTATTATGTTTCAACATCGTCCTTTGACGCAGGAGATACATTGATAATGCCTAACTCTACAGAGTCATACACTATAGGACTTACTAAGTCATTTAATGGTGTGTACAATATCAACAATGGCTATACGAAGTTTGTTAGAGTTAAGATTCTAAATTCTACAGATGAATACTATATTATAAAATCAGGAGATGTATTTAGCGTGGCTATTTACGACAGAATTGTTCTTAATTCTGACTCCGTCAAAGAAAATCAAATTGTTAAACAGTAAGGTAAACTTATGATTGTAGAAAGTATTAAAGAAATACAAAATGAAATAAAAGAAGTATGCGATAAAGTTGGAAGAAATCCAGATGAAGTCACTTTGATTGCTGTTA
Organism: Eubacterium sp.; assembly: GCA_017965495.1. Classification (GTDB taxonomy): domain Bacteria; phylum Bacillota; class Clostridia; order Lachnospirales; family Lachnospiraceae; genus Eubacterium_G. Next base: position 25,117 of record JAGCPW010000059.1, on the reverse strand, counting down.
GCAAAACTAAACCTTATACCGATATTGAAGAAGCTTTGCAAAGCGGATGCGTTGATTACGGTGAAAACAAAGTTCAAGAGCTTGATCAGAAATATGATTTGCTTCCAAAAAATATCAATTGGCATATGATTGGTCATTTACAGAGAAACAAAGTTAAGTACTTAGTTGGAAAAGCAAAGATGATCCATTCAGTTGACTCACTAAGACTTGCAAATCAAATTGAAAAAGAATATGCAAAAAAAGATATGACTGCTGATGTTTTGATAGAAGTAAACATGGCGGGAGAAGAGAGCAAGTTTGGAATTAAACCTGAAGAAACTGAACAATTAATCAGAGAGATTTCGAAGTTAGAACATGTAAAAGTATGCGGTTTGATGACTATTGCACCTTATACTTTGAACCCAGAAGACAACAGAATTTACTTCAAAAAACTGAGAGAATTATCAGTTGACATAGACTCTAAAAACATCGATAATGTATCTATGAGCGAACTCTCAATGGGTATGTCTGGCGATTACAAAGTCGCTATTGAAGAAGGATCCACGATGATTAGAGTTGGCACAAAAATATTTGGAGAAAGAAATTATAATATATAATCAGGAGATGATAACATGGGAGCGTTTGATAAAATAAAAAACTTATTTACTATAAACTATGATGAATTTGATGATGACTATTATGGTGATGGTTTATATGATGATGTAGAAGATACAAAAGAAACTAAAAAAGCTTCAAAATCTAAAAAAGCAAAATATGAAGATTATGAAGATGATGAAGTATATGCAAAACCATCTCGTTCATCAAGATCATCTAGAAAAGTTGTTCCAATGAACTCAACTAGAACTGCATTCGAGGTGAATGTAATCAAACCTACTGGTTACGAAAACACTACAGATATCATTGATACATTATTAGAAGGAAAAGCTGTGGTTCTAAATCTTGAAGGATTGAAACTTGATTTAGCTCAAAGAATTGTTGATTCAGTTTCAGGTGGATGCTATGCAATCTCAGGAAATCTACAGAGAGTAAGTGGCTACATTTATTTGATTACACCAGCTAGAATTGAAATTTCCGGAGACATTATGGACATAGTAAATGGAATTGACATAAACGCTAGTGCAAACACAAGCGCATCATATTAAGATATAATACCTCCTGAATTATCAGGAGGTTTATTTTGTTAGGAGATTATTATGGATAATATAATTCAAATTAGTAATGATGGCGAACATGCTTATGACATTATTTTTAGTGATAATTTCAAAATACTAAAAGAAGAATTATTGAAAATGAATATAGAGAAAAAGCGCATTTGTATTGTTACTGATTCAAATGTCGCTGGTTTGTATGCAAACGAAGTCAAAAGCTTAGTTGATATGAATTGTAGAAATTGTATTGTTGTACAATTTAATGCAGGCGAATTATCTAAGCGCCAAGAGACAGTTGATAAAATATATGACGTATTGGTAAGAAAGAAATTCGATCGTAAAGATATTTTGATTGCACTTGGCGGTGGCGTAGTGGGCGATATTACAGGATTTGTTGCAGCCACATATATGCGCGGAATTGATTATATTCAAGTTCCAACCACTTTATTATCACAAGTAGATTCAAGTATCGGTGGTAAAACTGGAATTGATTTTAAAGACCATAAAAATATTATTGGTGCATTTAAAATGCCTAAGCTAGTATATATCAATTTGAACACCTTAAAATCTTTACCTGATAGAGAATTCAATGCTGGAATGGGTGAAGTCATTAAGTATGGATTAATTATGGCAGATGATTTTTATCACTACCTAAACAAAAACATTGCTAAGATTAAATCTAGAGATTTATCTACATTGTCTAATGTAGTTTATATGTGCTGTAGATTAAAGAAAATAATAGTAGAAGATGATCCGTACGAAAAGAATGTTCGTAAGATTTTGAACTTTGGACATACATTTGGACATGCTATTGAGAAATGTAAGGGTTTTGAATACTTGCATGGTGAGTGCGTATCGTTAGGAATGGTTGCTGCAGCATATATTTCATATAAGATAAATCAAATTGATTCAGAAACATACAATGATATTAAAAACACATTAGCATCTTTCGGATTGCCAGTTGCGGTTTCTGGAATAAGTCCAAACGCAATCTTAAGAGAAATATTAAACGATAAAAAGATGCATTCAGGATACATTACATTCATTGTTCTTAAAAGAATTGGAAAGGTTAATTTCTATAAAGTTAACTTCCACAATATGCCTGAAGATGAAAAAGAATTGCTTATAAATGCAATTGAAGTAATCACTATAGCAAGCGATGAAAACGTGGAATAAAAGGGTTAGTATATGAGTAAAAATCACTTATATTGGCTAAAAAATGCCTTATTTTTGGCTTTTTTAGTTGCATTTGACCAGATAACTAAATATTTAGCAAAAACCCATATAAAAGGGGAGAAGGGCTATACATTTATAAAGGGTATTGTTAGTTTTAAATACTTAAATGGCGGTAATACAGGTGCTGCATGGGGTATTTTATCTGGAAGAATTGTCCTTTTTATTGTTTTCACAATAATTGCGGTAGTAATTATCTCTAAATTCTTATTAAATATTTACAGGATTTATAAGATAAACTATTCGTTAAATCCAATAGTTAAAACCCTTAATATTTTAATGATAGTATTAGTAGCTGGAGCAATTGGTAATCTAATTGATCGTATAGTTAATGGATATGTTATTGATTTTATTTCATTTGATTTCATTAATTTTCCAATTTTTAATGTGGCTGATTGCTATATAACAGTATCATGCATTTTATTATTTATTATTTGTATCTTTAAAGTAGATAACAAGACATTTAACAGTGTATTTACACTTAAAAAGAAACCAGAAGATAAATAATATGTTACAACTTTATATCAGAAGGTATTATGGATAATATTTTTATAGTTGATGAATCAACTGACCAAATAAGAATAGACAAGTATTTAAAAGAGTTATTGCCTGATCAATCTAGAAGTTTCATCCAAAAGCTGCTTAAAGATGGTCATATACTGGTTAATAACTCTATTATTAAGCCTAATTATAAGGTAAAGGCCGATGATAGAATACAAATAGATATTCCAGAGCCTATAGAAGCTAATATTGAGGCTGAAAACATACCATTAGACATTATTTATGAAGATAACGACGTTCTAATTGTAAATAAACCTAAAGAAATGGTTGTTCATCCAGCTCCAGGCAATTACTCAGGCACGTTAGTTAATGCTTTAATGTATTATTGTAAGGATTCATTATCTAATATTAACGGTGTTTTAAGACCTGGTATTGTACATAGAATTGATAAAAACACGACAGGATGCTTAATTGTTTGTAAAAACGATAAAACCCATAACTTTATCGCAGATCAATTATCAGAGCATTCAATCAATAGAATCTACACTGGAATTGTCTGTGGCGTGTTAAAAGACGACGAAGGTACAATTGATGCGCCAATTGGCCGTGATAAACGCAATAGGAAGCTCATGAGCGTTAACGAGGATGGAAAACGTGCAATTACACACTATAAAGTATTAAAACGCTTCAGAGATTATACTTATGTGCAATTTAAACTAGAAACAGGTAGAACTCATCAAATAAGAGTTCACATGGCTCATATTAATCATCCGTTGCTTGGAGATGATCAATATAACAAACAAAAATGTAAATTTAATCTAACTGGACAGTGTTTACACGCAAAGACAATAGGTTTTATTCATCCTAGTACAAAAGAATACGTAGAGTATGAAGTGGATGAGCCAGAATACTTTAAACACTTATTAGATATACTTGAAGAGTAATAGTAAATAACGATTTAATAACAATTTAATGAAAAATAGCCATTTTTAGGAATTCCCAGTATTTATGGGGGTTCCAGCACTATTTTTTATACGTCTTTCTTCGTTAAACTTGTGTTTTGCGAATAGTTGTGTTATAATTTTTATAGAGTTTAGACAAGATATGCACCACTACTTTAGTGGCTATTTTTATATAATTTGGGGTAAATATGGAGTTACAAAAGTTATATAGTTATACAAGACGTGCTATCTCCGACTACGATATGATTCAGGACGGAGATAAAATTGCAATTGGAATCTCTGGTGGAAAAGATTCTCTTTGTTTGTTGTACGCTCTTGCAGGATTAAGACGCTTCTATCCAAATAAGTTTGATATAGTTGCTATTACAGTTGATTTAACAAACGGTGAAATGGATTTTGGTAAAGTTAAGGTTTTATGTGATGAATTAGATGTAGAATATTATGTTGTAGAGACTGATATTAGACATATAGTGTTTGAACAACGCGGAGAAACGAACCCCTGCTCTCTTTGCGCCAAAATGCGTAAAGGTTCATTTAATGATAAAGCTAAAGAGTTAGGATGTAATAAAACAGCTTTTGCTCATCATATGGATGATATTATTGAGACTATGATGCTTAGCATGATATATGAGGGACGTTTTCATTCATTTAAACCTGTAACATATCTAGATCGAATGGATTTAACACTTATCAGACCACTTATGTATGTTCCTGAAATGGATGCTATCGGTTTTCAGCATAAATATGATTTACCAGTATGCAAGCCTCAATGTGATATAGATGGTCATACTAAACGCGAATATGTTAAAAACTTACTAAAAAAACTCAATGAAGACAATCCAGGTGTTAAAGATAGATTCTTTACTGCTATTCTAAATGGAGGTTTTGAAGACTAATGGATACTACTAATTATCATGATCAAGTTGATATTAATAATGAATTAAAGTTAAGGGAACTTCGCGCTAAACTTCCAAGATTTTGTGGAGAGTTTTTTAGAGGAATTGAACCTACTACTTCTAGCCGTACACGTATAGCGTATGGTTATGATTTAGTAGTCTTTTTTAACTATATGCACGACTATAATCCATCGCTTAAGAGTAAAGAAATAGTTGATTTTGAATTAGATATGCTTGATAAAGTTACTTCTACGGATATTGAAGAATATTTAGAGTATTTAAAACTATATAAAGACGAAGACGGAAAGCTTCATAGAAACTCTGAACGTGGAATTAAAAGAAAATTAGCATGTTTACGTACGCTCTACCGCTACTTTTATAAAAAAGAAAAGATTAAAAACAATCCAGCAGCTATTGTAGAGTTACCAAAGCTACATGAAAAAGAAATTGTTCGTCTGGATGCAGATGAAGTGGCTAATTTATTAGATGAAGTGGATAAAGGTGATAAACTAACTAAATCTCAACAAAGATTCCATGGAAAGACTAAAACTAGAGATGTTGCTATTCTAACCCTCTTACTTGGTACAGGAATGCGTGTATCCGAATGTGTGGGTATAGATATTAATGATATAGACTTTAAAAACTCTGGTGTTAAGATCAGACGAAAAGGTGGATATGAAACTGTAGTCTATTTTGGCGAAGAGGTTGAGCAGGCACTTAATGCTTATATTGAGGAGAGAAAACATATAGTTACACAGGCAGGACACGAGAATGCACTCTTCTTATCTTTACAGAAAAGACGTATTGGTGTACGAGCTGTAGAAAATCTAGTTAAGAAGTACTCTTCTCTTGTTACAAACTTAAAGAAGATTACTCCTCATAAATTACGAAGTACATACGGTACCGCGCTCTACAGAGAGACCGGAGATATATACTTAGTAGCTGATGTGTTAGGCCATAAAGATGTAAACACTACTAAGAAACACTATGCAGCTATTGAGGATGAACGAAGACGTAAAGCTAGAAATGCTGTTAAACTTAGAAAAGATTAAAACAAAAGATGCTAACCAAGATAAACTGGATAGCATCTTTTTTAAAGAAAAAAGGTAGTAATTATAAGAAACAATATGCAATTGTAACTTAACAAAAAAGAGAAATATTTAGAGAAAATTATTTCTTAATATCAGAGTAATATGAAATGATTATGTTCTTTCCTTCTGTGATCTCATCATCATTTAATCTATTATCATTCTTTAAATCACTTATATAATCTGAAACTGAAATATTAGTATCTTTAGTGTATTCTTCTGCAATACTAGTAAGTGTATCGTTCGCTTTAACTTTATAACTAGTGTAATACTTATACTTAGGAGTGCTGCTATCACTAGCATCAACAAATCTAACTCCCAACATAATTACGATAACAACCGCACATACAACTGTCATGATTAAATAAAATTTTTTCTTTGTAATAGTTCTCATATCTGACCTCCACACTATATAAATATATGGGAACATTTGTTCGTTTTCTTGTATTTAGTATAATATTCGAACAGATGTTTGTCAATACTTTTTTCGAATATTTGTTCGATTTTTTCTTGACATCCCTTTTTTAACTGTGTTAAGATTATCATAGGAACAGTACAATAAATGGTACAGTCAAATAAGGAGGTATATAAAATGCCTGGAAAGATATCTGCTAAACAGCAGCAAATATTAGATTATATTAAGGAAGAAATCTTAAAAAAAGGTTATCCACCTACTGTTAGAGAGATCTGTGAGAAGGTTGGACTTAGTTCTACTTCTTCTGTTCACTCTCATCTTAATACTTTAGAAGAGAATGGATATATTAAAAGAGATTCATCTAAGACTAGAGCTATTGAGATTGTGGACGATGATGAGTTTGCTATTTCTAGAAGAGAGATTTCAAACATCCCTATCGTAGGACGTGTAGCTGCTGGTGAACCACTACTCGCTGTAGAGAATATTGAAAACTACTTTGCTATTCCTACTGAATTTCTTCCTAACAAAGATACATTTATTCTTAAAGTACATGGTGACAGCATGATTAATGTAGGATTCTTTGAAGGAGATTATTTGATTGTTGAGAAAACAGATACAGCAAACAATGGAGATATTGTTGTTGCACTTCTTGAAGATTCAGTTACTGTAAAGAGATTCTACAAAGAGGTTGATCACATTAGACTTCAGCCAGAGAATGATGATTATGAACCTATCATTTGTAATGACTGTCAAATCGTTGGAAAGGTATACTCCTTATATCGTCCTAATATCATTTAAGATAAATGTAGATATAAAAAGAGCATCTTAGCGATGCTCTTTTTATTTATGTTTTTTATTGTACTGTATTTATGTTTTGTGAATCGTTTTGAGGTGGCATTGTGAATTCTAACCCTTGAGCTTTGTTGATTAAAACTAGGAATGATGCACCTGGGAAAAAGATACTTAAAATACAAAGCAATGCACCGGATTTACCATTTGGTATTTTGTTCAACTTGTCTACTATCACTCCTGACTTGTAATACCAGTAATAACTGTAGAATGGAACAAACATACATAGCAATAATTTAGTAACTGGATCTCTGTAGTATTCTTTATTCATGCTGCTTAGGTATCTAGTAAGTTTGAATATTCCAATATAGTTCCAAATTCCACAAGTAATAATAGTTAAGAAGAAATGAAGTACTATTCCTGTGTTCATAAAACCATAATCTTTATTATCTTTAAGCGAAGCACTAAATTGAGAATCTCTAACCTCTTCACTCTGCTTAATGTAATCAGCAGTAACCTTTGGGCGAGTTTCTAAATAAATCGTAAAGTAAACCCAACTAGCTGAAATCAATATAGTGGTTACGCTCTGCATCATTGAATATTTGAAATCAAAAGCAATCAAAATAATGAAATAAACTACACTAATTACAAAATATCCTATAAATATAAATAAAGGAATGGCAAATGAAGTTTTACTATTAGTTGACTGTCTCTTCTTTATACAAATCAACAAGAAAACTAGAGCTACTATAACAGCAATGAAACTAATTATATCTAATATATAAAGCACCATATTTGCTGTGAAGAAATCTTTGCTTTCAGGTAAAAAATCTGAAGATTGTAAGCTCTTATTATAAATATCAATATAAGCAATGAAATTGATAATTGTTACCAAGAAAGCAATTGCTGTAACTACCCCGTAAATAATTACAGTTATGAAATATCTGCCAAAGTCGCTATTAGTAATTACAAAAACAAGTAAAGCTATCATAACAGCCATCAGTAATAGATTAATTAGTGTAGCAGTTAGTCCAACACTAAAACCACCTGATGTTGGCATATAAATTGTTGTAAACATAAAGAAAATAGCAACTGATATTAATGAAATCGTCACTACTCTTATTTTGTTAAACTTAAATTTGTCTAAAGTCTTAGATACTGAATTTGAAAACTTGCTCATAATCAATATATCCTCCTGTAAATCCTATATAAATAATAACATAAATAATAATAAAAATAAAACCCACAAGTTAATGCAGGTTTTGTTTATTATGCTAGACATTCATCTAGTCTTTTTATTATTTCATCTTTATCCATATCTTTTCCAATGAAAACTAATTTGACCATTCTATCTCCAATTTCATCGTCCCAGTCACGAACAAGTGTTGGATCTTCTGCTTTCATTTGGTCTTGTGTTTCCTTTGGAGCGGTAGCGACCCATTGGCCTGCATTTTGGATTCCAACTTGCTTGCCGGCCTGTTCAAACATATAAGCCATATCATTGTTTTCAATTACCCAAACAATTCCTTTTGTGCGGATAACTCCTTCTGGGTAGTCCATTACAAAATCTTCAAAGGCATCTTTCTTGAATGGATCACGTTTATAATAAACAAATGTCTCAATTCCAAATTCTTCTTCATGGCCGTGGTCTCCATCGTGGTGATGATGTCCATGGTGATGTCCGTGCTCGTGGTGATGTTCTTCATGGTCGTGGGGTTCATGCTCATCATGGTCATGATGTTCGTGCTCGTGGTGATGATCATGATGCTCTGTCTCTTCTACTTCTGCGTCTAACTCCCTAACCCAACCAGCTGAAAGACTTGCTTTTTCAAAATCAAATCTTCCAGTATTGAGAACCTCAGAACAAGGTACTTTACAATAATTAGTTTCAATTATCTTTGCCGTAGGCTGAAGTTTTTTGATAATTGATTTAACAGTCTCCAACTGTTCTTTAGAAACTGTATCTACTTTATTAAGTATGATAGTGTTACAAAATTCAATTTGCTGAATGATAAGGCTTTCGATATCTTCATCTTCTACATCATCATCTAGCAACTTTTCGCCGCAACCAAACTCATCTGCAAGTCTAGCCACATCTACTACACTTACAATATTATCAAGCTTTGCTATCTTAGCATTTGGATCAAATGAACCATCTAGCACTGCAATAGACTGAGCGATTGGAATTGGTTCACAAATACCACTAGCCTCAATCATAATATAATCAAACTGGCCAGTCTGAATCAAATCAAGAATCTGGTTAATCAAATCTTCATTTAATGTACAACAAATACATCCGTTAGTTAGCGGAACTAAATTGTTGTCAGCCATTGTCACTTCTCCACCCTTAGCGATTAGTGAAGCATCAATATTTACTTCGCCAATATCATTAACGATAACGGCTACTTTATATCCTTCCTGGTTAGCGAGCACTTCATTTAAAAGTGTGGTTTTGCCGGCTCCCAAATATCCAGTAAGTAATGTAATTGGTATCATTGGTCTTTCCATCTTAAAACTCCTTAACATCCACAAGTTGACCATCCGACCAAATTCTTTCTAGGTCAAAGAATAATCTATCTTGCTCATTAAATATATGAATAATAACATCCTGATAATCCATTAAAATCCAGTTAGCATTGTTGTAACCTTCAATTTGTTTTGGTGTAACATCAACCTTCGCTAATTCTTCTTCCACATTATCTACTAATGCTTTGACTTGGTTTTCGTTAGTACCACCAACAATAATAAAATAATCCGCCAAAATAGAAATCTCTGAAATATCAATCACTTTGATATTAACACCTTTCTTATCTTCTAGCGCGTCAAATGCAATCTTTGTAATTTGTTTTGAATCCATATAGTCTCGTTTAAATCTCCTTATAATAATTATATGCTTCGAGCGTGTGCTCTTCTATTTCATCATCTGTTGATTTTAAGTATTCCATCATGTTTTCTAAAATACTTTTAACCAGCAAATCTAAATCCTTAGTGGAAATGACTCTTAAATAATCTAGTCTTGGTAAATCTTTTCTACCAGGCTCAATATAGTCCGCAGCAAAGATTATCTTTTCTAAATCTGTCATATTAGCCTTACCTGTAGTATGCCAAAGAATAGCGTCTAAAACTTCTTGATCTGTTATATGATATCGCTCTTTTGCTACTATTACACCGACCTTAGAATGCAACAAAAATGGCTTTTTTTGCTCGATTTGTGTGACATTTACTCCATTGTCGGCACATATGCTTAAAAGCTCGTAATCGCCAAAATATTTCGCACAATCGTGCAATATTCCGGCTAAGTATGCTTGATTTGGGTTAACATTAAAGGCTTCAGCCATCTTTACAGCAGTATCTGCAACACCTAGTGTGTGCTGATATCTATGCGAGTTCAAACGTTTTAGTAAATCACCCTTAATCTTGGCAACAGACCAAGCTTCGTTTACTTTTTCTTTGTATAAATTGTGTTCCAAAATGTATTTATAAACTTTTTTAGGAACAGAGTGTTCTAAGTCTTGCTCGCCTATTCTAATCTCAGTAGATGATTCATACATCTCATCCATAGTGATGCATGGAATCATAATTCCAAACTTATCTTCTAGTTCAGACACAAGTTTTTCAAAATCTAAGTCTGGTCCTTTTTCACCACGCTTTACAACCAAAAGTTGTGCTTTATCCACTATCACTTCAGGTCTGCGCCAGCTAGCAAAACTAGCAAGTGAATCACTACCAATAATAAAATAAAACTTATCATCAGGATATAGTTCATTTAACTCCGTCAAAGTATCTGCAGAATAAACTTTATCGTCTTTTTGGATTTCATAATCACAAAGCTCTAAGCCATCAATATCTTCAATGGCTAGTTTTATCATCTCTACTCTGTCTTTAACAGATGTGATATTAGTTTTGTCTTTGTGAGGTGGATTAGGAGTTGGCATAATCCAAACTTTATCCAATTTAAACTGTTCCAATGCATTCTTTGCAATTTCAATATGTGCATTGTGGATTGGATCAAATGTTCCACCTAAAATTCCAATTTTCATATTTCACCTATTTATAATATTCGAAATAGTGTCCGTAAATTTTGACTGTGTCGCCCTCTTGCATACCGAGCGCTTCCATCTCTTCTATTATTCCATTCTTAACCATAAACTCTTGGAAGAATAAGAATCCTTTTTCTGTGTCAAAGTTAGTATAACCAAGCATTCTCTCGATACGAGGTCCTTCCACAGAATATGTTTCATCATCAATCTTTTCAACTGTGTATGGAAGATCTTCATTATCAACAAAGTCATTGATATCAAACTCTGTCTCATAAACTGTCACTTCATCTCCTACTTCATCTAACATAGAGCGAACGGCAAACAGCAATTCTTTTACACCTACACCACTAACCGCTGAAATAGGATAAACCTTAATGTCTGGTTCAAACTCTTTTTTAAGGTCTTCTATAGTAGTATCGTTCTCATCCCAAATAGCATCTATCTTATTAGCCGCAATAACTTGAGGCTTTTCCAAAAGCTCAGGATTAAACTTTTCTAACTCATTATTAATTGCTTTAATATCTGCAATAGGATCTCGTCCTTCTACTGATGCAGCATCTATTATATGAATAATAACTTTTGTTCTTTCAATATGTTTTAAGAACTGATGACCGAGGCCAACACCATCTGATGCTCCCTCAATCAGTCCTGGAATATCAGCAATTACAAAACCTTTGCCGCCATCCAAATCTACTACTCCAAGGTTTGGATTAATAGTTGTAAAGTGATAGTTTGCAATCTTTGGCCTAGCATTACTTACTCTTGATAAAAGTGTAGACTTACCAACATTAGGAAAACCAACTAGTCCCACATCGGCAATACTCTTTAGTTCTAAAGTAACGTTTAACTCCTGAGATTTACCACCAGGTTGAGCGTATTTTGGAACTTGCATAGTTGGTGTGGCATAATGCTGATTTCCTTTTCCGCCACGTCCACCTTTAAGAACAACCACTCTTTGGTTATCTCCACTCATGTCCGCTACCACTTTGCCTGTCTCTTCTTCGCGAATAATTGTACCTTCAGGCACTTTAACAATAAGGTCTTCACCATTCTTGCCAGACATATTCTGCTTACCGCCTTCTTCTCCTGGTTGCGCACAGAACTTATGCTTATGTCTGAATTCATATAGGGTGTTTAAACCTTTGTCCACGACAAAAATAACGTCGCCGCCTTTGCCTCCGTCGCCTCCGTCTGGTCCACCTGCTGGAACATACTTCTCGCGTCTAAAGGAAACATGGCCGTCGCCGCCTTTGCCTGACTGTATGAAAATTTTCGCAAAATCTGCAAACATAAATTACCTCAAATTGTGTTAAAACATCTTTAGTTATTATAGCAAAAAAATGGCTTCAAACCAATTTGATTTGAAGCCTTAAATTCTAATTATTATTCAGCTACTGGGTATACAGAACAAACTTTTCTGTCTCTACCTTTTCTCTCGAATCTAACTACACCATCGACAGTAGCAAATAATGTATCGTCACCACCACGGCCAACATTTACGCCTGGGTGAATTCTTGTTCCACGCTGTCTATAAAGAATGTTTCCAGCTTTTACAAACTGACCATCAGCTCTTTTAGCGCCAAGTCTTTTTGATTCTGAATCTCTACCGTTCTTAGTAGATCCAACACCCTTTTTGTGAGCGAAGAATTGAAGGTTCATCTTCAACATATCTATACCTCCCTAAATTCTAATGAAATAAACTCTTTGTAATCTTTTGCTAAATTCTCTAGTCCAAAAACTAATGAATCTAACAATACCTGGGATTCCTTAGATGGCTTTTCTTCAAACTTGAAATCAATCATTCCATCTTCTTCGTTTGTATTAACTACAAATCTATCATCCATAAATTCTTCTACAGAGTTAATGAAATTTATAGTTAATGCAGAAATCCCTGCGCAAACAATATCCTTTCCAGCATCTTCATATCCAGAATGTCCTGATACTTTAAATCCTGTAAAAATATCATCCTGCTTATAAACTGTAATACTTGTCATATCACACCACCTTAAGCATTAATCTTGTCGATCTTAACTTCTGTGTACTGTTGTCTATGACCGTTTTTCTTGTGATATCCTTTTTTAGGCTTATATTTGTAAACAGTTACCTTTTTAGCTTTACCTTCAGCAACAACTGTAGCATCAACGCTAGCTCCATCCACTAATGGATTTCCAACTTTAACGTCTTTACCACCAACTAAAAGTACTTCGTCAAAAGTGAACTTATCATCAGCTTTAGCATCAAGCTTTTCAACTCTTAATACATCGCCTTCTTCCACTTTATACTGTTTACCACCTGTTGATATAATTGCGTACATTGGGCACCTCCTATTACTCAATACTCGCCAAACTTCGGTGATTGCAAGCGCAATACTTTAAACCTCGCTGTGCGGCAACTATAAAAATATAACATATGCGTAAATTAGTGTCAAGTCCGATAAACACTATATTTTTGGCATAAAAATGGTGCCTCCGGCAAAGGAAACACCATTATTTTTATCATTTTATGTAAGATTTTTTCTATACTGTGAAGGTGTAAGTCCAGTAATGTTTTTAAATGTCTTCATAAAGTGCTTTTCGTGCTCATATCCTACTGCTTTTGATATCTCATGTACCTTCATATCAGTCTCAACTAGTAACTTCTTTGCCTCACCTATTCTAATGTTCTTCAAATAGTTTACAAAGTTAGTTCCTACATATCTCTTAAATGTATATGAGAATAATGAATAGTTCATTGAAATATGGTTAGAAACAACCGCCATATTCAAATCTTTATTGTAGTTAGCCTTAATATATTCAACAGCATCATTCATCTTCTTGATTGTCATATGCTCATCAGCATCGTTATTAACTAGCTCGTCAAAACGATCAACCCACTGTCTTAATACTTCCATATACTCATCTAAGTTCTGGAATCTATACATATCAAGAATCTCTTTGACTTCGTTTTCTTTATCGCCAAGCATACTCTTGTAAATGTTCATAGCTGTTGTGATGATGATACGAACTTGCTCCTGGAATTCATCGATTGAATACTTGTGGTTCTTTACGCCTTGCATAAACACTTCAAGTTGTTTCAATGCTTCATTCATCTTATTTGAACAAATAAGATTAGCTGTATGCATCATAAGCTTAGCACCGTATTCATATTCAAATACAGGCTGGTTGAATTCTGAGAAATCAACTATATGTTCTGAAACCATGAATGCAGTTTTTCTCATTTCCATAGCTTCACAAAATGCCATCTTGAGATCTAGGATATTTGAACAAACTGTAGAGATACCAACATATAAGTTCTTTATCTTATTGATTACCTCGTCCTTGTATTTGACATCACAGATAATCATATCTAAGAACTCTTCACCTTTGATGAAGTAATACTTATCTTCTCTAGTGTAATCTTCTGTATCATCTCCTGCACTCAAACAGAAAATAATATATTCATCAAAGTTCAAATATGGTTTTGCATCATCGCAGATACTTATAACCTCACTTGGACTGATGTTATCGTAAAACATCATATAACTAACTCTTTGGAAAACAGATTTTCTAGTCTTATAGAATTTCTGCATTTCTTCTGAGCAGTATTTCAAAAGATTCTCAATCTTTTTCTTATTGATTGGCTTAATAACATACTGTTTAACACCGTTTGTGAATAGATCAACGGCAAATTCAAAATCTTCATGCTCACTGATAACACAAGTCAAAGGAAGTTTCTTATCTTCTTTCAACTTCTTAACCATTGCAATACCATTTAAGTCTGGCATAACAACATCAGTAAACATTACATCGATATCATTTTCATTAATAATATCAATAGCCTCTTTACCATTTGAACATTCAAAAATCTTTTCAACTTTAATTTCTGATGAATTAATAATTTTCTTGATTTTGTCGATATCTTTTTGTTCGTCATCGACAATCAATAACGTTCTAATCATTTCCTACCTCACTCAAAATTTCCTTTAAAGATTTTCTGTTTTTCTTTCTCGTAATTTCAAGTAATCCTAACTCCGTAAATCCCACTATGTTACATACAACATTATCTTGCTTGGATAGTTCGGTTATATGTTTAGTTAGTTCTTCGTAGTACTCTTCCCTCATATTAATAAAGTCGACAATGATAATTCCTGAGATGTTTCTAAGCTTTAGATGTTTCATTATATAATCAGCTGCTTCAAAATTGATTGCTTTTATATTTTCATCGCGATCTTTTTTGGAAACATTCTTTCCGCTGTTAACGTCGATAGCCGTAAGCGCTTCTGTATGCTCTATCACAAGATAAGCTCCAGAATCCATCCAAACTTTCTTAGCTAAAACATCTTTAATTATCTTTCCGAGTCTATAAGTATTTTCTATCGAAATACCGCTGTTACTATTATATAACAAGTTTTGAATTTTTGCACCTTCTAAATTTTGAGATACCAAAATATTATCTGTTATGATTTCAGTGCCGTTTTTAGACATTTTTCTGCATGTTTCTGTCATATAGTCAGATTTATATAAATATGACTTAGGAGATGCAAATTCAAACTTACGCTCTACTTCACTCTTTATATCTTCAGGTAATTCTAGTTTTGTAGTTAATAAGTAATCTTTACTTTTAATTGGGTCAGCTTTTACCTGGACTAATATCTTATCACCCGATTTCATTTCACTATCTAATGAAACAAATCCTTTTTTGCCTTCGGCAAACTCAACAAATGCACTGGACAAATTCTTAGTAACATCTTTTATTATTCCACAGTAAACATTGCCCACTTCAGAATCAGAGAAATCGTAAATCATTTCGATTTCATCATCAACCAAGTGAAACCCTAACAATATATCTTTATAAAAATTTGATATTATTAACTTATCCAAAATTACACTTCCTCTAACGGAATTAACTTTCCATCTTTTTCATAATACATTTCAATTCTTGTCATCTTCAAAAACTCAGGCACATCTTTTCCTACAAACTGACACAATGCTTCCACTACCAAGTTTGGTTTTAGATTCGCTCGGCTTCCGTGAGCTAGACAAACAAATAGTTTATCATCTTGTTTTTCAAGTTTGTAAATCATTGGTTTGATATCAACCATTTTTTCACTCTTTTTAGTTTTCTTCAAAATCTCAATCTCTTGTTGAGCTAAGAAATCTGAAATAGTTTGTTCATCAAAATCAATATCAATCAAGTAATCAGCTGCAGATAAAAGCGCCATACTCTTTTTAGCATCATCAGGAAGACTAATATATTTAAGCACTTGAATATCATCCACTGTATGCTCGTTTAATACTTTAACTGCATAATCTGGATCTATTGCAGAATTAGTTTCAATATCAAAATACTCACCAACACTTTCTATTCCTACACTGAGCGGTGATGTAAAAGACATTATTTGATGAGGATGATACCCTTGTGAATAAGTCACATCCAACTTTGCTCTTCTAATTAGTTTTTGGAAATATCTCATAACATCAAGGTGTCCAATGAATTTTACATTTCCTGTTTTAGAAAACTTTATTCTAGCTTTCATTTGAAACACCTCCTTTGTCTTGGAGACAAACTCCACATTCATAAGACGCTGCACCACATCCAGCACATTTATCTCTGCAGTTTGGAGTTACTGTTTCTTCTTTTGCTCTATGCCATTCATCAAGCAAGAACTTTTTAGATACTCCTATATCTATATTGTCCCAAGGGAATATCTCATCGTCATCTCTAGTTCGTGTAATATAAAAGTCCATATCTACGCCTGTCTTTTCAATGGCTTCTTCCCAAAGTTTTTCGTCATGATACTCAGACCATGCATCATAAATACCGCCATGCTTATAAACATATACAAGCATATCAGATAGCCTTCTATCTCCACGTGCAAGCAATCCCTCAAGCACACTAATATCTGAACTATGCCATTTAAAACTTATGCTCTTTCTATTTAAAGTTTCTTTCAATTTGTCATTTACAATTTTTGCTTTTCTCAAGAACTCTTCTTCTTTATTCATCGGAGCCCACTGGAAAGGTGTGAAAGGCTTAGGAACAAAGAATGATGAACTAGCATTAATCTGACATCTTCCCTGTCGATCTTCTTTTGGAACAGTGTCATAATAAAGCATTGCTATTTCTTCACAAAGATCCATAATAGCCTCGGCATCTTCATCCGTTTCAAAAGGTTGACCTAACATAAAGTAAAGTTTAACTTTTTTCCAGCCACCTTTAAAAGCAGTCTCGCAACCATTAAGAATGTCTTCTTTAGTTAAACCTTTGTTGATGACATCTCTCATTCTCTGAGAACCAGCTTCCGGTGCAAATGTAACAGAGTTTTTCTTCAAGTCTTGAACCTTGCTCATTACGTCTAAAGAAAAAGCATCTATTCTTAAACTTGGAAGAGAAATATTTACATGTCTTTTACTACATTCTTCCATCAAGAAATCAACTAGTTCTTTTAGCTGTGAGTAATCACTACTGCTAAGTGAACTGAGAGATATTTCACCTTGTCCTGTAGAATCAAGCATATCAATAGCTTGTTTCTTTAATGTTTCAATATTCTTTTCGCGAAGAGGTTTGTAAACAGATCCTGCCTGACAGAATCTACATCCTCTAATACATCCACGCTGGATTTCAAGCACACATCTATCTTGTGTCACTTGCATATATGGAACGAGTGGTTTGGTAGGATAATCTACTGCGTCAAAATCTTTAACCACTTCTTTCTTAACTTTTTCAGGAACTCCTTCTCTATTTGGTTTGAATTCTTTTATAGTTCCATCATCGTTATAAGAAACATCATAAAGACTTGGGACATACATTCCTGGAATCTTAGATGCTTCGTACAAGAATTCTTTTCTATTGTATCCGTTCTTTTTATGTTCTTTATATAAATCTAGAAGATCTGCGTATCTAGTTTCTCCTTCACCTATATAAAAGATATCGAAAAAGTCAGCGATAGGTTCTGCATTATAAGTACAAGGACCACCGCCCGTAACTAAAGGATCATTTTCAGTTCTATCTTTTGAATACAAAGGAATCTGTGCTAGATCTAGAATTTGCAAAACATTGGTATAGCACATTTCATATTGAAGGGTTACTCCAAGAAAATCAAAATCTTTTATAGGCTCTTGAGATTCAAGAGCGAAAAGAGGGATGCTGTTTTCTCTCATTTCTTTGTCGAGGTCAGGCCATGGAGAATAAACTCTCTCACAGTAAGTGTCCTCACGCTTGTTAAACATATCATATAAAATCTGAATGCCAAGATGGGACATTCCAATTTCATATACATCAGGAAAACACATGGCAAACCTAATATCCACGTCTTTAGGATTTTTCTTTACCATGTTTACTTCCCCACCAATGTATCTTGATGGCTTATCTAATTTCATTAATAATTCATCGTTTAAAGCCAATTTACACATAAGAAGATTTTAACATAAAACACTTAATTATGATATAATACTATTTGGTTAAAGGAGACATTATGTACAAATACGAGACACATTTACATACAAAAGAATGTAGTCTTTGTGCTACTGCTTCTGGCGAATATCAAGCAGAGGCATACAAGGATGCAGGTTATACAGGTATCATCATTACCGATCACTTCTTTAGAGGTAATACTAATATCAGACGCGATTTGCCTTGGGAAGAAAGAATCAATCTTTTCTGCAAAGGATATGAAAACGCAAAGAAAAGAGGCGATGAGATTGGTCTTGATGTATTTTTTGGTTGGGAAGAGACATATGAAGGTCAGGACTTTTTAATCTACGGCCTAGACAAAGAATGGATGCTCGCTCATCCTGAAATGGAATACTGGACTATTAGAGAACAGTTTGAGGCTGTTGATAAAGCAGGAGGTTTAGTAATACACGCCCATCCATTTAGAGATAGACCTTATATTCCAAAGATAAGATTATTCCCTAATCATGTACATGGTGTTGAAATATATAATGCTAGCAATTTCCAAGAAGAAAATGACGAAGCATTTATGTATGCAAAGAAATACAACTTGCCTGTTACAGCTGGATCTGATTCTCACCATCACAACATTATTTGTTCG
The DNA here is from genome assembly GCA_017965495.1 of Eubacterium sp. Lineage (GTDB taxonomy): Bacteria > Bacillota > Clostridia > Lachnospirales > Lachnospiraceae > Eubacterium_G. The sequence goes on along the minus strand of JAGCPW010000059.1, from coordinate 6,013 downwards.
GGAATTGAATGTAAAGAAAAATGGAAATCAATTCAGGATTATATAAAGATAATCAAGAAAGAAAAACCGATTACACTTATATATTAAAAAAGGAAATGCTATTCGGCATTTCCTTTTATTCTATCTTCTTGATAATTCTTCAGTTATATCTTCCCAAGTAACACCTCGTTCGGCCATAAGAACCATTACGTGATATAGGAAATCTGAAATCTCATATTTCATCTCTTGAGCATCAGGATTTTTAGCAGCGATAACAATTTCTGTAGCTTCCTCTCCCACTTTCTTTAGAATCTTATCAATTCCTTTGTCGAACAAGTAGTTAGTATAGGAACCTTCTTTAGGGTTTTTCTTACGGTCAAGTATTATATTGTAAACTTCTTCAAATACTTTCATCGGATTAGTGTTATCAATTTCACTCTCAATGATGTCATTAAAGAAACAACTCTCAGCTCCAGTGTGACAAGCAACTCCTACTTGGTATACTTTAGCAAGCAATGTGTCTTTGTCGCAGTCGGCATAAAGTTCTTTCACATATTGGAAGTGTCCAGATGTCTCACCTTTCACCCACTGCTCATCTCTGCTTCTTGAGTAGTAAGTCATCTTTCCAGTATTAATTGTATTATTGAATGCATCTTCATTCATGTAAGCAAGCATTAAAACTTTCTCAGTCTTGTAATCTTGAACTACTACAGGAACTAAACCGTTATCATCAGTTTTAAGTTCACTAAAATCTACTTTAGCATCAAATATACAAACATCTTTGCCTTCGGATTTTAGTTCTTTTTTAATCGAATAGAAATCTTCATATAGTTCATAAGTGTATTCTAAAACATCACTTCCAGTAACAAATCTTTCTACGCCAAAACGTTTCTCGCCTTCATCAAGTACAGATGTCTCAATCTCATCTTTAAAAATAAGACTAGCGCCTGCATAAAAGTATTTCTTAATATCTTCTAAGCGATTAACTGTCCCATCAACTACAAAATCGATATCCATATTGTTTTTGATATCAATCATAGCTGAAATGTTGGCATCGTGCTCTGCATCGTTTGAACATTTATCAACTAGAATTACTCCATCTGCACCTTTATTCTTAAATTCCATAGCCTGTGAAACAGGGCTCTTATCAGAGCCCTTCACATTTCCATTATCTAAAATTATTTTTCCATATAATTTAATCTTACTCATAATGTTTCCTCTTATAGACTGCCCTTAGTTGATAGGACGTCTACTATTCTTCCATCCAATGTAGTTGCTTGATCAAGTGCTTTTGCAAATGACTTGAACATAGCTTCTATCATGTGGTGATTATTTCCTGACTCTAACATCTTTAGGTGTAAGTTCATTCCTGTAGTATATGTGAGTGCATAGAAAAATTCTTTAACCATCTCTGTGTCAAAGTAACCCACACGCTCTACAGTAAACTCTGCATCAAATACTAAATAAGGTCTACCAGATAAATCAACAGCGCAAAGGCAAAGTGACTCATCCATTGGAAGAATCATATTTCCATATCTAGTAATAGACTTCTTATCACCCAAAGCATTTCTAATAGCAACACCAAGTGCAATACCTGTGTCTTCTATTGTGTGGTGAGAATCAACAATTAAATCACCTTCCACTTTTACGTCCAAGTCAAACAAACCGTGTTTTGCAAAACTAGTAAGCATGTGGTCAAAGAAACCAATGCCTGTATTTATATCTGTTTTTCCTTTTCCGTCAAGATTGATAGTGATTTCAATCTTTGTCTCTTCTGTATTTCTTTTACATTCACCTATTCTACTCATAACTTTTCTCCATATATTTAATCGTCAAATCTTACTTTAATAGAATTCGCGTGTGCTGTCAAACCTTCTGCATTTGCAAAATCTTGTATATCATTGTTGATTTCTTCTAATGCATCTTTTGTGTAATAAATAACACTAGACTTCTTTAAGAAATCATATACACCAAGTGGTGAAAAGAATTTTGCTGTGCCGTTAGTTGGTAGCACGTGATTTGGTCCTGCAAAGTAATCTCCTAATGGCTCTGATGAATATTCGCCTAGGAAAATTGCTCCCGCATTTTTAATTTTGTCCATTGTATCAAATGGATTTTCTGTAAGCAATTCTAAGTGCTCAGAAGCAATCTCATTTGCCATATCACAAGCTTCATCTATAGATTCTGTAAGAAGTATATATCCATAATCGTCTAATGACTTCTCAATAATCTCTTTTCTTGATAGTTCATTAGTAAACTGATCTACCCATTCGCTTACATCATTTGCCAATTCTTCACTATCAGTTAAAAGAATAGCTGATGCTAACTCATCGTGCTCTGCCTGAGACAAAAGATCTGCAGCCACATACTTTGGATTAGCTGATTTATCTGCGATAACCAATACTTCACTTGGTCCTGCAATCGAATCAATACTTACATATCCAAATACTGCCTTTTTGGCGAGGGCTACAAAGATATTACCTGGGCCTACTATCTTATCCACTTTAGGAATAGACTCTGTTCCATAAGCAAGTGCGCCAATAGCTTGTGCACCACCTACTTTATAAATCTTATCAACTCCAGCTTCGTGAGCAGCTACTAAAGTATTAAAGTTAACCTTTCCATCTTTTCCTGGAGGTGTAACCAGAATCACTTCATCCACACCTGCCACTTTGGCCGGGATAACATTCATAAGAACTGATGAAGGATATGCTGCTTTACCACCTGGCACATACACACCTACTTTTGATAAAGGTGTAACTTTCTGTCCAAGCTTAACGCCGTTAGCCTTTTCATCAATCCAAGTATCCTGAATCTGTTTCTGGTGAAAGTCTTTAATATTTTCAATAGACTTTCTTATAACATCAATTAGATTTTTATCAACGTTATCATATGCTTCTTCTAACTCTTCAGTACTAACTAAAACGTTTGATGCATCTATATCTGCTCCATCAAACTTTTTAGTGTATTCAAAAACTGCCTCATCCTTTTTAGTTCTAACATTTTCTAAAATCTCGTTAACAGTTCCTGTATACTCGTCGTAATTGTTAGGACTTCTTTTGAGAAGATTGTCTAAAATATTCTGTTTTGAATTCTCATCTAGTTTAATAATTCTCATTTTTATAATACCTTTTGTAAATCAGAAATGATTTTTTTGATTCTCTCATCTTCCATCTTCATACTCACTTGGTTAACAACCATTCTAGCAGATAGTGGACAAATCTCTTCAAGCACTTCCAATCCGTTTTCTTTTAGTGTAGTTCCAGTTTCAACAATATCAACTATAACTTCTGATAGGCCAACAATAGGTGCTAGCTCTACAGAACCGTTAAGTTTAATCACATCCACTGTCTTATGTTTTTTGTTGAAGAAATAATCTTTGGCAATCTTTGGATATTTAGATGCAACACGAATCATGCTTCCATCGTTTAGCAAATCTTTGGCGCTAGCTGGTCCGCAAACGCACATTCTACATTTACCAAAGTCCAAATCCAAAACTTCATATAACTTTCTGTCTTCTTCCATAATTGTATCTTTTCCAACGATACCAATGTCGGCAGCTCCATACTCTACATATGTAGGTACATCACTAGCCTTCGACAAAAAGAACTTAAGTTTCAATTCTTCATTAACAAATATTAATTTTCTAGTATCTTTGTCTTGCATTTCTTTGCATTCGATGCCGATCTTTTCAAACATCTCCATAGCAGTTTTAGCAAGTCTTCCTTTTGCAAGAGCAAATGTTAAATATTTCATAGTTACCTCTTATTTAAATTCAATAATTTCTACTTGGTCTCCAAAGTCTTTAGCTTGAGTATCTTTAACAAGTATTGCCTTATTACCTTCTGCACGTTTACTCATAGCGCACTCAATAGCTTCTTTTCTCTTTTCATTTGAATATACTATCACGCATTTTGCCTCGTCTGCAAATGATGGATTTTTAGAATAAATAACCGATGCTATCTGATCTACATATATAGCAAATCCAATAGCTGCAGCATCCTTGTCAAATTGACCAATCAAGTTATCATATCTACCACCGGCCACAATCTCATCACCTGAGCCATAAGTATATGCCTTAAAAATGATTCCAGTGTAATATGTAAAGTTACTAATCATTCCCAAGTCAAAACTAATGTACTTTGCTACGCCGTATTCTTCTAATATAGAATAAAGCTCTTTCAATCTATTAATAGATTTAACAGATAATTCATTATCAGTAAGTTCTAATGCTTTATCTAATACTTCAACTGAGCCAAAAAGTTCAGTTAAATTTAATAATGCATCTTTAACATTACTTGGAACTTTCTGTTCTTCTAAAATAGATTCTACTTCAAAGTTTTTCTTATCTATAATAGCACGTCTTATAGCATGCTCAGTTTTCTTGTCAAAACCACATTCGCTAATTAGTCCTTTGTAGAAGTCTACTTCGCAAATCTCAACCATAAAGTCTTCCAAGCCAGTTGCTTTTAAAGATTCGACTACTAAAGCGATCATCTCAGCATCAGCATCAATAGAATCATCATTGATTAGTTCGCAACCAAGCTGTGTAATCTCTTTAAGCTTACCTTGTAACTCAGAATTGTTAATAAAAGTGTCCCCGTTATAACAAAGCTTAATAGGTTTAGTTTCATCCTTGTAGTTCTTTGCAACTAATCTAGCGATAGATGGTGTGATATCAGGTCTTAAAACCAATGTGTTTCCTGCTCTATCAAAGAATTTGTATAAATCTTTTGATGGAACTGATCCACGTTTTTCACTAAAAACATCAAAGTATTCGAAAGTTGGTGTTTGAACATTATTGTATCCAAATGATTCAAATACACCGCTTATACTATTTTCAATTTTTCTCTTTACAGCACTCTCATTACCAAAAATGTCTCTTACGCCATCTGGTGTGTGCAATAATTCGTTTTTCATCGGTCTATCCTTTCATACCTTTATGTACATAATAATGGTAACACTTAACACTTTAGTGTGCTAATATGTTACCATATTACCAAGTGAAATTATATTACACTAATTATTTATTTGTGTCAACTCTTTTTTACAAGTTTTTAAGCACTTCCATATCCTCATCAGAAATCACAAAATCTACCTCTGTATTGCTCTTCATATGGTCAGGATTTAGTGTTTTTGGAAGTGGAATTAAATCAAGCTGTAGCAAATATCTAATGCAAAGTTGTGCAACAGAAACATTATACTTATCTGCAATCTCAGCAATTCTTTCATCGTTTAGAATATTACCGTGTGCAATTGGCGAATATGCCTCCACTGCTATTCCTTTGTCTTGGCAGTAATTGATTAAATCCATCCATGTATTTCCAATATGAATACAAATTTGATTAATCATAGGTTTAATCTCTGCCACTTCTAATATATTTTCAATATCTTCAAAGACAAAGTTAGAAACACCAATAGCCTTTAACTTGCCATCTTTATACGCTTCTTCCAATGCTTTCCAGACTTCTCTATTTCCTTCAAAGAACCTGTCATCACTTTGTCCCACAAGAGCCCAAGGCTGAGGTGAATGGATAATCATAAGATCAAGATAATCTAGTTGCATCTTTTCTAAAGACTCATCAATACTCTTCTTTGCCTCTTCATATGTCTTAATCTCAGCTGCCACTTTAGAAACGATAAACAATTCTTCTCTAGGAACTCCACTCATTCTAATTCCTTCGCCCACACCACGTTCATTTCCGTAGGCTTGCGCAGAATCTATATGTCTATATCCAATGTCTATGGCATTTTTAACTACTTCTGCCACATCTTCATCTTCCACTAGCCAAGTACCAAGTCCTAACTGCGGAATCTCAATACTATTACTAAGTGTTATTTTCTTATCGTACATAATATTCTCCTTAACTTTTATTAAATTTAAAGGCGCTTAAATTACTTAAGCGCCTTTTTTAAGTATAAGTATTATTAAATATTAGTTAGTAAACTTATCAATTTGATCATTTACAATATCTTTACCTTCTTTATAAAGGTCAGCTGCAGTATCAACACCCTTATCGATAATATCACTGAT
>JAGCPW010000058.1 GCA_017965495.1 Eubacterium sp. | reverse complement strand
ATCCCATCTGCTATTTTATTTTGACTTAAAATTTTTGCATTTTCTTTTTTCATTAGTTTACTTTCTCAACATCCTTGTTGCTCTCGCTAATAATATAGTGTGGACGCTCTTTCACTTCCACGTATGTCTTAGACAAGTACTGTCCAATAATACCGATACAAAACATCTGTATACCGCTTAGGAATACGATGATACAAACGAGTGATGGCCAACCTGAAACTGGATCGCCCCAGATAAACTTTCTAACCATAATAAATATGATTGCTATAAATGCCACTATCGTAAAAACAATTCCGAATACAGAAGCAATCTGCAAAGGAGCATTTGTAAAGTTTACAATTCCATCGATAGAATATTTGAACAAGCTCCAGAAACTCCATTTAGTCTCGCCTGCCACGCGCTCTGTGTTTTCAAATTCTACCCATTTTGTTTTATATCCAATCCAGCCAAAGATACCTTTTGAGAATCTGTTTCTCTCACCCATCTTTATAATGGCCTGGACCATATCTTTTGTCATAAGTCTAAAGTCTCTTGCGCCGTCTGCTATATCAGCATCTGACCATCTGTTAATCAACTTATAAAATCTTCTTGCGAAGAATGAACGAATCTTAGGCTCACCTTTTCTGTTTACACGTCTAGTAGCTACGCTGTCGTACTCTCCACTCTCCAAGTATGTAACCATCTCCGGCAAAAGTGAAGGTGGATCTTGAAGGTCCGCATCCATTATTGCTACGTAATCTCCAGTGGCGTTGCAAAGTCCTGCATACATAGCGGCTTCTTTGCCGAAGTTTCTTGAGAATGAAATGTAAGTAGTCTTGCTGTCGTATGTAGCTAGTTCTTTTAAACGCTCTAGTGTTTTATCTTTTGAGCCGTCATCCACAAAAATGTACTCGAAGTCAAAGTATGGCATTTCGCCAGTTACTTTCTCCAACTCTTTATATAAATATTTGAGGCTCTCCTCCTCGTTGTAACATGGAATTACTAAAGATATTTTCTTCATAACTCTCTCCTAAAAAATAGTTTTTATGTCTTCTATCATATTGATAGTTGCTTGTCTGGATGCATCGGCAAATGATGTTTCATCAAAGCCATCCAAGTTTTTGTAAGCACAAATGATTCCTCTAGATGAATTGACAATGGCTCCTAGCCCGTCCTCGTTAAAGAATGGCTTTAGGTCTTTAGCTGTTCCACCCTGCGCACCGTAACCTGGCACTAGGATGTAGCTCTTTGGCATAACCTTGCGAAGCACTTCTCCCATCTCAGGATATGTGGCTCCCACTACAGCTCCTATATAACTGTAGTCATCGCCCATACAATCTTTGCCCCACTCGTCTACTTTGGCTCCCACCATCTCGTAAAGTGGTTTGCCATTTATTTCTTGATCTTGGAACTCTCCGCTTGATGGATTAGAAGTTTTAACTAAGATAAATAGTCCTTTCTTCTCCTCCTTGCAAACATCGATAAATGGATTAATTCCATCAGATCCAAGATAAGGATTAACTGTCACAAAGTCTTCGTCAAAAGGTGCGAACTCATTATTCCCAACCTTTATCTTTCCAATGTGTGCTGTGGCATATGCCTTAGATGTGGAACCAATATCTCCACGCTTAGCATCACCAATCACTACCATGTCTTTAGACTTTGCATAGTCTACTGTCTTTTTAAAAGCCACAAGTCCAGGAATTCCAAACTGCTCATACATAGCAATCTGAGGTTTAACCGCTGGTGCTATATCATAAATAGCATCAATAATTCCTTTGTTGTACTCGAATATGGCATCGCCCACAGCCTCCAAAGTCTCGCCGTACTTTTCAATAGATGCATTCATAATGTGACTTGGAACATACTCATACATTGGGTCCAAGCCCACCACGATAGGCGCTTCCATCTTTTTAATTTTGCTTACTAATTTGTTAATCATTATAGACAATCTCTCCATCTAAAATTGTGTATTTAACTTTTCCAAAAAGTTTATATCCATCAAAAGGTGTATTCTTACCCTTTGACTCAAAATCATTTTTATTTACAGTGTATTCTTCGTCTGGGTCAAAGATTGTAATGTCTGCTACACTTCCCTCTTTTAGGAGTCCCTTGTCTATTCCAAGAATCTTTGCTGGATTAGTGCTCATCTTTTCAATCATCTGGTTTAATGTGATGTGCCCCTTCTTAACTAATTCTGTCACTGTAAGTCCAACTGATGTCTCAAGTCCCACAATACCAAAAGGTGAACCCTCAAAGCCTTTAGACTTTTCTTCTTCACTGTGAGGTGCATGGTCTGTAGAAATAACTTCTAGTATGTCTTCCGACAAACCTTTAATTAGTGCATCCCTATCCTCAACTGTTCTTAGAGGTGGATTCATTTTGAAGTTTGCATCGTTACTTGGAATATCATCTGTAGTTAGTGTGAAGTGATGTGGACAAACCTCGCCAGATACTTTCACTCCCTTATCCTTTGCTACCTTTAGCATCTCCACAGAATCTTTGGTGGAACAATGGCAAAGATGAAGTGTGCATCCTACCTTTTCTGCTAAGTTGATATCTCGCTGCGCGATAATGTCTTCTACCTCATTGCTGATTCCCTTAAGGCCAAGTTTTTCAGCATTAGAGTCTGCATTCATCACTCCGCCTTTTACTAGATTTATTTCTTCGCAATGTGCAAGCACTGGAACATTAAGTTCTGCAGCCTTCTTCATTGCTTTCTCATAAACTGTTTCATCCATCACAGATTTTCCATCTTCACTTATGGCGCAGATACCTGCTGCTTTTAAACTTTCAATGTCTGTGATTTCTTCTCCCTTCATGCCTTTTGTCACAGCACCTACTGGGAGCACGTTTGTATATTTTTCTTCTGAAGCTTTATCAATAATGTACTTAACTACTTCTTCAGAATCTATAACTGGATTAGTGTTTGGCATACAGCAAACGGTAGTAAATCCACCTTTGGCGGCAGCCTTAGATCCAGTTTTAATATCTTCCTTGTATGTTTGACCCGGATCTCTGAAATGCACATGCATATCAATAAGTCCAGGTGCTACTACTAATCCTGATGCATCAATCATCTTGTCAGCTTCATCGCTAATAGATGGAGCAACACTTTTTATCACTCCGTCTTCCACTAGCACATCTAACACTTCATCAGTGTTGGTGGCTGGGTCTATTACATTTCCATTTTTGATTAGTAGTTTCATGTGTTTCCTTTATTTCTTTAGCTGATATAGACTGACAACTTTTGAATCATTGCTATCTTTGTCTCCGTCGTATACCAACTCATATTTTCCACTGTTAATATATGGTGCGAATTTAGATATAGTATCAGCGTTTTCACCCTCGTCCACTAACAAGTAGTCTGGGTTTTCTGGAATATCTTTCTTATGTTCTTCATTCAAATATCCAATGTCGTAACACTGAAGGTTCTTAGCCATATGAGGCATTATCCAACCTGTTGTAAATACGCTCTTGTCGTTTGGAACCAAGCTAATTGCTTTATCAAATTTTTCTATAGTAGCACTCTTATCGTTATACATATTCACATACCTTGGTACCTTCGGAAGAATAAGTCCCATAAACATAACCATGCAAATGATAAGCGAGCATGTAACAAGTTTCTTACTCTTCTTAGGTTTCATATCTGCCACATTCATAATGATAATGTAAATGAATAGTGCGATATGTCCAAAGTTATATTGGAACTCGATTTGGTGCTGGTAAATATATGTGGTAATTAAGCTGACAACTATGATACTTCCAAGCAAAATGTATCTTGAATACTTTCTGCCTGTCGCAAAGATTAATGCGCCCACTGGCACAAACATTTCAATCAAGTAGCCAATCTTATCCATCTGTACAGTGTCTCCACCGCCTATCACTCCACCGTTGTGGTTTGAAATAAACTGAGTGATTACATAGCCTGGATTTGTGATAAACACTCTTGCCATCTGCATGAAGCCACCTTGTTTGTCGTAGAACATGTTGTCGTATCTAAAGTCCATTATTCCTAAGCCATAACTGTTTATAACCTTGATTGCTATTACAAAGTAAATTGCTCCCACTAGTATGAAGATTGCTCCTCTTAATCTGCTCTTTCTTGAAACGATCCAGAACAATCCTAGAAGCATTACATACATAGCCGCATCTTCTTTTACAAAGAGAGTTAGTAGCAAGAACACTACTGTTAAGATGTTCTTCTTTTTCTCAACTGCCCAGATGAGCATTAAGATCATAAATGTTAGGAAGCAGTTCTCATGGAAGTCATAGAGAATTCCGCCCACTGTTGCTGGGAACAATGCATAAATTGCTATTATTGCAAGTGTAACTTTGTTGCTTAATTTATAGTGTTTTCCAAGTAGATAAATTGGAATCACTGGAAGCGCAACCATAATCGCTTGGATTACTGCCACTGTTTCAGGTTTTGAGAATATAAAGTAAATTGGTAGTACAAGGTAGAATATTGGTGAGAAGTGAACTGCAAAGTGCGATAGTTCATATCCTCTCTCTACCACTGTCTTAAACTCACCAGTCTGCTTCATATACTCGAAGCCCTGTGCAAAGATTCCGTAGTCAAATGTAGGAGCTGTATATGATTCAAACTTAAATACTCCTATCACTGTTGTTAGTGCTAGTAAAAATACTCCCATCACTGCCACAAAGATCTTTAATGTCTTATCACTTACTTTGGCTTTGGCTACTAAATCTAACACGTCATCTT
>JAGCPW010000057.1 GCA_017965495.1 Eubacterium sp. | reverse complement strand
TTGGAGCTGGTGCGATACCATCAAGACGGAAACTTCCAAGACTCTTGTTGTCCTTAGCAAACTCACGCTCACATTGAACTACGTTGATATCAACGGCTGACTGATTGTCCTCTGCTGTTGAGAAGATCTGACTCTTCTTAGTAGGGATTGTTGTGTTTCTCTCGATTAAGTGAGTAGCTACACCACCCATTGTCTCGATTGAAAGTGTAAGTGGAGTTACATCAAGTAGTAAGATGTCTCCTGCACCCTCATCACCTGCTAATTTACCACCCTGGATTGAAGCACCAAGTGCTACACACTCATCAGGATTTAATGTCTTTGATGGCTCTTTGCCTGTAAGCTGTTTAACCTTATCCTGTACTGCAGGAATACGTGTTGAACCACCTACTAATAGAACCATTCCAAGTTCTGATGCACTGATTCCAGCATCTTTTAATGCGTTTTGAACTGGTGCAACTGTTCTTTCTACAAGGTCATGAGTTAACTCATCAAACTTAGCTTTTGTAATAGTCATATTCAAGTGCTGTGGGCCTTGCTCGTTTGCTGTGATGTATGGAAGGTTAATGTCTACCTGAGAAGCTGATGATAATTTCTTCTTAGCATCCTCTGCTTCAGCCTTAACTCTTTCCATAGCCATCTTATCTGTATTTAGATCAATACCAGTCTTTGACTTAAAGTCTTCAACCATGTAATCCATAATCTTCTTATCAAAGTCGTCACCACCTAGCTTGTTGTCACCAGATGTTGCAAGTACTTCGATTACACCATCACCGATATCGATGATTGATACGTCAAATGTACCACCACCTAAGTCGTATACCATAATCTTTTGCTCGCCTTCGTTATCAAGACCGTAAGCCAAAGCTGCTGCTGTAGGCTCGTTGATGATTCTCTTTACATCAAGACCTGCAATCTTACCAGCATCCTTTGTAGCCTGACGCTGTGCATCGTTAAAGTAAGCTGGAACAGTAATAACTGCTTCTGTTACTTTCTCTCCTAAATAACTTTCAGCATCTGCTTTAAGTTTCTGAAGTACCATAGCTGAAATAGCCTGTGGTGTGTACTCTTTACCGTCGATAGTTACTTTATAGTCACTACCCATATGTCTCTTAATTGATGAAACTGTACCGTCTGCGTTTGTTACTGCCTGACGTTTTGCGTTGTCACCAACTAGTCTCTCGCCATCTTTCTTAAATGCTACTACTGAAGGAGTTGTTCTTGATCCTTCAGCATTTGTGATAACAGTAGGTTCTCCACCTTCCATCACTGCCACACATGAATTTGTTGTTCCTAAATCAATACCTATTATTTTGCTCATTTTTATTACCTCCTAAAATCAACTTTAGATTATTTTCTTAATTTGCTACTTTCACTAAACTGTGTCTTATTACTGTGTCGTGAAATTTGTAACCTTTTTGAAGAACTTCTATGATTACGTTTTCTTCGTACTCATCATTTTCTTCATGCATTACTGCGTTATGCAGTTCTGGGTCAAACTCTTTGCCTTTGGCTTCTATCTCTTCTACACCCATATCTTTAAGTGCGTCTGTAAGCTGCTTATATATCAGGTTCATTCCTTCGCCCACAGGAGACTTTAACTCTTCCTCGCTCAAAGCTTCAATTCCTCTTTCAAAGTTATCTACTATAGGAAGGAGTTTCTCAATTATATTTTTTTCTCCCATCTCATAGTTTTGAATCTTTTCCTTTTCATTTCTGCTTCTGAAGTTTTGGAATTCAGCAAAAAGTCTTGTGTACTTATCGGTCATCTCATCTAGTTCGTCTTTAAGTTTTTCTTTCTTACTCTTTTTCTTTTCTTTCTTCATCGCATCGATTTTTTCATCTTCTTTGTGTTCTGGCATTTCGTGAATATGCTCTTCCTTCGATGAAGTCTCTTCCTTTACCTCCTCTATATTGGCATCATTAGTCTCATCAAGATTTGCCTCGTTAATCTTTTCTTCACTCATTTTCTGATGCTCCTTTCTCTACCGAGTCGTCTATCACTTCTTGTGTGCTCTCTGTTATTTCCTCGATAGCTTTTTTTGTTTTGTCTTCTAAGGCTTTTCTCGCCTTTTTATTTAAAGCATTCTTAGATTCAAATGAATCTTTGATCTGCTCTTTTACATCTCTTAGTGTTTCAACTACTCTCTCATAGTCCATTCTCTTTGGACCGATGATTCCGATTGTTCCTTTGAAGCCGTCTTCAAGTTCGTATGTGGCTGTAACTACTGAACAATCTTTCATCTCTTGGATAGGAGTTTCTGAACCAATGTATACTTGGATTCCTGTGTTATCGTCACCATCTTTTACTAGCTCAGTAAGTTGTGACTTCTCCTCCAAAGTAGTTAAAAGTTTACTTGCTCTTTCTTTGTCGGACAGCTCTGGATATTTGAAAATGTTAGTAGCGCCTGATGTGTAAATCTTCATCTGCTCTTCTGTAGCGATGGCTTCTGTTATTGCCTGCATCACTTCATTTACCAAATGTTCCATCTTGCCAGCCTGCTTTGTGAGTGCTGTTATAACTCCAAGGTTAATCTCCTCTAGCGACAAGCCAGCCAAAGCTGTATTCATAGCAACGTTTAGTCTAACTATCATCTCCTGGTTAACATCTTCATCCACTTCAAGGATTTTGTTAATCACTCGATTCTTATCTGAAACTACTGTTAATAGAAGTTGCTTATCTTCTAATAGGGAAAGCTGAACAAACTTGATTTTGTTTCCAAGCGACTTAGGTGTGGTAACCATTGTGGCGTAGTTGGTGTTGTTCGCCAAAACCTTCGCCATATTTTCCATCATGGCATCCACCTTGTCCATCTTCTCTATGATTAGTTCTTCTCTTTCAGAAACTTTCTTCTCTCGCTCATCTATTTGCTTTAGCATATGATCAACGTAGAATCTGTAGCCTTTGTCTGTAGGGATACGACCTGATGACGTATGAGGCTGAACTATAAATCCATCCTCTTCAAGGTCTGACATTTCATTTCTAATAGTGGCTGAACTAAGGTTCAAATCACTGTTTTTTGAAATGGTTCTAGACCCCACTGGCTCTCCAGTTTCTAGGTAGTTTCTAATGATAGCGTCTAATATTTTTTCTTTTCTTTCATTCATTTCCATGGGAGCTCCTCCATGTTTTTCATATTATTAGCACTCAACTAAGTCGAGTGCTAATTGCTATCTGTGTATAGTATATACCTTTTTGGGTAAAAGTCAATGATTTTTAATGTTAAATAATTGTTAACATTATATGTACAAATATTGGTTATTCTATCCCTAATTCTTTATGAAAATACTTCAACGTACTGTACTTATATCTTCGTTCAAAACCTCTTGTGTTCTCTTTCTTGTTTATTATGTATGTCTTGTATGTGTCAATATATTCACTAACTTGTTCACAAATAACAATTATATTGTAATAAGTTTCCAAGTAGTGTTCTCTTTTTACATTTCCTTTTTTAGTGTTAATATAGGATAAATCATTAAAAATAGTTGTCTTAGTATAATCTAGTCCAGGACTATAATCTTTCTTGCTTTTATCATAAAACAAGAAAGCATCCTTGTGCTTAATTCTGCTTCTAAACGGAATGCATATATAATATCCTTTTTCGCTTTTAGTCAACAGACAATTATACGGCCTTGTTTTCTTTTGCAATAGTTCTGGATACTCGTTTGATTTGTACTTACTATAAAATTTCTCATTTAATGTCACTATTCTAAATTTTTTACTCATACACTTTTCCTTTCTGTAATAAAAAAAGAGAGAAACCCGGATCAATCTCCTTGTTTCTCTCCTTTTTCATCACTCGGTTACCTTTTATTTTACCGAGGAGTCAGTACCGACACTCCTCTCATCTGTTCGGTTACCTTTTATTTTACCGAGGAGTCAGTACCGACACTCCTCTCTTTTTAAGTGATGAAGAAGGTTTTTTACTACCCTCTAAATTCATTATAATACTAACAATAATATTTGCAAGTATTATTAATCACTTTTTATAAAAAACTATCAATAATCGAATATATTAATCCAGCCAACAGCACTCCTAGCCCAATCCATGCTACTATTCTAACATAGTTTGGTTGCTTACTCGTTGGTTGCTTAGTTACATTATTTGCTTTCAAAAGTTCTTTAGCAAGTTCATAGTCTTCTTCGTTCACCTGAAGAATCTTCATTAAATTATAATCTCCACCTATAGTTCTTAAGTAGCCACCTACTCCGTCAGTTTTTATTGTTACTTTGATACCATTCTCTTCTAAAAGTCCTTTTACAAACTGAAGGTCAAATTCGTTATTCGATGAATATATTTCTTTCATTTTTTTACCTCTTGTTTATCTTTTGTAACTTTTTTAAGATCATCTTTCATAAACAAGAATTTTCTACATGCTAGAAGCACAGCTATAGCTGCCACTGTAATAGTCATTTCCCAAATGGTTTCGTTTGTAACGATCAATCCTCTTGCTAAAGCAAAGATTAGTACTTCTACCACCATACCCATTGTATGCTTTACTAGAACTCTTACGAACTCTAGAACAATGATTATATTTAGGGCATCTGCCAGCACTGTTCTTACAAGTTCATCACTGTAGCCTGCCTTTAGGCCGTTCACTATATCGATAACCAAGTATACGCCAGCTACCACTACCACTGCCATAAGTATCAGTGCGATAATCTTTTCAAGCACGTGTATTGCTATCATAAAATATTTGTTTACGTTTTTCATTTTTGTCTCTCCTTTTTCAGTAGTATTTATAGTAGAAAATTAGCTAAAACTATATTGCTAATATCTATTCCTTTGTCGGTAAGTTTTATTATATCATCACTTGAGTAAATTAACTCTTGTTTTTCTAGTTTTTCTAAAACCTCTCCATAAACGGATTCTATACTCTTTCCAAACTGATCTTTGAAGTCTGCCTTGCTTACTCCATCGGTCATCCTTAGCCCAAGGAACATAAATTCTTCCATTTCATCATTCTGCGTCAAAGACTCTGTGTTTTCATTTAGCGCTTCCCAAATCTCGTCTGCGTTCATCACATCTTCTTCCAGAACATGCATATATCTGTTTATATCAGATGTGTTAGAGAATCTCTCACCCTTAAACAATGACGCTGCGCCTATTCCAAAACCTAGGTACTCCACTCTTTTCCAATAACCAATGTTGTGTCTGCACTCGTAGCCGTCTTTAGCGTAGTTTGAGATTTCGTATCTCTTATACCCAGTCCTCTCTAGGAACTCCTTCGTGTAATAGTACATCTCGCGCTCTTCATCTTCGGACGGCAAAGTAAGCTTTCCACTTTCCACCATATCTTTAAGTGGTGTCTCATCTTCTACTATTAAACTGTACGCAGAAATATGATCTGGATTTAGAGTGATGACCTTTGCCAAAGTATCCTTGTAACTCTCAAGTGTCTGCCCCGGCAAAGCACTCATTAAATCTACATTTATATTTTTAAACCCAGCAAGCCTTGCTAAGTTAAAACTCTTTTTAAACTCTTCGTAATTGTGAATTCGACCAATGGTTTTAAGTTCTTCGTCGTTGGCGCTTTGAAGTCCTAGGCTTATACGGTTAATGCCAGCATCCTTATAGGCCTCTAATTTCTCCATCGTCAAAGTCCCTGGATTACACTCTATTGTAATTTCAGCATCGTCAGATATCCTAGCCGCGCTTCGCAAAGTGTCTAGGATTTGTGTGATATATTTTTCCTCTAATATAGAAGGAGTACCTCCACCGATAAACACTGTATCGACCAGGTACTCTTTCAAGCAGTCTTTCGACCATTCAATTTCCCTGCACAAAGCCTGAACGTATCTGTCCTTTGTCTCATCGTCTGCTGGACAAGACAAGAAATCGCAATACGCACATTTCTTCACGCAAAATGGGATATGAATATATATTTCAATTTTCTTATTCATCGTCATCTAATTTAAGCACAGCCATGAACGCGTTTTGTGGAATCTCCACATTGCCCACCTGGCGCATACGCTTCTTACCTTCTTTTTGTTTCTCAAGAAGTTTCTTCTTACGAGTGATGTCACCACCGTAGCATTTCGCAAGCACGTCTTTACGAACAGCCTTAACTGTCTCACGCGCAATAATCTTTCCGCCCACTGCTGCTTGAATAGGAACCTCAAACTGCTGGCGAGGGATTTCTTTCTTAAGTTTGCCACACATCTTTTTGCCGCGCTCGAATGCTGATTCTTCCGGCACGATAAATGAAAGCGCGTCCACTTCCTCTTTGTTGATGAGAATATCAAGTTTAACGAGCGTTGCTTTCTCGTACCCTTTCATATCATAGTCAAACGACGCATAGCCGCGAGATCTAGATTTTAGCGCGTCAAAGAAATCGTAAATGATTTCGTTTAGCGGCATATCGTATTTGATAAGGGCACGAGTCTCTTCCACATACTCCATACTCTTGTAAATACCACGTCTTTGCTGGCAAAGTTCCATGATTGGTCCAATGTATTCAGACGTAACCATAATCTCAGCAGCCACGATAGGCTCTTCCATGTAATCTATCTCGCTAGGATCTGGGAGGTTGGTTGGGTTTGTAAGTTCAATCACCTCTCCATCCGTCTTGTGAACTTTGTAAATAACTGATGGCGCTGTGGTAACTAGGTCTAGGTCGTACTCACGCTCCAAACGCTCCTGCACAATCTCTAGATGAAGAAGTCCCAAGAATCCACATCTGAAACCAAAGCCCAATGCCACTGAAGTCTCTGCCTCATACTGAAGGGCTGCATCATTTAGCTGAAGTTTCTCAAGCGCATCTCTAAGGTCTGGATACTTTGCTCCATCTGCTGGATAAATTCCGCAGTAAACCATTGGATGAACTTCCTTGTATCCAGGTAGCGCT
>JAGCPW010000056.1 GCA_017965495.1 Eubacterium sp. | reverse complement strand
GGAGACTATCCAAAAGGCAAACTAAAATCAGGAAGTTATATTGTAAAGGCAGGTGAGCTAGAATGAGAGTATTAGGAATTGTTTTAGCCGGCGGAAATAATAAAAAGATGGATCAGCTTTCACAAAAGAGAGCCATTTCTGCTATGCCTATGGCTGGTAGCTATAGAGCTATCGACTTCACATTAAGCAACATGACAAACTCACACGTGCAAAAGGTGGCAGTGCTCACACAGTACAATGCTTGGTCACTTAATGAGCATTTAAGTTCATCTAAGTGGTGGGACTTTGGTCGTAAGCAAGGCGGACTATTTGTATTCACACCATCTATCACTGCAGAGAATGGTTTTTGGTACAGAGGTACAGCTGATGCTATCGCACAGAACTTGTCATTCTTAAAGAAGAGCCACGAGCCATACGTTATTATCACATCAGGTGATGGAATCTATAAACTAGATTACAACGATGTACTTGATCAACACGTAGAAACAGGTGCAGATATGACAATCGTTTGTAAGGAAATGCCAGCAGGCACTGACGTTTCAAACTATGGTGTTGTTAAGACTGATGACACTGGTAGAATCACAGACTTTGAAGAGAAGCCTGTGGAGACAGAAGGTCACCTAGTTTCAACTGGTATCTATGTAATCAGAAGAAGACTTCTCATTCAGATGATTGAGAAATGTATAGCTGAAGATAGATACGATATTGTAAATGACATTATCATTAGAAATAAAAATGCTAGAAAGTTCCACGTTTACAAGATGGATTCATATTGGAGAAACGTTGCAAGCGTAGAAAATTACTTTGACGCAAACATGGATTTCCTAAATCCAGATGTTAGAGATTATTTCTTTAATCAGTATCCAGACATCTACTCTAAGGTGGATGATTTGCCTCCAGCCAAATATAACCCTGGGGCAGATATTGGAAACTCACTAATTTCAAGTGGATGTATTGTGAACGGAGAGGTTAAAGACTCTGTGGTATTCACTCAAGCATACGTGGGAAATAAAGCAAAGATTAAAAATTCAATCATTCTAAATGATGTTTATATTGGTGATGGAGCAGAGATTGAAAACTGTATCGTGGAGAGCCACAGTACAATCAATCCTGGAGAGAAGCGAGGCAAGAAGGGCGAGATCACAATCATCAACGAAAAGAACTTTAGATACGGGCTATAAACGGAAACTTAATTAAATAAAGAATTGCAAAAAAATACAAAAAAACATTGTAATTTCGGGAAAAATTGGTAATATAATACATAGGTCTGATAATCGGATTATCACTTAATAAACATTAAGTGCACGAGGACAAAACAGGACTAACAAAAGGAGGACACTATGAATATTACAGATGTAAGAGTACGCAAGATGTTGAAAGAGAGCAACCTAAAGGCAGTTGCATCTATCACTATCGATGATGACTTTGTTGTACATGACATCAAGGTTGTTGAAGGCGAAAAAGGTCTTTTCATCGCTATGCCTAGTAGAAAGGCAGCTGATGGAGAGTATAGAGATATAGCTCATCCAATCAACTCAGCGACAAGATCTAATATCCAAGAAATCGTTTTGGATGCTTACGAGAAGGTTCTTATGGAAGAGCCAGCTACACCTGTAGAGGAAGCAGCTCCTGCAGCAGACGCAGCAGAGGAAGCTCCGGCAGAAGAGCCAGCTGAAGCATAAGAAACTAAATCGTAGGATTTTTAAGAATAAGGCGATAGGGGTCAAGTGACCACTATCGCCGAATTCTTATGTGTGGGAAAAGATAATCGAGTTATCGGTTAAAGAAAAAATGAAAAACAGTAAGACAAATAGTAAGAAAAGCAAGCAGCAGTAAGACAAGCAGCAGTAAAGAGGAAGACTATGTACGTAATAGTAGGGCTAGGAAACCCAAGTAAAAAATATGATAAGACTAGACACAATGTGGGCTTTGACGTGATAGACGAACTAGCATCTAAGTTAGATGTGGATGTAAAGACAAAAAGGCACAGAGCACTTTGTGGAATAGGAAACGTGGACGGCGAGAAAGTTATTCTTGTTAAGCCACAAACATATATGAATGCAAGCGGAGAGTCAGTCAAGAAGATTGTGGATTTTTATAAACTAGATTCCACACAAAACTTGATTGTTATTTCTGATGATATAAATTTGGACATTGGAAGAATTAGAATTAGAAAGAGTGGAAGTGCCGGCGGACACAATGGACTTAAAAATATAATCGCACACTTAAAGAGCGAGGACTTTACAAGAGTGAGAGTGGGCGTGGGCGAGAACGGCGGAAACTCAGATTTGATAAAGCACGTATTAGGAAAGTTTAGCAAGGCTGAGCGTGCCAAAATAGATGAGGCTGCAAGAGATGCAGCTGACGCTATTGTTGATATCATAAATAACGACGAAGAATATGCAATGAACAAGTACAATAGCTAAAAAAGCATAGATGTCACAAACAATAGCTAAGATGAATCATAGATAGCACAGAGATGTGCCTAAATCTATTTTCATATAAAGGGTATTATTAGACCATGAAACAGTACTTTAAATATCCACTTGAAAAACTTAATGAGTACGAGAAAGTGAAAGAGGCTATGGCGCTTGGAAGTTCTGTCCAAGTGACAGGGTTAGAAGCAGCAGGTCTTTCGCACATGATCTCAGGATTGAACGAGGGCTATAAACAAAAAGTCGTCGTTACTTTTGATGCCTTGAAGGCTCAAGAACTTTATGAAGACTTAAAAAGTTTTGGAGTGGATGCCATTCTATACCCATCTAAGGATTTGATTTTCTTTAGCGCGGACGTTCACGGAAGTTATATTTTAAAGCAGCGTCTAGAGTTCATTCAAAAAGTGGTTAAGAAAGAGGAGTTCACTGTAGTTTTAACGGTGGATGCGTTCCTTGATAAAATCATGCCACTCAAGAAAATCAAAAGTCATTTCCTAAATATTGAAGCGGGCGAGCAAATAAATATAGATGAGCTAAGGGCTAAGTTTGTAGAGATGGGTTACGAGAGCGTGGACCAGATAGAGAGTCCAGGCCAGTTTTCAGTGCGCGGAAGTATTGTGGATGTTTATACTTTGACGGACGAGGTTCCGTTTAGAATAGACTTCTTTGACGATGAGATAGAAGAGATAAAAAGTTTTGACGTGGATACACAAAGATCCATCGAGAAGATTGATAGCATAAAACTTTATCCTGCTAATGAATACATCTTGGATGAAAAGCAGATAGAAAAAGGTGTAGAGGCTATAAGAAAAGACCTTGAAGAGCAGGCTGGAAGATTGGAAGATAATGCAGAAGATGGGGATGATAGTGCTAGTAGACTCAAGTATACTGTGGAAGAATTTTTGACTGCGGTTGATATTGATCCAACTAGTCCAGCGTATGATTCATACGTTAACTACTTCTTTGATGATTTGGTAAGCTTGCTAGATTACTTTGAAAACCCAGTGTTTTATATAGACGAGCCAAACAGAGGGGCGGAGAAATTGAGCTCCACTAGCATGGAGTTTGCGGAGAGCATGTCCAACCGTTTGAGCAAGGGTTATGTGCTTCCGGGTCAAACAGATATCATCTGGAATCAGGAAGACATCCTGCGCAAGATAAACAAAGAAGCCAAGGTCATGTTTACCACTATCGCACAAAAGGCAAAGGCCTTTGACGTGGATGAGCAGGTGGAGATGGAGTGTAAGAATGTTTACTCATACAATGGACATTTCGAGATGCTAGTTAGCGACCTTGAAAATTATAAGAAGCAAAGTTATGCAGTTTTGATTACGACTAATTCAACTACTAGAGGTAAGCGTATGGCCAAGGAACTGATGGACCAGGGCTTGAATGCATACTTTGTGGACAAATTAGAGATTACAGACAAGGTGCCTCAACCCAAAGAGGTAATGATTGTTAAAGATAGACTAAAAGCTGGATTTGTTTATCCGCTTCTTAAATATAGCGTAATTACAGACTCAGAT
>JAGCPW010000055.1 GCA_017965495.1 Eubacterium sp. | reverse complement strand
TCCTGAGCCAGGATCAAACTCTCGTTAAAAGTGTTTGTATGTACTCAGAATGACGTTAGCCATTCTTCATCCATTACTGTTTTAAAGGTTTCAGTTTAAAACTGAAGTTCGCATCATTTCTTACAAAATGATTTCTGAAATTTTTAGAAATTTCAGGGATGGTTGCTGTTTAGTTATCAATGTTCTTTTAGCTAAAAGCCTTGCAATTTTTCCTTATGAAAAACCGCAAACTGCCTACGAAATCTCAGATTTCGCGACAGCCTATTAAATATAGCATAGCGTATGTGGCATGTCAACAACTTTTCTTCTAAAAAAAGAAAAAATTTTAGAGAAATACTCTAAACGGAGAAGGAGGGATTTGAACCCTCGCGCCGCTATTAACGACCTACTCCCTTTCCAGGGGAGCCCCTTCAGCCACTTGGGTACTTCTCCAAGTAGTTGAACATAGTCTGGCTATGTTATATCTTCTGACTATATTGTCAGATGTAGAATAAATCTACAGCGGAGAAGGTGGGATTCGAACCCACGGTGGCGTGAACCACACTGGTTTTCAAGACCAGCACCATAAACCACTCGGACACCTCTCCGGGTTTCACTCTATAGCGAGCGAACATTAAAATAATATCAAAAATCTATTTTAGTGTCAACAGAGTTTTTGCTATCTCAACATCTTCTGGAGTAGTAATTTTTATGTTCTCGTAAGAGCCTTCGACAAACTTAACTTTTGTCCTTCCGAATTGTTCTACTACCATTGCATCGTCTGTTACATTTTGATCTCCTGAACCAAATAGTTTGATGTATGAGTTGTGAACTAAGTCGTACTCAAACGCTTGTGGAGTTTGTGTAATGTAAAGTGTTTCTCTAGCTGGAGTGTTAACTACTACTTTGTCTTCGTTCACTTCTTTTATAGTATCCTTCACTGGCATTCCTGCTACGCAAGCTTTGTACTCCATAGCGCCATCGATACATCTATCAATAATGTCGTTTGTAATCATTGGTCTAGCGGCATCGTGAATCAAAACATAATCGCCTGTTGTATGCTCAAGTCCGTGATACACAGAATCATATCTGTGCGCACCACCAGTGATAACCATTGCCACTTTCTTAAAGCCATACTTTTCAACAAAATTTTCTGTGGCATATTCTCTCTCGCCTTCAGGCACCACAAGAATTATTTCATCCACTCGTGAATTCTCAAAGGCATTAAGTGAATACCAAACAACTGGCTTACCATTGATTTCCATATACTGTTTCTTTGTGTCACTGTTCATTCTTGATCCGCTACCTGCGGCTAAAACTATTGCTGTTATCTTGCTCATTACTTCTCTCCTAGTTTTAAATTTGGAATGGCATTTAAATCCCATCCGTGTCTTGTTCCATTTATATATTCGAAGTATGCGGCCGATCCTATCATCACAGCATTGTCTGTACAAAGCTCTGGCGCTGGATAATAAAATTCAATTCCTCTCTTCTCACATTCTTCCTTAAACATTTTTCGAAGTTCTGTGTTGGATGCTACTCCTCCTGCCAAAGCAATTTTATTCATTCCTGTTTCTTTAACAGCTAGCATTGCTCTTTCCACCAAAGTCTCCACAACTGATCTTTGGAATGACGCTGCCACATCCTCAGTCACAATCTCTTCGCCCTTCATCTTCTCGGCATTAAGTTCATTTAGCACTGCAGACTTAACTCCACTAAAACTAAAATCATATGGGTTGTCAGCTATCTTTGCCTTTGGAAAATCATAAGCCTGGTCATTACCTTCTTTCGCTGCCTTATCTATCTTAGGCCCACCTGGGTATCCAAGTCCGATAGCACGAGCGACTTTGTCAAAGGCTTCACCCGCAGCATCATCTCTAGACTTCCCAAGAATCTTATACTTGCAGTAATCTTCCACCATCACCAAATGTGTGTGACCACCTGACACTATCAAGCAAAGAAATGGTGGTTCTAAAGATTTGTCTTCGACAAAATTTGCGCACACATGTCCTTCTATATGATTAACACCAATAAGTGGGATGTCTTTTGCAAAAGCAATGGCTTTAGCTTCAGCCACTCCCACCAAAAGCGCACCCACCAAACCTGGGCCATAAGTTACACCAATAGCATCGATATCATCAAGTGTACAATTTGCATCACTAAGCGCCTTCTCGATTACTGGATTTATATTCTCGATATGTTTTCTTGAAGCAATCTCTGGCACCACTCCACCATAAAGCGTGTGCAAGTCTATCTGCGATGAAATAACGTTAGACAAAACTTCTCTACCATTAACAACGACCGCTGCCGCCGTCTCATCACAAGAACTCTCAATTGCTAAAATCTTTACATCTTCCATAACAGTTTCTTCTATATTAGTCTTCGTCAAAATTTAGTTCCACACTCATGCCGTCTTTGCCGGCCTTAACATTCTCAAAAATATCTTGGTACTGTTCAACATAATCCCAAGGTCTAATTAATGATGGGCTGTAGTGTGTAAGCCACATCTCTTTTGGCGAAGCCTCTCTTGCTATCTCGCACGCCTCTTTGTATGTCATGTGAGTTTTCTCTTTGGCCTTGTCTTCCATGTCTGGCTCGCCGTACATTCCCTCGCAAATAAACAAGTCGGAATCTTTGGCGTTTTGTACTATTGAATCACAAGGTCTAGAGTCTGTAGCATAAGTTACCTTAAGACCTTTTCTAGCTGGACCCATTACCATATCAGGTGTGTAAGTTTTTCCTTCAAACTCCACTTCCTCACCGTTTTGAAGTTGGCTCCAGCAAGTCACTGGAAGTCCAAGTTCTTTTGCTTTGTCCAGGTCAAACTTACCAGCTCTGTCAATCTCTATAGAGTAGCCATAGCATGTAACCTTGTGCTTTAGCTTGAACGCTTTAATTCTATAGCCATTAATCTCGATAGATTCTTCTGGCTCATTAATCTCGATAAAGTTTATATCAAAAGGAATCTCTGGAGCAATCACGCACAAAGACTTAACCACGCGCTCCAAACCCTTTGGACCAATCATAGTGATAGGCTCTTCTCTTTCTGCATTTTTCATCGCAAGCAAAAGACCAGGCAAACCGCTGATGTGATCTGCATGATAGTGTGTAAAACAAATCACATCGATTGGCTTAACTGTCCAACCCTTTTCCTTGATTGCAATTTGAGTAGCCTCGCCACAATCAATCAATATATTACTTCCATTGTATCTGCACATAAGCGATGTCAAAAACCTTTTAGGTAGTGGCATCATTCCGCCTGTGCCTAGCAAACAAATATCTAGCATAATATTTCTCCACTTTCATTTTTATAATGCATTAAAACTGCATCCTCTACTGGCTTTTGATAATACTGCTTTCTTCTACCAATAATTTCAAAGCCTTTCTTTAAATATAACTCAATTGCTGCCTCGTTACTCTCGCGCACTTCTAAAAACAAATCGCTAACATCTTTTTTATCAAGGTACGACAAAATGCTATCAAACAACATCTCGCCTATCCCCTCTCTTCTTCTGTTAGGCTCAACCGCAATGCTTAAAAGTTCTGCGTCTGGAACCATAAGTCCCACCGAGGCATAACCAACTAGCTCTTCGCCATCGTCTGCAGCAAAGACCTTAGTGTAATTGTTTCCAAAAGTCTCCTCAATCATCTCTCTTGACCAAGGCACTGTGAAACTAGAATTCTCAATATTGAAAATTCCATCTATATCATTTTCAGTTGCTTCTCTAATACTAATCATTTTTCTGCTTTTCTTTTAACTCTCTCTCCGCTTGAGATAACATCAAATAGTCAGGCTTGTGATCTCTTGCGCTCTCTATCTTTCCATCATCCATATATTTCTTTGCCAAGAAAACAAATGAAGATGCTTTCACGTAGTTTGAATCGTCTGGTGCAAAGGAATGTTCTACCTTTACTTTTTCATCAAGCATTTCTTTGTATGCATCTACACCATCGCCCAAGAAAACTACTGGCTCATCAATCTCATCTACTAATTCATCAATGGTAAGAACGCATTGGTCTTTTATCACTTCAACATTGCCGTCATTAAACTTGTAAAGTCCAGTGAACACTCGCTCTTTTCTAGCATCCATCATTGGGCAAACCAAAGTGTCTGCTCCCACTACATTGTAAGCCAAAGCCTCCATAGTTGGAACGTTAATGATTGGCTTATCTAGTGCAAGCCCAAGTCCCTTTGCCGTAGCCCCGCCTATACGAAGTCCAGTATATGAACCAGGGCCACCAGTAATGGCAATGGCATCAATACTTGATAAGTCAAGATTAGCCTCGCTCTTTAACTTGTCTATCAAAGGTAGCAAAGTCTCAGAGTGAGTTCTCTTATCGAGTGTTATATATTCAGCTTTAATTTCGCCATCCTCGTATAGACAGACACTTCCCGCCACAGAAGATGAGTCAATTGCTAAAATCTTCATCTTATTCCTCTACTGTAATCTTTCGGTAGTCAAAACCTTTTTCCAAATCTTTTTCTATATTAATATGAACAGACTCCTCTGGTAGCAGCTCTTCAATCAAGTTAGACCACTCAATCAAACAAACTCCCTCGCCAAAGAAGTATTCTTCATATCCTATATCATACATCTCATCTGGATGTCCAATGCGGTAAACGTCAAAGTGATACAAAGGAAGTTTACCGTCTGTATATTCTTGAATAATTGTAAATGTTGGACTGACTACATCTTCTTCTATTTCTAATCCTTTGGCGAAGCCTTTTGTGAAGACAGTTTTTCCAACACCCAAATCTCCATCTATGCACACTACTTGACCAGGCTTAGCCTTAGCGCCTAGTTTCATTCCCAAATCAAATGTGTCTTTTTCTGATAAAGATTCGTAAATCATTTTTTGTCCTTTTAAAAATTTAAGGGTTGCATACAAAATTATATACAACCCTTTTTTAACTATCAAGTTTTTTGTAGGTAGAATCCGCATACTATATATGCTTCTTAATAAATTCACTTAGTCGCTTGTAAACTAGCAATGTGATAAATGCATCGATAAAACCTTTTATCGCATTAAATGGAACTACTGAGAATAAAACTAAAGTCTTTTTATCAACAATCAAGTTGCTGATAGCTTTACCCATTCCTGCACATGCCTGGTCGTTTACACCGTAAAGTGGAAGCATTACGAAGTAGTTCATAAGACCACCTACTATTGCCATGCAAAGAATGCTGACTGCAAGTCCCACGATAGCTCCGTGCACTGTCTTCTTGTATTTGTAAATAATACTAGCTGGAAGCACAAATGCACAACCTATTGCAAAGTTTGCAAGTTCTCCTACACCACCAGTTCTTGTAATTAGCAAGTGAATTAGGTTCTTAACTAATTCCATGATTACACCTGCTACAGGTCCAAGAATAAATGATCCAATCATAATTGGAATATCACTTATGTCTAGCTTGTAAAAATCTGGTGCGATAAATGGTAATGGTACTTCAATAAAATAAAGTATAACACTGATTGCAGTGATGACGCCCATTAACGCCATTTTCTTTGTCGTAAATAATTTCTTCATTTACTTCTCCTCTCTCATCCAGACTATACTGTCGGTTATGGAGTTTCACCATATCATGCGTCCGCCCCAAAGGTTTCGGCTTGCTGACTTTAACAGCCGGTGGGGAATCTAACCCCGCCTCGAAGATGTCTGTATTTAATTATTTTTTAATGTGTACAAAAGCTTCGTAGATTGCTTTCATAGCGATTTCGAAATCTTCTTCTGCCACACCGATAATGATGTTAAGCTCGGAAGAACCCTGGTCAATCATCTTAACGTTTACTCTTGAATCAGCTAGCGCCTTAAACAAAATAGCCGCTGTACCTCTTGTGCTCTTCATACCTCTACCTACAATAGTAATTAGAGCAAGGTCTGATTCTATATATAATTGATCCGGATGAACTCTACTATGAATCTCATCTAGGATAGCTGTCTCTTTGCCTGTGAGCGCATCTGTTTGAATAATAACACTCATTGTGTCAATTCCTGATGGCATATGCTCAAAGCTCACATCATTCTTCTCCAAAGATCTTAAAACATTTCTACCAAAACCAACTGTTGAGTTCATTTTGTCTTTCTCGATTGTAATAACAGACATACCCTTCTTGCCCGCGATACCTGTGATGATATGCTCTGGCTTTTCAGCTGTCTCTGATACAATCATTGTTCCGTAATCTTCAGGTCTGTTTGTATTTCTAATATTTATAGGAATGCCTGCTGAACGAACTGGGAAGATCGCATCCTCGTGAAGAACAGATGCTCCCATGTAAGCAAGCTCTCGTAACTCTGCATATGTAATAGTCTTGATAGGCTCAGAGTTTTTAACTACTCTAGGATCTGCAATCAAGAAACCACTTACGTCAGTCCAGTTCTCGTAAAGTTCAGCCTGTGCAGCACGCGCTACGATTGAACCTGTGATATCTGAACCACCTCTTGAGAAAGTCTTGATAGTTCCATTTGGCATTGAACCATAGAAACCAGGGATAACAGCATTTTCACTCTCCTCTAGTTTAGGACGAAGTTTTGCTCTTGTCTTATCCCAATCATACTTTCCTGCATCGTCAAAGAAAATATACTTAGCAGCATCAAGGAACTGATATCCAAGGTACGCCGCCAAAATCTTACTATTCAAATACTCACCACGGCTGGCTGCATAGTCACGACCTGCCATGTTAGTAAATGACGCTTTAATTTTATCGAAGTCACTATCAAGCTCGATATCAACACCGAGTTCTGAAATGATTCCGTCATATCTTTCTTTAATCTTTGCAAGCAAGTCTTCAAAAGGCTCATCGTTCACTGCTTTGTCGTAGCATTCATATAGCATGTCTGTTACTTTGATGTCTTTTTTATCTCTCTTACCTGGAGCTGAAGCCACCACAAACACACGCTTGTCATCAGCCTTTACAATATCTGCAACTTTTTTAAATTGTCCCGCGTCCGCCAAAGAGCTTCCGCCAAACTTTGCAACTTTTACTTCCATAATTAACCTCTATTAATCATCTAATCTAATTCTTGAAATAATTCCAAGTGTGCCAGCCTTTGCCTTGAAGTCACTTTCTGACATTACTGATGTAATAAATCCAATTTCTCCATCAATGCCGGCATCTACAAACTCAACATCTTTAAATACGTCTCTTACTTTATCTTTGCTAGCATTAGTTCTTACAAAGAACTTTTTCTTTGAAAATGAGAAGTCTTCTAACTCTTGCTTCTCAACCTTCCACTGGATAGTAGTTGAAATGTTAAGATGTCTAATACAATCAACCACGTCTGATACTACCGCACTGGCAGTTGGAAGTTTACCTGCTCCACTTCCGATAAATGCAAGGTCACCCACCATATTTCCGCGAACCATAATTCCGTTTGTCACGTCATTAACCGCGTAAAGTGGATGTCCCTCCGAAAGAAGCATTGGAGCCACAAAAGATAGAACTCTCTTACCATCCATCTTGCTGCATGCAATAAGTTTGATAGTCTTGTTCATAGCCTTTGCATATTTAAAATCATCAGAAGTAATCTCTGAGATTCCCTCTGTATAAATCTCTTCAAAATTGACAGTCTTTTCTGTAGCAAGAGATGTCAAAATTGCAATCTTTCTTACTGCGTCAAATCCTTCAATATCAGCTTCAGGATTTCTCTCCGCATATCCAAGATCTTGCGCCTGTTTAAGTGTGCTGTCAAAATCCGCACCTTCTTTTTCCATCTTAGTCAAGATGTAGTTAGTTGTACCATTCATGATACCCGCAATCTCTTGAATTCTATCTGCTGTTATGTGCATATTGATAGGTCTAATAATTGGAATTCCACCACCTACAGCTGCTTCAAATAAGAAGTTTCTGTTGTGTGAAATTGCAATATCTATTAACTCTGCACCATACTTAGCAACTAATTCTTTATTGGATGTAGCAACACTTTTGCCGGCCTCAAGGGCAGACTTAACAAACTCATACGCAGGGTGCAATCCACCCATAACTTCAACTACCACTTCCACTTCTGGATCGTTAAGAATAGTGTCAAAGTCATGTACAAGCACATCTTCACATGGGTCACCAGGAAACTCTCGAAGGTCTAGAACATACTTAATGTCTACCTCTTCACCTGACTTCTGGCTTACGATGTCGTTATTCTCTTTTATGATTTGAAATACACCAGAACCTACTGTTCCGTATCCCAATATTGCTACTTTAACCATAAAGTCTCTCCTTTTTATTGGTATCTTTATAAATCTACCATTAAATTGACATAATATCAACCGTAGATTGACAATTTATTAACAATTTCAACAAAAAAAGAAAAACGATGATGAGCTCACTAGAAAGTCATTCGCTCAAACATCGTTTTTCTTTTTTTACTTTGTTATTATTCGTGAATCCATTTTAGATATTCGTTAATGAAAGGATCTAAGTACCCATCTAAAACTTTATTAACGTCTGCTACTTCGCAGTTTGTTCTGTGGTCCTTTGCCATGGTGTATGGCTGGAGTACGTATGAGCGGATTTGGTTGCCCCATCCTATCTCAGTAACTTCACCGCGGATGTCATCTCGCTTGGCAGCCTCTTCCTCTTTTTTCTTTAAATAAAGTTGAGACTTTAGCATTCGCATTGCCTGCTCTTTGTTTTGCGTTTGAGATCTTTGATTCTGACACTGAACAACTATTCCTGTTGGAATGTGAGTGATACGAATAGCAGACGAAGTTTTGTTTACATGCTGTCCACCTGCACCACTTGCTCTGTATGTGTCTACTCTTATCTCATCATCATTTATTTCTATATCTAAATCCTCTTCTATCTCAGGCATTACTTCCACTGAAGTGAAAGATGTTTGTCTTTTGCCTTGGGCGTTGAACGGACTAATACGTACTAGTCTATGAACACCTTTTTCTGATTTAAGATATCCGTATGCATTGGTGCCTTTAACCATAAATGTAATTGATTTAATTCCTGCCTCGTCGCCGTCCAAGAAGTCTACCACTTCGTGAGTAAAACCGTGTGACTCTGCATATCTCGTGTACATTCTATAAAGCATACTTGCCCAGTCGCAAGACTCTGTACCACCTGCTCCAGCATTAATCTTAATCACTGCATCGCAGTCATCATACTCGTCCGACAAAAGCGCAGAAATCTTCACTCTATCAAACTCAGCAATAAAAGAATCTAGTGCTTCTTTAAGTTCATCAGCGGACAAGGCATCTTCATCTTCTTCTGCCATTTCAATCATTACACTTACATCATCGTACTGCTCTTGTAAGTCCTTAATCTCCGCCAAAGACTTCTTCAAAGCATTTGCTTCTTTAACAGTTTTTTGCGCAGACTCAGAATCGTCCCAGAAGTTTGGCTTTTCCATAGTAGCTTCTAATTCAGAAATCTTACTTTCAGTTTCTTCTATATGAAAAGACTTAGCAAGTTCTTCTAGACGAGTTGTATAACTATTCAATTCTTGTTTGTACTGTTCTAGTTCTATCATTTTGTTTTCCTATCAAAATACCTGGGGACAAAAATCCCCAGGTTGAATTTCATTTTATGCGCCAGGTCTTCCGTGACAATGTTTATACTTCTTACCACTTCCGCATGGACATGGATCATTAGGATAAACCTTCTCTGTCTCTCTAACCTTAGGCTTGTGAATCTCTTGGTCATCACCTTTGTTAGTGCCTGTAACCTCAGCCACCTCTTCACGCTCAACACTCTGCTCAACTTGAATGTGGAATAGAGTTCTGATTGTGTCTTCTTTAATGGCATCAACCATGTAAGCAAA
Source organism: Eubacterium sp. (assembly GCA_017965495.1). Lineage (GTDB taxonomy): Bacteria > Bacillota > Clostridia > Lachnospirales > Lachnospiraceae > Eubacterium_G. Next base: position 4,701 of record JAGCPW010000055.1, on the reverse strand, counting down.
AATCTCAAACGCCTGGATTTTGTACTCAACAGCTGGATCCTTCTGACCGTAAGCAGCAAGTCCAATACCCTGTTTTAATTGCTCTAAGTCATCCAAGTGATCCATCCACTTCTGGTCAATCACACGCATTAGAACCATACGTTCTAATTCACGCACATGCTCTGGCTCTGGGAACTCAGACTCTTTTAACTCGTAAGCCTTGTGAGCACCCTCTTTAATTATCTGCTTAAACTCAGCTTGAGATAGCTGATTCAATTCCTCTTCGCTAATCTCTAACTGTAGAGGAATGATATCAAATAGTGCCTGATGCAAACCTTCTGTATCCCAGTCATTTGGATTATCACCATGAATGAACTGATCTACTTTTGCGTCAATCACTTCGTTCATCATCTTAATGATGGACTCTCTCATATCTTCGCCGTCAAGCACTCTAGCTCTCTCAGCATATATAATCTCTCTTTGGTCATTGTTAACCTTATCGTAATCCATAAGGTTCTTTCTGATACCAAAGTTGTTACCCTCAATCTTCTTCTGCGCACGCTCAATAGTGTTAGACAAAGATTTATGGTGAATCTCTTCGTTCTCAGGAACGCGAAGTGCATTGAACACTGAAATCAAACGCTCCGAACCAAAGAGTCTCATAATATCATCTTCTAGTGAGATGAAGAACTTAGATTCACCCACATCACCTTGACGACCAGAACGTCCACGTAACTGGTTATCAATACGACGCGATTCATGTCTTTCTGTACCGACAATTTTCAAACCGCCAGCAGCTTTTGCCTCTTCATCCAACTTAATATCAGTACCACGACCAGCCATGTTGGTAGCGATAGTTACTGCACCGTGTTTGCCGGCGTCTGCTACTATCTCAGCTTCCATCTCGTGGAACTTCGCATTCAACACGTTGTGAGGAATGCCTTGCTTCTTAAGAAGTTTACTAATCTCTTCTGATGAATCGATATTGATAGTACCAACCAAAACTGGTTGTCCCTTCTTATGAGCTTTAACAATCTCTTCTATAACAGCGTGTAGTTTTTCTTTTCTTGTTTTAAATACAGCATCATCATAGTCAATTCTTCTGATAGGTTCGTTAGTTGGAATCTCAACAACGTCCATGCTGTAGATATCTCTAAACTCTTTTTCTTCTGTGATAGCTGTACCTATCATACCAGCCTTCTTCTCATATTTGTTGAAGAAGTTCTGGAATGTAATAGTAGCTAAAGTCTTACTTTCTCTTTGAACCTTAACATGCTCTTTAGCCTCGATAGCCTGATGCAAACCATCTGAGTATCTTCTACCTGGCATGATACGTCCAGTAAACTCATCTACTATCAATACTTCATTATCTCTAACTACATAATCCTGATCTCTGTGCATCAAGTTGTGAGCACGAAGAGCAAGAATCATATTGTGCTGTAACTCTAAGTTTTCAGCATCAGCGTAGTTGTCTACATGGAAGAATTGCTCAACCTTTTTAATACCTTGAGCAGTAAGTGTTACAATCTTGTCTTTTTCATTTACAAGGAAGTCTCCATCTTCTTCTAGGTCCACTCCCATCAAAGCATCCATCTTTGAAAGGTCAGTCTTAGCCTCACCCTTTTCCATACGACGTGCAAGGATATCGCACATCTCGTAAAGCTTTGTAGACTTTCCACTTGAACCAGAAATGATAAGAGGTGTTCTAGCCTCGTCAATAAGAACCGAGTCCACCTCATCCACGATAGCGTAGTGAAGTCCTCTTTGTACCAGTTGCTCTTTATAAACAACCATATTGTCTCTCAAATAATCGAAACCAAGTTCGTTGTTTGTGATATATGTAATGTCTGAGTTGTAAGCTTCTCTCTTCTCATCAGGTTCCATCTCAGCAAGCACGCAACCAACTGTTAGGCCCAAAGCTCTGTGAACTTGACCCATCCACTCAGCATCACGGTTTGCCAAGTACTCGTTTACTGTCACGATATGAACACCCTTACCTTCAAGCGCATTCAAATATGCTGGAAGCAAACAAGTCTGTGTTTTACCTTCACCAGTCTTCATCTCTGCAATACGACCTTCGTGAAGAATAATACCACCTTGCAACTGACAAGGATAATGCTCTGTTCCAAGAATACGTCTTGTAGCTTCTCTCACCAAGGCAAATGCCTCCGGCAAAAGATCATCCAAAGTCTCGCCATTCGCAAAACGCTCTTTGAACTCCTCAGTCTTAGCTTTCATCTCATCATCAGAAAGCTTCATCATGTCATCTCTTAGTGCGAGAATCTTATCTAGTTTATGTTTGTGTCTTTTTAATTCTCTCTCACTATGAGTTCCTATTACTTTTGTAATTAATCCCATTTGTTTTACCTCGTTTTCTCTAGGGCATAGAAAAAGCCCTTTTCGCATCTTGAAATATTCTAACACTTGGGGCTTTTTTATTCAATAAACATAGTATTATATAAATGTAAACATTTTATGAACAATGAGAACAGTCCCTCAAAGGCCTTCGGCCTTTTTCGTGAGGGCGTTCGCCCAATATATCTAAAATAAAAAAGGGAGATAAGAATAAATCCTTATCTCCCTTTTCCATTTTATCTATACTGTTCTCATTGCTAATCAAACTCCGGCTCGATAAGCCCATATGTATTTCCCTTTCTCTTATAAACTACATTCACCTCATCAGTGTCTGCGTTTAGGAAAACGAAAAAGCTATGTCCTAGCATATCCATCTGCTCACATGCCTCTTCAGCATCCATTGGCTTAATTCCGAACCTCTTGCTTCTAACAATTTGAACACCCTCATCATCGTATGAATATTCTTCCACGTAGTCTTCAGCAAAGATTTCTCTAGCAGTACGTTTACTATCTATCAATTTTTCTTTGTGTCTAATCAACTGTCTGATGATAGTGTCTTGTGCCATATCAATAGCAGCAAATAAATCCATATCCTCTTCTTCCGCTCTAATGATATGTCCTCTTACTGGTATTGTCACCTCCACTTTCTTCATGTTCTTACGTTCACTAAGGGTTACATCTACGTTGGTGTCATCATCTAGGTATTTGCCTACCTTTGCAAACTTGTCATTAATCTGGTTCTTAATGCCTTCTTTAACTTCCAAGTTCTTTCCAAAAATAATAATATTCATGATGTCACTCCCTTCTATTTTGTTGTACTTTAATTATAACATATACAACGAGAAATGCATTAAAAAAAGAACCCGAACTTTTGAAGTTCGAGCTCTTTTTTATACGTTCGATTTTTAATTATCCAATAATTCTTCTAGCTGCACATGGTGATCCCATTCCACTGATTGTGATACCTGTTCTTTCGTTTGATGCGTGGATAATCTGTCCGCCACCCATGTAGATAGCAACGTGACTGATTCTTCCGCCACCGTATCTGTAGAATAACAAGTCACCAGCTTTTAGGTTACTCATTGATACTGCACGACCATTATTTACCTGAGTATATGATGATCTGTTTAGTGAAATACCAAAGTGAGCATATACTGACATTGTAAATCCTGAACAGTCTGTACCGTGTGTCAAACTTGATCCACCAAATACGTAAGGGTTTCCTAGGAAGTTCTTAGCGTATGAAACGATTGATCCGCCTCTTCCGCCACCTGATGAACCACCAGAATAGCTTCTACGTTTTGGTTTACTATATCCGTAACTGCTTGAGTTACTTCTACGGCGTGAGCTACCACCATTTGAGTAGTTGTTTCCACCACCGTTGTTAGTGTTTCCATTGCTGACATTTCCGCCACCATTGTTTCCACCGCCAGCGTTTCCGCCACCGTTGTTATTCTCTGCGGCTTCTGCAGCTGCAGCTTCTGCTGCTGCTCTTGCTTCAGCTTCTTCTCTAGCTCTCTCTGCAGCGATTTCAGCTTTTTCTTCAGCTATAGTCTTAGCCTGGTCAAAGTCTACGGATACTTTGACGAAGTCAGATGAAACCCATCCGTTCTTTCCTTCGCTCACTCTAAGCTTAACCCATCTACCATCCTTGCTGTACTTCTTCATTGACTTGCAGTCACCCTTGAAGACGTTAGTTACAACTGATGATTCTGATGAACTCTTAGATCTTAAGTGAACACCGTTTTCCTTAACTGTAGCAAAAACATAACCTTCATCTAAACAGAAGTTAATAGCGTCATCGCCTGTTTTAAAGAAACTAGATTTAACGTAACCTCTACAATTACCTGATTTGATCTTATACCAACCATTGTTAGTCTTTCCTAAAACGATAGCTCCACAGTTATTGTAGATTTTACCCTTAACTTTTGAATTTTCGTCTGCTTTTTTACGAACGTTAACATATCCTTCTTCTCCACCTTCTACCTTTGCGATAGCGATGTCTGAGAAAACCTTGCTCATCTTGCTATTCATGTTAACATTCACGTTTTCACCGTCTGTAGGTGAAGTCTGATATGCTGGAAGCATGCTAGAAACATCCTTGCCGCCGTTATCGATATAACCGCCCACAAGCTCTGTAGCACCCGCTGCAGGTATATCTGTTTCCAACTCTTCCGCTGGTACAGGCACCATACTAGACACAGAAAGTGTCATAGCGAACACCATACATGCTATTTTCTTTGTAATTTGGTTTTTCATAATAAAATAACCTCCAATAATTTGTAACGCATTGGAATTTGTAAATGTTACAAATGTATTACAATTATAACAATAAATGCATTATTGTCAACCACTTTTTGCTATTTT
>JAGCPW010000054.1 GCA_017965495.1 Eubacterium sp. | reverse complement strand
TGTCTGTGCCAAATGTTGGCTCATCACCATATCCATCGTGGCGTTTGCTGAAGTCTCTCTTCTTCTTGTGAGTTTCCTCCACTGGCTCTTCCACTGGAGTATCTACTACTGGAGTTTCTACTACTGGAGTATCTTCAACTTTATTGTCTATAAAATCTTCAGCAGGTTCGATTTCTATTTCATCAGCGTCCACTTCAATATTTTCATCTGGAACTGCGTCTTCATCTTCGTCCAAGTCCAAATCTAAAATATCATCTTCAGTTTCCACTTCATCCATACCATCTTCTTCAGTTTCAGGTACACCCACAGGAACTGCGTCTATATCGTCTTCGTCTGGCTGTTCTTCTGTCTCTTCTTTTTCTTCTTTCTTAGATTTCTTGTCTTTCTTATCAGGCTTTTCTTCTCCCATGCCAGCTGTCACAAATTCTTCAGCCTTAATCTTCTTTTCTTTCTTATTAAGTTTGCTGTGAATTAGCAAGAAGATTAGGATGATAATAAGTACTGCCATTCCGATAATAACGTAACGGAAAATGTTGTACTTCTTAGTCAATTCATTCTTTCTAGCCTTCATATTGTCATATGCCTGGTTAGCTGCTTCGATTTGACTATTAACATCGTTATCGATTAGGTATCTTTGCATACATTTTTCGATGTCATCATATACGTATAGAGATGTCTCTCCATCCCAATTCATAGCATAGACAAAGAACATTTCCTTTTCGTCATCCAAAATCCAAGCCTTTACTTTTTGACCATCGATCTTGATTGTCTTCTTATCATAGTTTTTCAAAATGTCATCTGTTTTTTCTGGCTCTACGATAGTGTACATTCTACTCTTAACTTTAACGTTGTTCATTATGTAGAATTTGCCTGCGTCTTTGTCGTAGATGCAAAAACCTTCACCATCAGGACCATTTAAGTAAAATGCTGTTAAGTCTTTTTCTTTACCTTTTATAGCATCATACTTCTTGCCGTTATAGCTAGCTGTAGTCTTTACGAATCCTCTAGGAATATCCTTCTTAGAGAAAGAAGTGATCTTGTATTCCTTTCCGTTCATTTCAACTTTAGCTGATTTCTTACTTACTTTTTTCTTGCTAGAAGATGAGGCTTTTGCAGCTTTGCCGCCCTCTTTATATTTTGAATCCTCTGCAGGTGTAAGTTTCTTAGTGTTTAGTTTGTAAACTTGCTTAGCACCACTTGGAGCAGTAACTGTAACTGTAGTCTTGTTCTTTCCAGTGTCCATTCTTGTGTTCACTGCTTCCTTATCTACTACAGCTGTAGATGTTGGATTTTTAGTAGTAACTAAAATCTCTATTCTCACACAGTTTGATTTAACGATGAAATCATACTTGTAAGTAGTTGGTTTGAAATTAAACTTAAGTTCTTTCTTTGCTCCAGCAGTATCTACACTGTACACTTGCATAGTTTTAAGATCTGTATCTGAAGCGGCTTTTACGTCCACTTTAGCTGATGCAAAAACAAATGTTAGCGCAATAACTGCCACTAGTAATCTCTTTAGACTTTTCATTTTAAATGGTCTCCTTTATCTGAATTTTATAATTCTTTTCCGATATCTGTTCTCATATATTTGTTATCAAAATCGATAAGCTTTGTAGCTTCGTAAGCGTTTGCTCTAGCTTCTTTTAATGTGTCGCCCTTGGCAGTCACTCCCAAAACTCTTCCACCGTTTGTCACGATTTTGCCATCGTCCAATTTTGTGCCTGCGTGGAATACGTAGTATCCGTCTTTTCCGTCAAACTGTTCAAGACCTCTAATCTCAAATCCCTTCTCGTAAGATACTGGGTATCCGTCACTTGCAAGTACCACGCACACTGCTGCATTGTCTTCAAACTCAAGATCAATCTCGTCAAGTTTTCCGTCGATACATGCTTCAAACACATCTATTATATCATTTTTCATTCTAGGTAACACTACCTGTGCCTCTGGATCGCCAAATCTAGCATTGTACTCTAGAACCTTTGGTCCATCTTCTGTAAGCATCAATCCAAAGAAGATAATTCCTGTAAATGGTCTACCCTCAGCTGCCATCGCATCCACTGATGCCTGATAAATATATTCTTTACAAAACTTATCCACGTCGTCTGTGTAGAAAGGACTTGGTGAGAATGTTCCCATTCCGCCAGTGTTTAGTCCCTGGTCGCCGTCTTTGGCGCGCTTGTGATCTTGCGCAGAAGTCATAATCTTAATAGTCTTTCCATCCACAAATGAAAGAACTGAAACTTCCTTACCAGTCATAAACTCTTCTACCACGATAGTATTTCCGGCTTCGCCAAATTTCTTATCGAGCATCAAAGTCTTAACGCCTTCCATCGCTTCTTCTCTAGTCTGGCAAATCAAAACGCCCTTACCTAGAGCTAAGCCGTCAGCCTTAAGAACGATAGGCATCTTTGCTGTCTCTAAATATTTCATAGCTTCCTCTGGCGAGTCAAAGTTTTCATAACCCGCTGTTGGAATGTTATATTTCTTCATCAAATCTTTTGAGAATGCCTTTGAACCTTCTAGGATGGCCGCATTTTTTCTTGGACCAAACACACGTAGTCCAGCTTCCTCAAACTTATCAACCACACCACCTACTAGTGGATCGTCCATTCCGATAACTGTAAGGTCGATTTCTTTTTCCTTTGCAAAATCTACTAACTTGTCAAACTCCATTGCGCCAATATCTACGCACTCTGCTATCTGACCAATTCCAGCATTACCTGGAGCACAATAAATTTTGTCTACCTTTGGGCTCTTTGCTACTGATGCTGCTATAGCATGCTCACGTCCGCCACTTCCTACTATTAATACTTTCAATTTTTTCTCCTCGCTTTATTTATTTGCTAATTCGTTTATTACTTCAGGAAGAATCTGCCACTCGGCCTCTTCCATAACTCTTCTTTGTAAGACTTCAGGTGTATCATCTGGCTGTACCTCCACTGCCTTTTGCTTGATGATAGGGCCTGTGTCTGTTCCCTCATCTACAAAATGCACTGTAGCACCTGTTATCTTGACGCCCCTCTCCAAAGCCTTCTCATGAACTTTCAATCCGTAAAATCCATCTCCACAAAATGATGGGATGAGCGATGGATGAATGTTTATGATTTTGTTCTCGTACTTTTGTACCAGCTCTGCTGGGAGGACTACCAAAAATCCTGCCAAAACTATTAGGTCCAAATCATAACTATCAATTGTTTCTAGGAGCGCTTTGTTAAAGTCTTCTCTTGTGTCGTAGTCTTTAGGTGACACTGCCACTGCTTCTATGCCTTTGTTTTTTGCACGCTCCAATGCGTAAGCATCTTTTTTATTACTTATTACTACTTCCAGTGTGGCATTTGTAATTTTCCCTGCATCCATTGCATCCATAATGGCTTGCAAGTTTGTGCCACCACCAGAAACTAAAACTCCAAATTTCATATTGGTCCTTCCTTAATCCACTAATACGGCTTCTTTGTCGCCGGCTTCTATATGACCTACTTCGTATGCTTTGTCGCCTGCTGCTTCTATAGCTGCCATAGTTTTTTCTACGTCACTTGGATCCACTGCGATAATCATTCCAAGACCCATGTTGTATGTGGCATACATCATCTCTTCATCTATGCCGCCCACGTCTTGAAGTAGTCCAAAGATAGGTGGGATGTCGTAACTACTTTTGCTTACGATAGCCTTAACTCCGTCTGGAAGCATACGAGGAATGTTCTCGTAAAAACCTCCGCCTGTGATATGACTGCAGCCCTTAACTGTAACTCCAGCGTCCTTCACATTCTTTAGAGCCTTCACATAAATACGTGTAGGTGCAATCAAAGCCTCACCCAATGTAGTTCCAAGCTCGTCGTAATATGTATCAAGTGACTCTTTAGTCATATCAAACACTTTACGAACCAAAGAGAAACCATTTGAATGAACACCGCTTGATGCTATGCCAATCAACTTATCTCCTGGCTTAATGTTTTCGCCAGTAATCAAATCTTTTCTGTCAACTACGCCCACGGCAAAGCCAGCTAAATCATAATCATCCTCTGGCATAAGACCAGGATGCTCTGCTGTCTCGCCACCTACCAATGCAGCACCAGACTGCTTACAGCCCTCTGCCACACCACTTACGATAGTCGCAATCTTTTCTGGGTAGTTCTTGCCGCATGCAATATAGTCTAGGAAGAACAATGGCTCTCCACCAGAACAAGCAATGTCATTTACGCACATTGCCACTGCATCTATTCCTATAGTGTCGTGCTTGTCCATAACAAATGCTAACTTAACTTTAGTACCGCATCCATCTGTTCCAGACAAAAGCACTGGATCATCCATATCCTTAATACCTGATAAATCAAAGGCTCCGGCAAATCCGCCAATTCCACCTAGCACTTCTGGTCTCATTGTCTCCTTAATGCTAGACTTCATAAGTTCTACTGACTTATAGCCCGCTTCAATATCTACTCCTGAACTCTTGTAATCCATTTCTTTCCTCGCTTTATTTTTTATTTATTTAATGCCTCGTCTTTAGCCATTACTTCTTTTTTCATGTTTTCTGCATAATCTTCTAGTTTACATAACAATTCTTCATCTTCAGTAGCCAAAATCTTTGCAGCCAAGATGCCAGCATTAAGTCCACCATTAATAGCCACTGTAGCCACAGGTACTCCTGAAGGCATTTGAACGATTGAGTAAAGTGAATCTACTCCGCCCAAATCTGAAGTCTTCATTGGAATTCCAATCACTGGTAGTGGGAACAACGCTGCACACATACCTGGAAGATGTGCTGCCTTTCCTGCTCCAGCTATAATAACTTTCATTCCGCTTTCCTTAGCGCCCTTTGCCCAGTCAAAGAAAATGTCTGGTTCTCTGTGCGCTGAGATAATTCTCATCTCATAATCAATTCCCATCTCGTCTAGGAATGCTGCTGCTTTCTCCATGATAGGCATATCTGAATCACTGCCCATTACAATACCAACTTTTGCCATTTTTATTCCTCCTTAAATGCTTCGTTTAGAAGTTCAGTTCCTTCCAAAACAAATCTTCCTTCTTCTATAATCTTTATTTCTTCGCCATCTTTTGTGATAGCAACTATGTCTCCAAGTTCATCATAAGGTATCGTCACATCTGTGTGGCATCCAAAGTATGCCTTTGACACATCTGTCTTACGTAGCGCTGATACCTCGTTTTCTCTTGCCACTATCTGTTTTCCGTCTGGATTAAATGTTTCAACATCCTCCTGGAAACTGTAGCAAGTATCGCCCACCGCAAAGTGTGGTCCCATCTTCTCAACAATCAAGATAGGAAGTTTGTAAATACAATCATATTTATTTGCAATCACGTATGCTGTGGTGTTAGTACCAATCGCAAACTCGCCCATAGGCAAAGTCTCGTGATTAAACATTACATTTTCTTTAAAGTAATTCTTGTTCTCTTCTTCCGAGTCAAAGTTCTTACAGTTATACTCTTTTATCTTTCCATCTTCAAACTCTATCTCAAGTTCTTTGAAGTTAAGACCTTTCAAATAAACTGAGCTAACATGTAAGATACCGTTTGTTCCCTCTAACTTAGGTGAAGTAAACACCTCTCCCAAAGGAATGTTTACATCCGCCAAACAATTTTCAAAGTTAGTCTCTTTAGTTGGATCATTCATCACATGCATAGCAACTGTAAGGTCTGTCTTGTTTCCACCTCTACCAGTGATGTGAACATACTCAGCCTTATCTAGAGCGTCTATTAAGTTTTGCTGAACTGCTCCATACTTTTCTGTGTCTAGGCTGTTAATCTTAACTGTCTCGTGGAAGAACTCTTCAAAATTATCGCCAAACTCTGGCACAGGGAATGAGATAATAGTAAAACTTCTCTCCTCACCCTTAATATATGTTCTAACTATTTTTGTAAACTCTGTTTGATATGTGGCTGTGAGCGCCTGCTGCTCTGGAGTAAACTTAATAGCCTCTGGAGTGCTTACTGGCTCAAATGGAACCTCGCCAAAAATCTCTAGTCTAGCAGGTCCTGCCATTTGAGATGCAAGTTCTTTTCTACTCTCATAAGCTGCTGTCACAGTTTCTAGTTTTCTCTTCATGTATGCTTTGTCGAAGAATAATGCAGAGTCTTGCTTGTGATCAAAAGCATACTGCTTATTCATATCAGTGGACTGGTAATCGTAATAACCAATGACTGGCTTAAGTCCCATCTTCTCAAAGCGCTTTATAGCAGCTTTCACTATTCTCTCGAAACCAAGCACATACATTAACTGAACACTACTCTTGATTGATAAGTCTTTGCCGGTGGCTACAAAACCTCTTCTGTAACCTTCAGTGTAAAGGCTTGCTATCTCATCTATCTTCTCATCGCTGAGTGTGCTTAAAAACTCAGCCATCTTAATTTCGTTATCACCAATGTGGTTTCCATACTTGTAGAGATATCTAATATCACTAAGATCACTTTCAAGAATAATCTTAGCAACTCTATCTTTGTTTGGATCTACCTTACTTCCCAAAACTACATCCATAAAGATTTCTGAATTATCTCTCTCAAATGTATAGATAATATCCTTCAAGTTTTCAGGAGCAAGTCCTTCTTCATCCTCAAACAAACTGTAAATCTCAATTGCTAGTTCGCATCTAATTAAAGCAACTTCCAAGTCGCCCTCAAACATATTTAAAATACCACTTCTAAGTGATGCATAAACATAGCATAGCATCTGGCCATACTCATCACCCAAAGTGTTAACTGCATATGTAGGATTAGCAAAACTAGACTTGTAGTTTTCTGGCTCTATTTCTTCATACATCTTTTTGTTAAATGCCTGAAGTTCATCTAGTGAAGCCTCGTCAAAGAAACCCTCATCTTTTTTATTCTTTATCTCATCGATTAAAAGAATAAGATTGGCTATGCTTTTAAAGTAGTCTGCATACTTTGCATCTACACTTGTTTCATTTAATATTTCTTTTGCTTTTTCAATTACTAGTTCGTATCTCTCTTCCATTTTGTCCTCTCTAAATGTATGCAATATATATCAAAATGATAGAAATCCATATGATTGCATTTATAACTGTTCCAATATATGAAAATCTATAAAACTTGTTTTCTTCACTAAAACTTCTAATACCAATAACAAATCCCATTAGTGCTGAGATGAATATTAGTATCACAATAATACCAATGTACATTCCAGACTTTCCATTTTCCATCACTGCCATAGTGATAGTTAAAGACATAAGTGCTAAGTTACAAAGTCCAATCGTACTTGAAATTCTTCCACCTCTTGCATATTTGGTTAGTGGAATTTTTCTATCTTTTTTATCTTCTCTTGTAGGCTTTGGCGCCTTCGCTTTTCTGCTAAACATTTCTACCTCTTAATTAATCGCTTTGGCAATCGCATATACAATGTATCCTATGATTGCACCTGCTGTGTTTAGAATAATATCGTCTATATCAAATGCTCCCACCTTTGTGAGAATCTGGATAACCTCAATAGCTCCTGAAAACATCATGGCAAGTAATGTCACCACGAAAAAGTTTCTAGTCACTTTATTCTTTGAACTCATTGGAATTAAGAATCCAAATGGTGCAAAGATAAGCATATTTCCACCTAAGTTCATAAGTGTGGTTTTCCAGCCATATGTGTATCTCATCGCCCAGAATCTTTTAATCTCGTGGAACGGATGAGTGTTCATTCTTCTTACAATAGTTCCAGTTTTTCTTCCAAGTTCATCGCTAAAGAACACAAAGAAAATGAGTAGCGCAAAATATGCTACTAAAAGAATTCTTCCAACTATTCTGTTCATTCTTTTTTTCTTTGCTTCGCTCATTAACTCTTACTTAGCTCCGTATTGTTTATAATACTCGTCTATTCTTTCTTTCATCTCCTCGTCTAGTCTTCCTTCTTTAGTCAAATACTCTATCACTTCATCCATGCTAACTATTGCGTTTGCATCGAATCCGTATCTCTCTTTAATTTCTTCTAGTGCAGTCTTATCAGATGTAAGTCCTTTTTCCATTCGGTTTAGTGAAACCATAAGTCCAATGATTTTAACATCGCCCTGCGCTTGAATGATAGGGAATGTCTCTTCGATAGATTTACCAGATGTAGTTACATCTTCTATTATCACTACTCGATCGCCGTCTTTAATCTTGCTTCCAAGTAGGATACCTACATCACCGTGATCTTTTTCCTCTTTACGGTTAGAGCAATATCTGATTTCTTTGCCGTAGAGGTTACTATATGCGATTACTGTTGCTACACCCAATGGAATTCCTTTGTAGGCTGGTCCAAAGAGTACGTCAAAATCATCACCGTAGTGCTCGTGTATAGCCATTGCGTAGTACTCGCCCAATTTCTTAAGCTGACTTCCAGTAACGTACGCTCCTGCGTTCATAAAGAATGGAGACTTACGCCCACTTTTCAAAGTGAAATCGCCAAACTTTAAAACGTCGCTTTCAATCATAAAATCTACAAACTCATTTTTGTAACTCATCTATTTCACCTTTCCAATCAAATCGTTGATGTCTGAAACACCGTGTTTAATCATGTAATCTTCTATTCCCTTAACCACTTCTACAGTAGCATTTGGATTATAGAAATTGGCTGTGCCCACTGACACCATAGTGGCTCCCGCCAAAATCATTTCAATAGCATCATCAGCAGTTTGGATTCCACCCATTCCAATAATTGGAAGGTCTACTGCATTGGCCACCTGGTAAACCATGCGGACAGCTATCGGATGAATAGCTGGACCTGAAAGTCCACCAGTCTTGTTTGCAAGTACAAAGTCTTGCTTTTCAATATCTATCTTCATACCAGTCAAAGTGTTGATAAGTGAAAGCGCATCTGCACCACCACGCTCAGCAGCCTTAGCCATCTCTACTATGTCAGTAACATTTGGACTAAGTTTCATAATGACTGGTTGTTTAGCAACTTCTTTTACTTTGCGAGTAATATCTTCCACTGCCTTAGGATCTGTTCCAAAAGCAATTCCGCCCTCTTTCACATTTGGGCAAGAAATGTTTATCTCAAGTAGGTCCACATCTTCATCAGCTAGTCTTTTCACACAATCAATATACTCATCCTCAGAGTGTCCACAAACATTAACAATAATCTTTGTGTCAAATCCTCTTAAGAATGGAATGTCTCTTTTTGCAAAAACATCCACGCCAGGATTTTGTAGCCCTACAGCATTTAGCATTCCGCCGTAAGTCTCTGCCACTCTTGGAGTATCGTTTCCTTCCCAAGGAACACCAGCCACTCCCTTTGTAGTGACAGCACCTAGTTCATTTAAGTCCACAAACTCACTGTACTCTTCGCCCGAGCCAAATGTGCCCGAAGCCACAGTGACAGGATTCTTAAACTCAACTCCTGCTATATTTACTTTTGTGTTTAAATCTTTACTCATTTATCTTTCCTTAAAATATAATTTCGTCTGCATCAAAAACTGGTCCATCTTTACAGATTCGTTTGTTGCAAACGTTTGAATGCTCGTCTTTTTCCTTAGTCTTGCAAACACACGCAAGACATGCACCTATTCCGCAAGCCATTCTCTCTTCAAGAGAAATCTGACATTCAATACCTTTATCGCTAGCCCAATCTTTTAATGCCTTTAGCATAGGTATAGGGCCGCAAGCATAAAGCACATCTCCATCCACACCATTTTCATTTAGTGCATCTATTACTGTTCCCTTTGTGCCAGTGCTACCATCTTCTGTAGCAATGATTACTTGCGAGAACTGCTCTAACTCATCAGTTAGGAATAGCTCATCTCTGTAACCCATAACTGAGATTACATTTTCTCTTCCAATCTTTTCTGATAAGTTCTTTGCAAGTTCTACCATTGGTGGAATTCCAATTCCTCCACCCACCAAGATAGCTTTTCCATCCTTTAAATTAAAACCATTTCCAAGAGGTCCAATAATCTGGATTTCATCGCCTGCCTCGTATGTAGACATTAGTTTTGTTCCACCGCCCACTACGCGGTAAACGATTCGAAGACTATCATCTTTAGCCTCGCAAATACTGATAGGTCTTGGAAGAATTTTGGAATCATCATTCACATACACATCGATAAACTGTCCTGGCTTTGCATCCTTTGCCGCAGAACACTCTATCCACATGCTAAAGATTCCATCTGCTATTTTATTTTGACTTAAAATTTTTGCAGTTTCTTTTTTCATTAGTTTACTTTCTCAACATCTTTGTTGCTCTCGCTAATAATATAGTGTGGACGCTCTTTCACTTCCACGTATGTCTTAGACAAGTACTGTCCAATAATACCGATACAAAACATCTGGATACCACTTAGGAATACGATGATACAAACGAGTGATGGCCAACCTGAAACTGGATCACCCCAGATAAACTTTCTAACCATAATGAATATGATTGCTATAAATGCCACTATCGTGAAAACGATTCCGAATACAGAAGCAATCTGCAAAGGAGCATTTGTAAAGTTTACAATTCCATCGATAGAGTATTTGAACAAGCTCCAGAAACTCCATTTAGTCTCGCCTGCCACGCGCTCTGTGTTTTCAAATT
>JAGCPW010000007.1 GCA_017965495.1 Eubacterium sp. | reverse complement strand
GGAAGAATTCCATCAGCCTTGTAACCAATATTAAGTACAGCCTCTTCTGGCTTAACTGAAATAACCTTTCCTTCAAGAACTTCTCCATTGCGAATAGTCTTGAAACTTTCGTCTAACATTTGTTCAAATTCGTTGTTCATCTCTGACATTTGGTATGAACCTCCTCAATAATATTCTTTGGGGTGGAAGCCCCTGCTGTGATACCTACTTTTTCAAAATCTTTCAACTTCTCAAAATCCATATCCTTTGCAGTTTGAATATAAAAAGTATTTTCACATTCATTTTTACAAATTTCATATAATTTTTGAGTATTTGAACTATTTTTACCGCCTATAACAATCATAGCATCCACATTTTTAGCTATTTCTTTTGCTTCTGTCTGACGCTCATTTGTGGCGTTACAAATAGTATTCACAACATTACTATCATAACCTTTTTGACCTACAATTTCAACTAATTTGGCGAACTTTTCGGCGTTGTAGGTGGTCTGAGAAACGATACATACTGGAGTATTCGCTTCAAGGTTAATAGATTCAGCATCCTCTTCAGAATCCACTATAAAAACATTACCATTCACCCATCCTTTAATACCTTCAACCTCAGGATGATATTCGCTACCAACTATAATAATTGTTTTTCCTTTTTCGCTCTCTTCCCAGACTATCTTATGGATTTTCTTAACGAAAGGACATGTGGCATCCACCACTTCACAATTCTTCTGCTCCAAAGAATCATAAATCTTCTTTCCAACTCCGTGAGATCTAATAACTACAGTACAATCAGATAGTTCACTAAGTTTTTTCTCATCAAAATCAATAGCCTTTACACCCTTACTCTCCAAATCAGAAACCACTTCTTCATTGTGAATTATTGGTCCGTAAGTGACTATATTGTCAGAGTTATTTGCCTCGTCATAAACCATATCAATGGCCTTTTGTACTCCGAAACAAAATCCTGCTTTTTTAGCTAAAATTACTTCCATGCTAACTCCTATTTTAAAGAAATGATTTTTGCAACTACTTCATCAATAGTCATATCAGAAGAATCAACCAACACTGCATCATCTGCCTGTGTGAGAGGTGATACTTCACGATTCATATCTCTGTAATCTCTATCTTCAATATCTTTTTCTATCTCTTCTAAATCACAGTCTTGACCTTTTTCCACTAGTTCATCATATCTTCTCTTTGCTCTAGTCTTTACACTAGCTGTCAAATATATTTTAAGATCCGCATTAGGTAATACTGCAGTTCCAATATCTCTTCCATCCATTACTACATTATTCTTAGATGCAAGGTCTTGCTGTAAAGCAACCAATATTTTTCTAACGCCACTGTAAACTGCAATGGCTGAAGTAAGATTTCCAATTTCTTCCTGTCTAATCTCTGTACTTACATCTTCTCCGTTTAGATAAACCTTTTGTGTTCCATCTTCATATCCAAGTGTCACTTCCACACTTTGACATTTTGCAACTACAGCCTCTTCATCTGTAGTGTCTATTCCGTCTCTAAAACAAGCCAAAGCCAAAGTTCTATACATAGCTCCAGTGTCTACATATATAAAACCAAGTTCTTTAGCCACAATTTTTGCTATTGTACTTTTTCCTGCTCCCGCTGGTCCATCAATTGCTATATTATACATTCTTACCTCCTAGTATATGCTGCTTCCAGCCACATAACCTGTACTCCAAGCTAGTTGCAAATTATATCCACCCGTCAAAGAATCCAAATCCAATACTTCACCCACAAAGTAAAGCCCTGGCACTAATTTAGACTCCATAGTCTTAGGGTTAATCTCTTTTACATTAATACCACCTTTAGTGATAATTGCTTCATCATAACCTCTTAGGCTATCAATGTTAAACTCAAGATTCTTAATAAGAGTAACTAATCTTTGTCGCTCTTCCTTTGTAATCTCGTTTACTTTTTTATACTCATCAATACCCGACAGTCTTATAATAATCGGAATTAACTTTTTAGGCAACAAATCATTTAAAGAATTATTAAAGTTCTTATTTTTGTATTTTTCAAAGTCTCTCAATATTCTTTTATCAAGAGTCGCATCATCAAGCGCTGGTTTTAAATCTATAGAAATTTTATAGCCATCTTCCATTTTGTCTGCGACAAAGGAACTGGCGCTCAACACTAATGGGCCACTCACTCCAAAATGAGTAAATATCATTTCACCCAATTCTTCGTAGACTATTTGATAAATGCCACTCTCAATAAGTCCTGAATAATGTTCACTATTCCAATCCGCATCTTTTAATAAACTGAGTTTAACATTTTTTAGTGACAAACCTTGCAGTTCTTTGCAGTAGTCTTCTTTAATATTAAATGGAACTAATGAAGGATATGTTTTGGTTGTTTCATGGCCAAACTGTTTTGCAAACTTATATCCATCTCCTGTGGATCCGGTAGACTTATATGAAAGGCCACCTGTTGCCACTATTAGTGAATCACAAGTGTATTCACCATCATTAATTTTAAATTCTTCGTCTTTAGTTATGCTTTTTACCTCATAGTTTAAAACTATATTTACACCTAATGAATCTAGTTGAGTCTTAAGCGCTTTGATAACGTCTGATGATTTATCGCTCTTTGGAAAAACTCTATTTCCACGTTCCACTTTTGTTTTAACGCCTGACTCTTCTATTAGAGCAATAATGTCATCCGAATCAAACGCATTAAATGCGCTGTACATAAACTTAGGGTTGGACATTAAATTGTTCATATGGGAATTGATGTCGGATGCATTAGTAAGATTGCATCTACCTTTTCCCGTGATAAACAATTTCTTTCCTAACTTTTCATTTTTCTCAAGCAGTGTTACATCATTTCCATTCTTCTTAGCGGCAATGGCTGCCATCATACCTGATGCACCTGCTCCTATAACTATTACTCTACTCATAACTAAAAAACAAAAAGGGCAGATAAACTGCCCTTTATTTTATACAGGGTATGCCCCGTTTTCTTTATCCATTTTCTTTGGGTCTACTTTTGATGCTTGTGCTTCTCTGTATTCAAAATAATCTTTTGCCACTTCCGGGAACAATGCGTATGTAAGAACGTCTTCATCTTGTTGCTTCCACTGTTTGATTTCTTCTTCATATTTTGCAAGAGCTGGCTCAAGTAAATCTGCAGGTCTGCAAGTAATTGGTTTTTCATCGCCAATCGCTTTCTTCTGGACTTCCTCGTTAAATGGTTTAACAGTCTGTCCATACTTACCTGCTAGCAAGTCTTTTGCCTGCTGGTTGATCATCTTATATCTCTCTCCCATAACTACGTTAAGCACAGCCTGTGTACCAACGATCTGTGATGATGGAGTAACCAAAGGTGGTTCACCAAAGTCCTTACGAACTCTTGGCACTTCCTCTAGCACTTCTTCAAACTTATCAGAAGCACCCATCTCATCAAGTTGAGAAACAAGGTTTGAAAGCATACCACCAGGTACTTGGTAAAGCAATGTGTTAATATTAACACCCATTACCTTTGGACTAAGTAGTCCGCTCTCTAAACATTCTTCTCTATATGGTTTAAAGTAATCTGCTACTTCTTTAAGCGCTTTCATATCAAGGCCAGTGTCATATTCTGTACCTTTAAATGTCTCAACCATAACTTCTGTAGGTGGTTGAGAAGTTCCCATTGATAATGGAGAGATAGCTGTATCAATAATATCAGCACCTGCTTCCACAGATTTTAGATATGTCATCTGAGCAACACCTGATGTACAGTGTGTGTGCATATCAATCGGAATGTCTGTTCCATCTCTTAGAGCATTAACAAGTTCTGTTGCAGCATATGGAGTAAGAAGTCCTGCCATATCTTTTACACAAAGAGAATCTGCGCCCATATCTTCAATACGCTTAGCAATGTCTTTCCAATAATCTAATGTGTATGCATCACCCAATGTATATGAAAGAGCAATTTGTGCTTCAGCTCCTTCTTTCTTAGCAGCCTTAACTGCTGTCTCTAAGTTTCTCAAATCATTTAGACAGTCAAAGATTCTGATTATATCGATACCATTAGATACAGACTTCTGTGTGAAGTATTCCACTACATCATCTGGGTAATGGTTATAACCTAAAATATTTTGACCTCTAAACAACATTTGAAGTTTAGTATTCTTAAATCCATCACGAAGCTTTCTTAGTCTCTCCCATGGATCTTCTTTTAGGAAACGAAGTGCTGCGTCAAATGTAGCACCACCCCAACACTCTACAGCGTGATATCCAATCTTGTCCATCTTATCGACAATTGGAAGCATCTCCTCTGTAGGCATTCTAGTAGCAATTAGAGATTGATGTGCATCTCTTAATGCTGTTTCTACTATCTTTACTTTCTTAGCCATAATTTTCCCTCGTTTATTTTTAAATTATTTTATATACCAAATATTGCCATAAATGTACCAGCTGCCACGGCTGTACCAATAACACCTGCCACGTTTGGTCCCATAGCATGCATCAACAAGAAGTTGGATGGGTCTGCTTCTGTTCCCACTTTCTGTGAAACTCTAGCAGCCATTGGAACGGCAGATACACCAGCAGATCCAATAAGTGGATTAACCTTACCTCGTGTAGCCACGCACATAATCTTACCAAACAATACACCGGCTGCTGTACCAACACAGAATGCCAACAAACCTAAAATTACAATCTTGATTGTACTAACATTTAGGAATGCCTCCGCACTAGTAGTTGCACCTACTGATGTACCTAGCAAGATAACAACTATATACATAAGAGCATTGGACGCAGTATCTTGTAACTGACGTACCACTCCAGATTCTCTAAACAAGTTACCAAGCATCAACATACCAACTAGTGGTGCTGTGGTTGGAAGAATCATACAAACTACAATCGCAACGATTATAGGGAACAAAATCTTTTCTAGTTTACTAACCGGACGAAGTTGTTCCATCTTGATTTTTCTTTCCTTCTCGGTTGTGAGAAGTTTCATGATAGGTGGCTGTATGATAGGAACCAGGGACATATACGAATATGCCGCCACCGCAATCGGTCCTAATAACGCCGTCTGTCCTAATTTACCGGCAAGGAAAATAGATGTAGGTCCGTCTGCACCACCAATGATTGAAATGGCTGCAGCTGCCTTTCCACCAAATCCCATAAATATCGCAAAGAAATATGCGCCGTAAATACCAAACTGCGCAGCTGCTCCAAGTAAGAAACTCTTAGGATTAGCAATCAGTGGTCCAAAGTCTGTCATTGCACCAACACCCATAAAGATAAGTGATGGTAAAATACTCCATTCATCTAGTTTGAAGAAGTAATATAACAAACCTCCTGTTCCATCTTCGCCCACAGGTGGTGCAATAATATCTGGATAGATATTAACTAAAAGCATACCGAAAGCTATTGGAACAAGTAATAATGGCTCATATCCTTTTTTTATTGCAAGAAATAGGAAAACACAAGCAATGGCAATCATAATGTAATTGCCCACAGACAAGTTTAAAAACGCTGTCTGATTAACTAGGTTATCCAGTGTTTCTGTAAAATTCATAAGTACCTCCAAAGACTAAATATTCTTAGTCTTCTAATTACATAGTTGCAAGAACTGCACCTGATTCAAACTCACTACCAACTTCCACATTTACGCTAGCCAATGTACCGTCCTGTGGAGCTACTACAGAGTTTTCCATCTTCATAGCTTCAAATACCATAATAGTATCACCCTTGCTTACTTGCTCTCCTGGCTTAACCTTAATAGACATAACTTTACCAGGCATTGGAGCCTTAATTTGAACATCACCTTCAGTTCCTGATGAAACCGGCGCTGGTGTTTCCACTGCTGGAGCTGCTGGGCCCGGAGCACTAACTGGTGCGCTAGCAACTTCACCCTTTTCTTCAACTGTTACGTCGTAAGCTTTTCCATTTACTGTAATTGTATAACTCTTCATTTTGTTTTCCTCCAAAATACTAATTATCTTCTCTTTATTGATCTAACTACAAAACTATCTGTAGATTTTTTCTCTAGTGATGCGATGGCCGCTGTAATTACTGCTACCAATTCACCATCATCCATTTCCTCTTTTTGCTTCTGAACTGTGTCGAAAGATCTTGGTCCAGTATCCATCTTTTTCTTTCTCTTAATAATCTTTTTAACTTTAGGGAATAAGTTAAAACATGATATTACTAAGAAGATGAATATCAAAACTGCAAATACTGTTCCCATACCAATCAGTGTGTTAGCTCCAGCTTGGCTTAGCTTTTCACCTGTGGTGTATTTAGCATCAAATGTCATTTCATATAATGTCAATGCATTATGATTATCTGCATCGTATTTATACAATGATGTAACTGTGGCATCTCGTTTTGTACAATCTAGAGTAGTTGTTACATTGATTTCACCATTTACGTAACTGCACTCAGTATCTTTTTTGATTGATTTTATTTTGCCACACTCTTTGTGAAACTTCTTAACAGTATCTTCTAGTTTTTTCTCAAGTTTTTCCTGATCAAGTGCGTATTTAGATTGGTCGATATTCCTGCTTTGTTTATATAAAGTAGGATTGTTCTCATACGCATTTGCAACTAGATTGATTTGTATTTCACGAAGATCTTTTGCATCATATGCGGTTGGATCATTTTTCTTCTTGCATCCACTCAAGCACAAACATAACGCTATGCAAATGCAAGAAAGATATAAAATTCGTTTCATCTTATATCTCCTTTGTGTAGAGCATCTCAAATGCTCCGATAAGATATTTTCTAGTATCAACTGGTTCAATAATTGAATCTATATAACCTCTTGCAGCTACAT
This sequence comes from Eubacterium sp., assembly GCA_017965495.1. GTDB lineage: Bacteria > Bacillota > Clostridia > Lachnospirales > Lachnospiraceae > Eubacterium_G. The sequence continues at coordinate 30,320 of JAGCPW010000007.1, read as the reverse complement.
TTTGAATGTTGCCTTGAAGTTTATCAAACTCACTAACCTTACTGCTATCGCCATACATTACTTCTGCGGCCTTCTTAGCTTCCATAACAGAAACCTTGGCCTTAGGCCATGCATAAACAATATCAGCACCAAGTGATTTTGAATTCATAATCATATATCCGCTTCCAATTGCTTTTCCAACTATAAGGTTAACTTTTGGAACTGTAGCGTTTGAGAAAGCAAATACTAAATTAGATGCTTCGCTCACACCATCTTTTTCAGTTTCAAAACTTGAATCAAATCCTTCACAGTTAGTCAAAGTCAAAATAGGAAGTCCAAGTGAGTCACAAGTTATTACAAAGTCTGACGCTTTCTTAAGTCCGTCTGTTGTGAACTTGTTTTGTCCTTCAAATTCTTTGTTTGCAACTACACCCACTGTTGCACCATTTATTTTAATAAATGCTGTAACAATGTCTTCTGAAAAGTCTTTCTTTACTTCTATAACAAAACCATCATCTGATAGTTCTTTAATAGCATTGATAGGATTAGAAACTTTATCCTCAATATCAACTCCTCTGTTTAAATCATCACTAGCTTCCACATCCACTGCAGGCACTGATGAATTAGATGGGATAGTTGAAATCAAGTTTCTAACACTTGTATAAATCTCTGCTTCAGGAAGCACAAAATCCACATTGCCCACTTCTGCTTGATACTCTGAAGATGCGCTATCAATCGTCTTATTATCTGCAATAGTATTTGGTGAATTAACAAATAATTTTGCACTTGTTTCTTCCATATATGTAAAGTCAGATAATTTAGAAAGAACACTTAAAGCTCCACCACATTCACCAAACAACATTGTGATTTGTGGAATTACGCCATAAGCGTTTGATTGCATAAAATAAATCTGACCAAAAGCTTCAAGTGCATCTACAGACTCTTGAACTCTAAAACCAGAACTGTCAATAAGACCAATGATAGGTGCTCCCATATCAATAGCCTTGTCATATATATTCATTATCTTCTTGGCATGCATCTCACCAATAGAACCGCCTAGTACATCTGGATCTTGGCTGTAAACGAAAACTAATTCTCCGTTTATAAGTCCGTAACCAGTAACAACTCCGTCTGATGGTGTGTCAGTTTCGCTAACGTTAAAATCGGTGCTTCTAGCCTTAACTAGAGCGCCTATTTCCACAAAACTGTTATCATCAAGAAGATTGTCAATTCTCTCTCTTGCTTTTGTAATGCTCATCGATTTTTCCTCCAAAATTTACGTAAAATTGTTTTATAACCCAATTTTTACCAAGTATTATATTAATACTTAAGTAGTCAATATTCAAGGTTAACTTTTTAGCATAGTAAGTGCGTTTTTTATGTGTAAAAACGGGTTTTGAAATTATAGTTTTTGTACTCTCTTATTTAGCCAATCTTTGTTGATTGGTGTAAAGTTTTCATCCTCAAAATATACCTTGTGCCATACTAGGAAAACATATACTGTCCAGATTCTTCTGCTGTTATCTGCTTTACCGTTTTTATGATCTTCCATTAGTTTTACAAGGATGTCTGTGTCAAAGTATTGTTTTGCAGTATCACTTGTAAGAACTGAAAGCACTTTATTATAGTATTCATCTTCACAAAGCCAAACTCTGATAGGAACTGGGAATCCCAATTTCTTTTTGTTAGCAGTCTTCTCTGGGATATGTTTTTTAGCTGCTATTCTAAATGCACGCTTTGTAGCTGTATCAGTCACTTTATATTCTGTAGGTAATCTCTTTGCATAGTTAAATACTTTAATATCTAAGAATGGAACTCTAGATTCCAAACAGTGCGCCATACTCATCTTATCTGCCTTAAGAAGAATATCTCCCTGAAGCCAGAAGTTAATATCTATATATTGCATCTTAGATATATCATCTAAGTTTTTAGCTTTTTCATATGTATGAGCAACTAAGTCTTTTGGAGCCACATGTGTAAGTTTAGTCTTAAGAAGTTTTTCTCTATCTTCCACAGAAAACATATTGGCATTTCCAATAAATCTCTCTTCCACAGATTTACTTCCTCTAATCAAGAAATCTCTACCCTTAATATCAGGTAATAGTTTAGCAATGCCCGCCAAAGCTTTTCTAATAAACTTTGGAGTATGCTGATAACCTTTTAGAGAAATTGGCTCATGGTAAATGTTATATCCGCCAAAGAACTCGTCTGCTCCCTCGCCTGATAACACAACCTTTATCTGTTCTGCCGCCACTTGATCTACAAAATAAAGTGCTATACAAGATGGGTCCGCCAAAGGTTCATCCATGTAATACATTACAGTCTCTATAGAATCAAAATACTCATCACTGTTTATTGTTTTGCTGAAGTTTTTCTTATTTAATTCTTCTACCAAACCTTCAGCATATCTAATCTCATTATATTTACTTTTCTTATCTAGGAAGCCCACTGTAAAAGTTTTATCAGCAGGGAATTCTGAAACCACATAACTAGAATCCACACCACTTGATAAAAGCGAACCCACTTCCACATCGGCAATCATATGAGCATCTACTGTCTCGTGAACTACCTTTTCAATATCGGATACAGTATCCTCCAATGTTTTTTCATTCTTTGGTTTTAACTTTGGATCAAAGTATCTGTGGATTTCTAAGTTGCCGTCTTTCAATTCACAGTAATGACCTGCAGGAAGTTTAAATATTCCTTTAAAGAAAGTTTCAGGCAAAACTGAATACTGAAAACTTAAGTACTGTTCTAGCGCTTCTTCATTTACTTCTTTTTTATATCCTGGAAAATCTAAAATAGATTTAATCTCTGAACCAAAGACAAACGAATTATTTACATTTGCATAATAAAAAGGTTTGATACCGAAATAGTCTCTGGCACCAAACATTGTCTTAGTTTTAGAGTCCCAAATAACAAATGCAAACATACCACGAAGCATTGTTAGGAAATCTTTTCCATATTCTTCATATCCGTGAATCAAACACTCAGTGTCTGAATCATTAGCAAAGGTGTGACCTCTGCGTATCAAATCTTCTCTTAGTTCTAGGTGATTATAAATCTCACCATTGAACACAATAGCCAAATCACCAGTCTCATTATACATGGGTTGTACGCCGTGATTTAAGTCAATAATGCTAAGACGTCTATGACCAAGGGCAGCTAAATCATCCACATACATTCCCATATCATCTGGACCTCTGTGAGCGATTCTATCTACCATTGTCTTTAGAATCTTTTTGCTATTATTCACTTTTCCTACAAATCCACAAATTCCACACATAATAAACCTTTCTATTATCTAGCCTCAATAAATAATAAAAATCCCTATTATAAAACTTTTTTAACCTCTTCTTCTGAGATTACTTCATTAATCAAAGTGCGCTCATCCATTGGATATTTAACGCCTTTAATCTCTTGATAGTCTTCATGACCTTTGCCGGCCAAAACTATAATGTCGCCATCTTTTGCATTCATAATGGCATATCTGATGGCATCTTTTCTATCAGGCACAGTTTCATATTCACCGTCTGCCTTTTTAATGCCCACTAAAATATCATTGATGATATCCATAGGCTCTTCAAATCTTGGGTTATCTGAAGTAACTACAGTAAAGTCTGCAAGCTTTGATGAAACCTCGCCCATCTCGTATCTTCTATCTTTACTTCTATTTCCGCCACAGCCAAAGATAGTTACAATTCGTTTTGGATTGTACTCCTTAAGACTTGTGAGCAAACTCTCTAGACTCATAGCATTGTGAGCATAGTCAATCATAAATACAAATCTGTCAGACACTTTAACTATCTCCACACGTCCTTTGACGCTGATGTCTATAAGCGCTTTCTTAATTACTTCTTTATCATCAGTCAGATGTGAGCAAATTGCAATCGCACACAAACTGTTGTAAACACTAAATATTCCAGGCACATGAATCTCGACTGGCATTTCCATCTTGCCCGTCATATCATATGAAACACAAAGTTTACCCGGCTTAGTGAATAATTCAATGTTAGTTGCTCTAAAATCTGCTTCATTTTCCACACCATAAGTTTCAACATCGCAAGTTGAACCTTTTAGTATTTCTTCAGTGTGCTTATCATCTATATTTACAATGGCATGCTTGCATTGTTTGAAAAGCATAGCCTTGCACTCTAAATAATGTTCAAAACTAGTGTGTTCGTTTGGCCCAATATGATCAGGCTCTAAGTTAGTAAAGATACCATAATCAAATGTAAATCCAGTCACTCTATCTAGCATCAATCCTTGTGATGACACTTCCATAACTACGCACTGTATTCCCGCATCCACCATCTTTCTAAAAGCTTCCTGAATAATGAATGACTCAGGTGTAGTGTTGGCTGTCTTTATTATCTCGTCTCCATATACTGCCCCAATAGTTCCAATTAAACCTGTTTTAATTCCAACACTATCTAGAACTGATTTAACCATGTATGTGGTAGTTGTTTTACCCTTTGTTCCAGTAATACCGATAGTTGTAATTTGTTCTGCAGGATAGTCAAAGTAAGCAGCTGACATAAACGCTAGAGCTTTTCTAGTATTTTCAACTTTAACTACTGTGACACTTTCAGGCACTTCTACATCATCTTGAACGATAATAGCTGCAGCACCTTTTTCTACTACATCATCTACAAAATCATGCGCATCAAATCCACTTCCTTTGATGCAGACAAATACATCGCCCTTTTCCACTTTTCTAGAATCGTAGCAAAGTTTGTTAACGTCAATATCTGTATTACCTTGTATTACTTTATATTCAATTCTTTCAAGTAATCTAGCTAACATTATTCTTCCATTTCTCCTTCAAAGGAAATCTCTGCGGGACCTGTCATATATACAGAATCCTCGTTTGTATCATATTCAATGTAAAGTGTTCCACCGAGAAGTTCTACATATACCTCATTCTCAGTGAACTCATTAAGATAAGATGCAACAACACTTGCACTAGCTCCAGTCCCGCAAGCCATAGTCTCGCCAGAACCTCTCTCCCAAACTCTCATCTTAATATGGTTTTTATCAACCACCTGAACAAACTCAGTATTTATTCTATCTGGGAATAGTTCATTGTTTTCAAATTCTGGTCCATACTTTTCAATGTCTAAATCATCCACGTCATCCACAAAAACAACACAGTGTGGATTACCCATAGAAACACATGTCATTTTGAACTTTTTACCTGCCACTTTTATAGCTTCATCCAACACTTGTTCTTTGTCAGATACTACAGGTATTTCTGATGGAGTAAGTGTAGGTTTTCCAACATTCACTCTAACAGATTCTACTTTGTCTTCGTCGTTTACAGACAAGAACAAAGTTTTAATTCCAGACAAAGTCTCAACTGTCACTATCTTTTTGTTTGTCATTTCTTTGTCGTAGACATATTTCCCAACGCATCTAATTCCGTTACCACACATTTTGGCTTCGGAACCATCAGCATTATAGATATTCATTTTAAAGTCAGCTTCATTTGATGGATTAATTACAATAAGTCCATCTGAGCCCACGCCAAAATGTCTATCACTTACTTTCTTAGACAACTCTTCAGGCTGTTCGATTTCGTAAACAAAGCCATTGATGTATACGTAATCGTTTCCACATCCCTGCATCTTTGTAAATTTCATAACTCTTCTCCTCGTTTTTCCTCGCAAATATTATTGATCGTTTGAAGTGAATACTACTTCGTCTTCCACTTCTTCCTTAATCTCATTAATAGTGTCTGGATCAAATACAGGCAAAGTATCTGCTGACTGAACACCAAATCTTCTAAGGAACTCTTCTGTAGTTCCAAACAACAATGGACGACCTGGAGCATCCAATCTTCCCACTTCTTCAATCAATTGATACTCAATAAGTTTGTTGACAGCAAAATCAGATTTAACTCCTCTAATTCTTTCAATCTCTGTCTTTGTAACGGGCTGCTTGTAAGCAACAATAGAAAGTGTCTCCATCAAAACATCTGTAAGCACTTGTCTCTTAGGCTGTTTTGCAACTTTAATTAGAGATTCATATGTCTCAGGCTTTGTGCACATTTGGTATGCATTATCAAGTTCAATAATTTTCAAGCCTCTATCATCTTTTGCATAATCATCTTGCAACTCTTTTACAATTTTTCTAACATCAGCAGATTTGATTTCTAAAGCTTTTGCAATAACAGGTATCTCAACTGATTCACCCATTGTAAATAAAATTGATTCAATATCTGCTTTCATTTTTTTGTTATCCATCTTTGTAACCCCTATTCTATAGATGTAATATAAATATCATCAAAAGTGTGTTCTTGTGATACTTCAATCTCGCCCACTTTAATCAATTCCAAAATAGCCAAGAAAGAAACAACCACTTCTATCTTTGACGAAGAGTTTTCTAACAACTGTCTGAAACTACATTTCTTTTTAGTCTTAATAGTGTGTGAGACAAATTCCATTTTTTCAGGAAGACTAACTTCTTCCATCTCGATTGTTCCAAACTTACTTCTTACTGGGTCAATCTTATCAACCTGACGCTTAAGTACCATCTGGAATATTTCATTAAGTTTTGATAGATCGACATCTTTTAGTAATTTATCAAGATCCACTGGCTGTCTATATTTTTTGACTTCTTTTGGAAGAGTTTCATCTTTATACAATGACTTGCCAGCATAAACTTGCATATCACGAAGTTCCTGTGCAGCATGTTTGTACATTTTGTACTCAATCAACTTCTCAACCAACTCAGCTCTTGGGTCAATCTCATTGCCTTCTTCATCCACTTCTTTTGGAAGAAGCATACGAGACTTGATATCGATAAGTGTAGCAGCCATAAGCAAAAACTCACTAGCCATATCCAAGTCTTCTTTAGGCATTTGATTCACATACTCCAAGTACTGATCTGTTATCTCTACAATCGGAATATCGTAAATATCTATTTTGTTTTTCTCAATCAAGTGAAGTAATAAGTCCAGCGGACCTTCAAACACTTGAAGCTTAAATTCTAGATCCATGTTTTACCTATTTCTTTTTATGTTTATTCTTTTTATGTTTATGCTTCTTTGTGGTCTTATGTGCATTAGTCTCTTCTGCAGCATATGTATAAGGCTTTGTCTCCGACAAAATATGCGTGTCAGAATTTTGCTGTTTAACAACAAAATTATCTCCAGCCTTTAATTCAAGATGCTGAACAATCAAAGTGTTTCTATCAATATAAATTGTGTCCACTTTTTCATCGTTTATATAAACCTTACTGTAAGGAGTAAAGTTATTACCATAAATGTATATAGTTCCAACATCATTATGCATAGGATTTATGGAGCTTAAGCTGACATCATATAATCCAAAGTGCAAGTTGGTTGGCTTGTATGGATTTTTACCTTTGTTAGCCAAGTTCTTACCATACAGTTGGTCATACTCTAATTTATGCAAACCTTCTAGATAAGCTTTTTGATCTTTATCTTTTCTGTGTTGCTGAGAATAAAGATTAATCTCACCCTCAGTAATATGAAGATCTTTTAGAATCTTTGGCTCTAGTTGATATGCTTCTAAATCTTCATTGGTGTATTTTGTTTTGTAGTTAGACCAGATGATATATTCAGTCTGATAAACATTTCCATTTTCTAAGTCATTACCAGTAATTCCAAGTGATGGTAAATGATCACCATACATAACTAGAATTGTTTTTTCTTTATACTTCTTCAATTTCTTTGTAAGTTCATTTACGAAAGCATCCATCTCATATGTTTGAGTGGCATAGAATTCATATTGGTTTTTCAAGCCCTCATCTTCTATACCTTTCACTTTTATAGTTGAACCCAAATCTTCTGAAGGATACGCTCCGTGACCTTGAACTGAAATTGTATAAATAAAGTCTTGCTTTTTAGTAGACTTCAAAGTATCCATAATATACTTCGTCAAACATTTATCCTTTGCCCACTCATTTTGAGTCTCTTCCACTTCATCCATATTTTCAATAGATGTAAATGTATCATAGCCCAAATTAGCAAACACATGATTTCTACCGTAGAATGTAGCAGTATTATTATGAATAGCGTGAGATTTATAACCATAAGGTCTTAAGTTAAACGCAATACTCTCACAAGATTTTTTATTCAATATAGTTTTAAACGGATACTCGCCTGGACCAAAATCGTCCATGTTCATACCTGTCATTGTTTCAAACTCTGTATTAACTGTACCAGCTCCTACTACAGGAACATTCAAATATCCACTTGGGAACTTCTTTCTCAATTTAGTGAATGTTGGGACAGGGTTCTGTGACATCTTGATTTTCTTAACTTTGTTTAAGTCAAAGAAAGATTCTAACTGTAAGAAAAGAATATTAGGCTTTTCTTTAGCTTTTTTATATGTTTTTCCATTTATCAAAGCTCTTATTGCTTCTTCGGAATAGTTCTTTGGTTTCTTAACGCCTGTATTAACCAAACTATTAGTAAAACAATAAACGAAACCATATGAAGTATAACTATCTCTTAAGTTACCAAACTGTCTAGGAATAAGCCCTGAACCTAGACCTAGCTGTATTGAACCAAAACCAATAGCCCAAATAATTATTATGGCCGCTATGTTTCTTACATACTGAATTTTGTGATTAACTTTTGGCGCTTTAAAGCATAGGTAAACAATTCCTGCAATTGCTGCCACTAGCGCAATAATCACAAGAACAATCTGCCAAAAGTCGAAATATTTATCGAGCACGTCAAATGCACTATCAATAAGCATTAAGTCTACTGCTGTAAATGGTGTTACTCTGTTAGCCATCAAAATACAATTGCTTACACCAAAAATGATCCAGATCAAACTAATTAAAGCTATACCGAAGAATCTTCTTCTAAGCAGCAAAGTTACGGATAAAGTCATTAACACAATCAATGCATTAACGATAAATACATATGGAGAAGAAATCACATAATAAATACCTTTAAGCAGTGATCCTCTCGCTAAAACTTCAATTAAAAAAGTTACTCCAAGCGCACATACAATATAGATATACATAATTCGTTTATTGTATGTCTCTTTGAAGAAACTTCTCACTTTTTGATATCTAGAAGATGCTCTCTTTTCTAAGTCTTTGATATCTTCTTTAGCATGTTTTACTGAATGCTTATGTTCTGTTTTATTCTCTTTTTTCTGCTTATCTTTACCAAACATAATTTACACCAAATGTGCGTAATCTAAAGTTACGCACACCCTGTATATAATACTACAAAATTGCCTATTTTTGAACATTTTAATACTTTTTTTAATATATTAATTTTTCTCACATTTTTGGCTATTTTTGTGGTATACTTGCTAGAAAATATTGTAAAGGAGGTCAAATATGGGAAGTACATTTAACAGAAGATTGCCTTTTCCAAAAGATATCAAAGAACAGTTCCCAGTACCTGAAAAGGTTGCTCAGAAAAAAGCTGAAAACGATGAACTATTAAAGAAAATATTTACTGGAGAAGATAAGCGATTTTTGGCTATTATTGGACCTTGTTCTGCTGACAATCCAGAAGCAGTTTTAGATTATGTTCACAGACTCGCTAAAGTACAAGAAGAAATAAAGGACAAAGTATTTATTGTTCCAAGAATATATACTAATAAACCAAGAACAACTGGTAAGGGATACAAAGGAATGCTTCACCAACCAGATCCCGAAAAGGAAAACGATCTATTAAGTGGTCTTCTATCTATCCGTTCACTATTTGTACAGATTATGGAAGAAACTGGTTTTCCTATTTCAGATGAGATGCTTTATCCAGAAAACACTAGATATTTTACAGACTGTCTATCATATGTAGCTGTGGGAGCTCGTAGTGTTGAGGATCAACAGCATAGACTAACAGCTAGTGGTATGGAAATTCCTGTAGGAATGAAAAACCCAACTAGTGGAGACATCAGCATAATGCTTAACTCTATTGAGGCAGCTCAGTCATCACACAATTTCATTTATAGAGGATGGGATGTTGAAACTACTGGTAACCCATACGCTCACGCTATTCTACGTGGCGCATGTGATAAAGATGGAAAAGCAATTCCTAACTACTACTATGAAGATATGCTAAATCTTTACACACAATATGAAGAAAAAGGTTTTGCAAATCCTTCTCTTATCGTTGATTGTAATCATTACAACTCAGGCAAGAAATACAAAGAACAGATCAGAATTGCTAAAGATGTTTTGTATCACAAGAGTCATTCAGATGATTTACACGACTTCATCAAAGGACTTATGATTGAAAGTTATATTGAAGAAGGAAATCAAAGTTTGGATGAACACACATACGGCAAATCAATCACAGACCCATGTCTTGGTTGGGATGACACAGAATACTTGCTAAAGAAGATCGCAGACGAATTAGACTAAAAATAATTAAACCTCTAAAAGATATTCTTTTAGAGGTTTTTTAATGCAAATTATTACAATAAAAAACAGATTGATTAATTTTCAATCTGTTTTTTTATGCTTTAGGGTGTGCTTTTGCGTACACCTCTCTCACTCTTGTATTAGCTGAGTTCATATAAACTTGAGTAGTTGAAATATCTGAGTGTCCTAGCATTTGCTGAACTGATTTTAAGTCTGCACCATTTTCTACCAAGTGTGCTGCAAATGAATGTCTAAGTGTATGTGGTGTAAGTTCAGAACCAATTCCTGCTTTCTTTCCATAGGACTTGATCAACTTCCAAAAACCTTGTCTACTCATCTGTTTACCAGAACAGTTAGGGAACAAAACATCACTGTCTTTATTATCGCCCAACAACTCTTCTCTTCCGTTTTCTAAATATTTTGAAAGAGCATTCTTAGCTGCTGTTCCGAAAGGAATGATTCTGTTCTGCTTTCTATTGTGACAAACTATATATTCAAGTTTGATATTAACATCATCTATCTTTAACTGAATCAATTCACTTACTCTCATACCAGTGGCATAAAGAAGTTCTAACATTGATTTGTCTCTAAGTTCTTTAGGAGTGTTCTTAGATGGCTGTTTCAAAAGAGCATCAATCTCTTTAACAGACAAAATTTCAGGAACTGTCTTTTCAATCTTTGGTGCTTTTAAATTAGTAGCTGGATTAGTTTTGACAATTCCTTCTGAAACTAAATATCCAAAGAACGCTTTACTTGAAGCAATAGTACGTGAGATAGTAGCTGGCTTTCTGCCTAACTTATTTAAATGCTTGATATACTTTTCAATGTCTTTCTGTCTAACTTTAGCTAAAGCTGTTTTAGATGACACCTTCATGTACTCAAACATTTTTGTTAAATCTCTTCTGTACGAATCCTCTGTGTTCTTCGAGATAGATTTTTGTTTATTTAGTTTTTTCAAAAACGCATTAATTATTTCTTCCATTTTTCCCGCAACCTCTTTACAGAGATGTAGTTAGTATTATATATACTTTTTTATGTAAAATCAAACAAAAAATAACCCAATAAAATGGGCTTTTTATTGGGTTACATAAAATTTACACTATATATTCTTAGCGTCTATTTGCTTGACACAATATCTTGTAATAAATCTTTTTTTAATTTTTTTTGCAATATTTTAAATAATAAGTCAAAATGGCTGAAATTGTTTTAGAATCGTTGATTTCATTGTTCATAATCATTCCAACCAACTCTTCTATTGTATAAATTTCAATCTCAATATCTTCATCTTCATCCAAGTTTTGCTCTGACTTTTGAAGATCGCGGGCTACATAAATATCTATTGTCTCACCTGAGTAAGCAATGGCTGGAACTATAGTAATTAGGAATTCTATATTGTCACTTTTATAGCCTGTTTCTTCTTCCAATTCTCTTGTGGCGCAGTCAAGTGTAGACTCTTCCACTGTGTCTTTTCCACCAGCTGGAATCTCAAGAGAAAACTTATCTATAGCATTTCTCCACTGACGAACCATAATGATTCTTCCATCATCCATAACAGGAATGATAGCTGCAGCTCCTTTGTGGATAAGATAATCCCATTCCACTCTGTTTCCTTCAGGAGTAATTACTTGATCTTTACAAAACTCAATGATTGCTCCTTTGTAAACGCTCTCTCTGTTTATTCTTTTAAAATCTTTCATAGTCTTACCTTCTTCTTTATTGCAATTCCTTACATCTCTTAAAGCATGCTTGTGTTGCTTCATCTATTGCTTTTTCAAGTTCATTCTCATCTAACTTTTTAACACCTTCTATAGTGGTTCCGCCCGGCGAGCAAACTCTTTCTTTTAACACTTGTGGATCTTCACCTGTCTCCATCAAAAGTTTAGCTGAACCTAAAACTGTCTGTGCTACAAAATCAATTGATTCTTCTTTTGATAAACCAAGTTTCTCAACAGACTTAGCCAAGTAATCTATAAACATGAAAACATAAGCAGGTGAACTTCCGCTCGCACAAACTACAGCATCCATCAAATCCTCACTCACCTTTTTATATTTTCCAACTGAGTTAAATATCTTATCAATAACTACTTCTTCATCTGGTGTAAATACTTCTTCGTTATAACAAATACCAGTCATACCTTCTCCTACCATAGCTGGTGTGTTAGGCATTGTTCTAATAATCTTTTCAGCAGATGTTAAAGACTTTACTTTATCCACAGTAATTCCAGGAGCAAGTGAAATGATAATTGTATCTTCACTTACAGATGTTTCTACTCCATCAAGAGCTGTTTCATAAACTTGTGGTTTGATAGCTAGAACTACAAACTTAACATTTTCTACTAACTCATTAACAGATGAAACAAAATCTACATCTGTTTCATTTTTCACTTCTTCACATCTATCAGTGTTTGTATCAAAGAATAATACATTTTCTTTGTCAAAAAATTCGAGACATCCATTCATCAATGCATATCCCATATTTCCCATTCCAATAAAACCTATTTTACTCATCGTTCTTCTCCTTTAATCATAGAAAGTATATCATAAAAAAAGGGAAATATGTAAAACATATTCCCCTTAAATGTAGATTTTATTTTGCGTAATCTATAGCTCTTGATTCTCTAACAACGTTTACTTTAATCTGTCCAGGATATTCTAATTCAGCTTCAATCTGTTTAGAAATATCTCTAGCCATTAATACCATATCGGCATCGCTTACCTTGTCAGGAACCACCATAACTCGAATCTCTCTACCTGCTTGAATAGCAAAAGAATTATCAACACCTTCAAATGAATTTGTGATGTCTTCTAACTGTTTTAGTCTGTTAGTGTAAGTCTCAAGTGTCTCACGTCTTGCACCAGGTCTAGCAGCTGAAATAGCATCTGCAGCCTGAACAATACAAGCGATTAATGTTTCTGGTTCCACATCTCCGTGGTGTGCCTCTACTGCATTAACAACAGTAGCTGACTCTTTGTATTTTCTACATAGGTCTACACCTAGTTGGATATGTGTACCTTCTTGTTCGTGATCCACTGCCTTACCAATATCATGTAAAAGTCCAGCTCTCTTAGCGACACGAACATCTAATCCCATTTCTGATGCCATAAGGCCTGATAGATGTGCCACTTCTATAGAGTGTTTTAATGCATTTTGTCCATAACTTGTTCTAAACTTCATCTTACCTAGAAGTTTAATAAGCTCTGGGTGAATGCCGTGAACTCCTACTTCTAATGTAGCAGACTCACCTTCTTCACGAATAACGGTCTCGACTTCTTTCTTAGCCTTGTTAACCATTTCTTCAATCCTACTTGGCTGAATACGTCCATCGACGATTAGCTTCTCAAGTGCAATTCTTGCAACTTCTCTTCTAATAGGATCAAATCCTGATAGAACTACTGCCTCAGGAGTATCATCGATAATCAAATCAACACCTGTAAGTGACTCAAGAGTCTTAATGTTACGACCCTCACGTCCAATAATTCTACCTTTCATGTCTTCGTTAGGTAATTGAACTACTGAGATTGTGGCCTCAGATACTTGATCTGTAGCACATTTCTGAATAGCATTAACAATAATATCACGAGCCTTTTTATCTGACTCTTCTTTGATTCTTGCTTCGCCTTCTTTTATTACCTTAGCAGTCTCAATCTTAATTTCTTCTTCAACAGTTTGTAATAATTGTTCTTTTGCTTGTTCGGAGGTTAATCCAGAGATTCGTTCTAGTTCATTTACGCGTTGCTCACTTAACTTATCTACCTTAGCTTGCTTTTCGGCTAGATTTTCTTCTCTATCCTTTAAGCTTTGCTCTCTCTTATCAATAGAATCAGCTTTCTTTTCAACAGCCTCTTCTTTGTTAAGAATACGTTGCTCAAATTTCTGTATCTCCGCTCTACGTTCTCTAACTTCTTTTTCTAGTTCGTTTTTAGTTTTAAGATTATCTTCTTTTGCTTCAAGAAGCATCTCTTTTTTCTGTGCTTCAGCATCCTTAATAGCATCGTCAATAATCTCACGAGCTTTTTTCTCTGCTGAACCAATTGTTTTTTCAACTGTTCTTTTACGAATAAATATTGAAATTAAAGAAGCAACTACGGCACATACAACACAAATGGCAATCCATATTGGTGTAGTAATCATCGGAGCACCTCCTTATTTAATTATCATTGTACAAATACAACATATAAATTATACTTTTTGGCCTATGTTATGTCAAGTTAACTCACAATATATAGTGATAAGACGGCTTTATTCATCAATATAGTCCCTTAAAGCCTCTTTTACGTCTCCATACGAATATCCCTTAGAAACCAGGTATGAATAGAACTTTTGGATGTCTTTTCTATCACTTAAATCATATTTATTCTTTCTTTTTTCTATATATTTCTTAAGTGATTCTGTATCTGTGAAATCACTCTCTTCAAAGGCTTGATCTATTAACTTTTTATCAACACCCTTTACATATAAGTCTTGTACTATCTGTTTTTTGCTCTTAGATGCTCTTTTATAGTCTATATACATCTCTGCATACCTTAAATCGTTAATAAGGTTTATTTCTTCTAAAAATGAGACCACTTTATCTATAATGCTTTCTGGATAAAGACCTGCTTTTAACTTATCCATAATGTATCTTTTAGTCTTATATGATTTATCAAGCATATAAAGAGCACGCTCTTTTCCTCTGTCGAAAAGTTTATTCATAATAACACTGTATGTGTTACTAGGAATCTCTTCGCCCTCTTTTAGACCGTACTTACTAATTTCGCCTTTGTATAAAACAAAGGCGAAATCATTATTGATATAAATTTTTACTCGAGAACCAAATGGTTCTAACTTAGTAATTAACATTCAATTAATCCTCAACAGGTGCAATAACATCATCTGAATCATCAGCCTCTGCAGCCGCATCTGACTCATCTTCTTTATTGAAATAGTGCTCACGTACTTTAGCATCAATATCAGCTAAAACATCTGGGTGCTCTTCTAAGAATTTCTTGGCTGTCTCTCTACCCTGGCCAATCTTTTCTCCGTCATATGCATACCATGAGCCACTCTTCTGAACTACATCGCAGTTAGTAGCTAGATCAAGGATATCTCCCTCTTTAGAAATACCTTTACCAAACATAATATCAAACTCTGCTTCTTTAAATGGAGGTGCTATCTTATTCTTAACAACCTTAACTCTAGCTCTGTTACCAATCATCTCTCCTTGGTTCTTTAGAGTTTCAATTCTTCTAACATCAAGTCTAACTGATGCATAGAACTTAAGTGCACGTCCACCTGTAGTAGTCTCTGGATTACCAAACATAACACCAATCTTTTCTCTCAATTGGTTAATAAAGATTAATGTACATCCAGTTTTATTAATGATACCAGTTAGCTTTCTAAGTGCTTGAGACATAAGCCTAGCATGCTGTCCCATATGAGAATCTCCCATATCACCATCAATCTCTGACTTAGGAACTAATGCTGCCACTGAGTCCACAACAATAATATCTACAGCACCAGATCTAACCATAGTCTCTGTAATCTCTAGCGCTTGCTCACCAAAGTCTGGCTGAGAAATGTATAGATTATCAATATCTACACCGATATTTTTAGCATAAACCGGATCTAGGGCATGCTCTGCATCCACAAAACCAGCTACGCCACCTTGCTTTTGAACTTCAGCAATCATATGAAGAGCTACTGTAGTTTTACCACTAGATTCTGGTCCGTAAATCTCAACAACTCTTCCTTTTGGGATTCCTCCCTGGCCTAGAGCCACGTCTAAACTAAGTGAGCCTGTAGGTGTAGTTTCAACATTCATATTAGATGCTGAATCACCTAATTTCATAATAGAACCTTTACCATGGTCCTTCTCAATCTTCGCTATAGCGGCGTCTAAAGCCTTTACTTTATCATCTTTATTCATAAAAAACTCCTTTTCTGTATAACCGAACATTTGTTCGCTATCTGTATATTAAACTATTTTCCGGAGTATGTCAACACTTTTTAATTATAATATTTTAAATAATTTATTTCAATAATAAATCACTTTTTATTTATGTGTTTTTATAAAAAGAGACTCCGTATTTGGAGTCTCTTTGTTGTTTATAGTTTAATTCCTGCTTTTTCAATAGTTGCAATCTTTGTACAAACCGCCAACACGTGACTTGCTTTTGTTAGCTCTTCTGGTGTTGGATATGAAGGAGCTATACGGATTACACTATCATATGGATCTATATGATATGGGAATGTTGCTCCCGCTCCTGTTAGTACCATACCAGCTTCTTTACACATCTTAACAATTTTCTTTGCACAACTGTTTTCAACGTGAAGTGAAATAAAATAACCACCTCTTGGCTTAGTCCATAATGCGATTTCACATGGAGCCAATTCTTCGTCAAAGACATCTAACACTGCATTGAACTTATCTCTAAGTAGCGCTGCGTGTCTACTCATGTGTTCTTTTATTCCTTCGTGGTCTCTAAACAACTTCACATGTCTTAGCATATTTATCTTATCGTGTCCGATTGTTTGAATTTTCAAACTCTCACGGATGTGATTTACATTGTTGATAGATGATGCAAGTGCTGCAATACCTGAACCAGGGAATGTAATCTTAGATGTAGATGCAAATTCAATTGCCATATCTGGATTTCCAGCTTTCTCACACTCTTCTAGGATATCTAAAATCTTGTCTTGTTTTTCTGGCTCATCATACAAATGATGAACAGCATATGCATTATCCCAAAAAATTCTAAAGTCCTTAGCTGCAGGCTTAAGGTTAGCAAAACGTCTAACCACTTCATCTGAATATGAAGCACCTTCTGGGTTTGAATACATAGGTACACACCAAATTCCTTTGATGCTGTCGTCTCTTTCCACGAACTGCTCTACGATATCCATATCTGGACCATCTTCGTTCATTGGAACATTTATCATCTCAATTCCAAAGTGTTCTGTAATAGCAAAATGTCTATCATAACCTGGAACTGGACAAAGCCATTTAATTTTATCTAGCTTGCACCAAGGAGTCATTCCATTCACGCCATGTGAATAAAACTCTGAAACTTGATCATACATTACATTAAGACTTGAGTTACCATACACAATTACATGGTCTTCTGTGGTGTTCATAATGCTAGCCATCATTCTCTTTGCTTCTGGCGGTCCATCTAAGAGACCATAGTTTCTACAGTCAAAACCGTTTTCAGAAACTACTTCCGAATCACTTGTGAATACATCAAAAAGTTCCATAGAAATGGCAATCTGATCAAGACCAGGCTTACCTCTAGACATATCTAGATCAAGTCCTGACTCACAAAGCTTAGCATATTCTTCTCTTAAACTTTTTAATTCCTCGCGGAGCTCATTGTCCGTCATCTTTTTATAAGCGTTCATTTTAAACCTCACATCTTATATTAATTCTTCAAAACTTGTTTGTTTTTAATTACGTAATCAACCATTGAGAAAACTGTAAAGAATAGTGTTGCTGCCACTAGTACTTGAATGAAAATACCAACACCTAAAATTACAGGGTCTGGAATGTTTAGTTTGCATGTTACATTCCAATCTTTAACTTGAAGATAGATAATCATAATAATAGTCATAACCATCTGCAATACAGTTTTTACTTTGCCCCACCATCCTGCGGCAAGAACCACATTTTGGTCAGCAGCCAAAATTCTAAATCCACTAATAAATATTTCTCTACTTATAATTATAATCACACTGACAGTAAACCAAACATGTCCTGCATACTGTTGACTAGTAATCAACGCATCTAAACTTATAAGCGCTGCACACACCAATAGTTTATCAGCAAGTGGATCCATAAACTTTCCAAAGTTTGTAATCAAGTTATATTTTCTTGCAATCTTTCCGTCAAATAGGTCTGTTAAACTTGCAATAATGAAAACAACTAGTGCAATCAAATAATTGCATGGCACAAAATGTGCAAGTAAAAAGAATACAAAGAAAGGAATGCAAATTGTTCTAAATACTGTTAGTTTGTTAGGTAAATTCATTTAATCCTCCAATCGTTCTGCTAAGTCACCAATCAAATCATAATCATTTGCTCCTGTAACAGAAACTTTCACAAAATCACCGCTCATCAACTCTTCGTCAGTCACCACAAATATATTTGAGTCCACTCCCGGTGCATCCATATATGTTCTACCGATGTAAGCATTCTCCATCGGAATCTTTCCTTCTATTATCGCTTCAAACTCTTCCCCTACAAAGTTCTCATTCTTTTCAAAAACAATACCTTGTTGAAGTTCCATAATCTCATTTCTTCTTTGGACCTTCACATCCTCTTCTACCTGATTGTCCATATCAGCGGCCGGTGTACCTTCTTCTTGTGAGTAAGTAAAGACTCCCAGTCTATCAAACTTAATGTCTTCGACAAAATCTAGGACTTCTTTATGATCTTTTTCACTCTCGCCTGGGAAACCAGAAATCAATGTAGTCCTTAAAACTATATCTGGAACTGCTTTTTTTAAAGCATCAATCTTTGATTTAATCTCAGCTTGTGTAGTTTGACGTCCCATAAGTTTAAGAATTCTATCACTTGCATGCTGAATAGGTAAATCTAGGTAGTGACATACTTTTTCATTGTTTTTAATCTCATCGATTAGATCATCATAAATATCTTCTGGATAGCAATATAGAATTCTAATCCATTTGATTCCGTCTATCTTTGATAATTCATGAATCAAAATATGAAGTGATTTCTTTCCATAAATATCAATGCCATACATAGTGGTCTCTTGCGCTATCAAGTTAATCTCCTTGATTCCAAGAGAAGCCATCTGTCTAGCTTCGTCTAACACATTATCAAGCGGAACACTTCTGAAATCTCCACGTACTTTTGGAATGATGCAATAAGTACAATGCTTATCACAACCCTCTGCTATCTTTAGATAACCATATCCTCCAAATGTAGAAATCTCTCTAGGCGCCTGAAATCCTGCTGGACAATTAATATCTTCCAAATCTACTATCTTTTGATTTGCTTTAAAATACTCATCTAAAGTCTTTGCGATATCGTCAAAAGCTGTAGTTCCAATGCATATATCAATCTCAGGTATTTCATCTTCTATTTCATCATGATATCTTTGCGCCAGACAACCTGCCAAAACCAAGGCCTTACACTTGTCCTTTTTGTACTTGGCCATCTCAAAGATAGTGTTAATACTTTCCTCTTTCGCGTCATTAATAAAACAGCAACTGTTAATAATGATAATATCCGCATCTGATTCATCATCAGTAAATGTGTAACCAGACGATTGCAAAATACCGGAAATATGCTCTGAGTCTACTAAGTTTTTATCGCATCCTAAAGACACCAAAAATACTTTCAATTCAATACCTCAAATTTCTATACACTAAAACAGATTGTACATAAGCACAATCTATTTTAGTCTTATTCATCACCTTGAATCTTTAATTTTCCTTCGTAAAGTTCTTTAACAGCTGTTGAAAGTGGCTTGTCATAGTTGTAATCCTCAACTAGTGGTTCTGCTCCCTTTACTAACTGTCTAGCTCTTTTAGCTGTAGCCATAACGATAGAATATCTACTCTGTACTACAGGTGTTTCGCCATCTTCTACATCGCTGTTAGCGATTTCCATTAGGTCAGTATATGATGGATGTAACATATCTATTCTCCTTTCGAAAAATTAATTATTTCATTTTTTATATTTAATACTTCATCCTCGCTTGGTAAGTCTGGATTAGTATTAGTAACAATTTTATCAATGTTTTTAGCTGTATCATCTATTTGATCGTTTACGACAAAGTACTCGTAATGCTTCATAGCATCTGTCTCCTCCACAGCTTTTAGAAGACGTTTAGTTATTGAATCATGATCCTCAGTGTTTCTGCCAATCAATCTATCTTTCAAATGTTTAGCACTTGGAGGCAAAACAAAAATCATAATAGCTTCAGGCATTTTAGCTTTTACTTTTCTTGCACCTTCAGACTCAATTTCTAAAATTACATTTTCGCCGCGTTTCAAACAGTCTTCCACAAACTTCTTAGGCGTACCATAATAGTTGTCCACATACTTTGCGTGTTCTAAAAGTTCATCGTTTTCAATCATCTTCTCGAATTCATCTTTACTAATAAAATGATAATGAACTCCATCTTCTTCCGCTGGTCTCGGATCTCTAGTGGTACAAGATATTGATATTTTATAATTATCAAAATTCTCTAGCATGTTCTCAACTACTGTTCCTTTACCCACGCCGGAAAATCCTGAAATAATAAGAAGTTTGCCTTTTTCCATAATTAAATCCTATTCGATATTCTGAATCTGTTCTCTTACTTTTTCGATATCTGTCTTAAGCGTGATAGCTTTTTCAGAGATATCCTTATCAGTAGTTTTAGAAAGTGTAGTGTTGGCTTCTCTGTTCATTTCCTGTGCAATAAAATCTAGTCTACGTCCAACCGCACCTTCTTGGTCAAAAGTACCAATCATTGCTTTAACATGGCTCTTAAGTCTTACAATTTCTTCGTCCACACATACCTTATCGGCAAACATTGTAACTTCTTGAGCTATTCTAGATTCATCAATCTGTGTATCTTCAAGTAGTTCGTGAATCTTCTCATTAATCTTTTCTTTATATTCATCCACAATAACAGGACTTTTTTCTTCTACAAAATCAACATTATTCTTGATATTCTCAAGCTTCTCAAGGATATCTTTCTTAAGACGCTCACCCTCGTTAGATCTAGATTCAACTAACTTTTCAAACGCGCCTTTACATGCCTCAAGAACAATATCTTTAACTGCGTCTTCATCTTCTTCGGCACTTTCAATCGTAATAACATCAGGACTTCTCATAATATGACTTGTCTTAATGTCATTTTCTGTACCTAACTCTTCACTTATCTGAGTGTAAGCATCAAAATATTCCTTCGCCAAAGCAGCATTATATCTAATGTCTTCTTCACCCTCGCCCAAGTTTTGATATGTAACGAAAATATCTACTTTTCCACGCTCAACATATTCTTTGGAAAGGTTACGAATATCATTGTCAAGAAAATTAAGTTTTCTAGGAATTTTAACTCCTAATTCTAAATATCTATGATTTACAGACTTGATTTCAACAGAGACTTTTCTCTCATCTCTGC
The DNA here is from genome assembly GCA_017965495.1 of Eubacterium sp. Classification (GTDB taxonomy): domain Bacteria; phylum Bacillota; class Clostridia; order Lachnospirales; family Lachnospiraceae; genus Eubacterium_G. Next base: position 8,867 of record JAGCPW010000007.1, on the reverse strand, counting down.
TCACTTCACATCTGCCAAATCCTGTCATACTTTTAATCATAAAAACCTCTTTTTATGCCTTTACATATTCCGTAATATTATAGTTTATTATAGAAATACCGTCAAGGTTGACTTAAGGGTATAAACATACTAAAATTAGTCCGAAAAGACGATTTTAAAGGGGTTTTTATGGCATTTGACGGAACAACCGTGGCAGCCTTGGCAAGCGAATTTAGAAGCAAAATAAGCCAGGGACGCATAGTAAAAATAGCACAGCCAGAAAGCGATGAGCTTATCTTAACCATCAAGACTTATGATGGTCAATTTAGATTGCAAATAAGTGCTAATTCTAGCATCCCACTTATCTATTTAACAGACACTAACAAGCAATCTCCTATGAAAGCTCCTAATTTTTGTATGCTTCTTAGAAAGCATATAAATAATGGATTTATTGAAGAAATTACTCAACCTAGTTTAGAGCGTATTATCGACTTTAAAGTTAGACATTTAGATGAACTGGGCGATGTTAAATATAAGCATTTGATTGTTGAATTGATGGGTAAACATTCAAACATTATCTTTACAGATGATGATAATAATATTCTAGACAGTATAAAGCATATCAACTCTTTAATGAGTTCCGTTCGTCAAGTTATGCCTGGAAAAGATTATTTCATTCCAAACACTGGTGATAAATTGAATCCTTTAGAGACTACAAAGGACGAGTTCTTTAGCGCAGTGTTTGATGATGCTACTAACCTTTCCAAAGCAATTTATACTACTTACACTGGCATTAGCCCTTTGATTGCCGAGGAATTATGTGATGAAACTAAACTCGATTCTTCTAGAGGTGCTAATACCTTTGAAGATGGCGATAAGAATTTGCTTTGGACTCACTTTTATGAGTTGATGAATAAGATTAAGGATGAAAAGTTTGAACCTACTATGTATGAAAAGGATGATATTCCTGATGAGTACTGTGCTTTCAAACTTGATTCATATAAAAACCAAGAGTCTGTAGATTTTGCTTCAATGAGCAATCTTATAAATGAGTTTTATCATAAAAAAGATGCTTCAAATAGAATTCGCCAAAAATCCACTGATCTTAGAAAGATTATCAACACTGCTCTAGAGCGCGAGAATAAAAAATATAATATTCAACTAAAGCAGTTAAAAGATACAGAGAAAAAAGAAAAGTTTAAGGTGTATGGAGATATACTAACTACATACGGATATGATATTGAACCAGGTAGCAAGAAATATGATACTACTGATTTTTACTCGGGCGAAGATATATCAATCCCACTAGATCCTACTCTTTCACCTATTGAGAATGCGAAAAAGTATTTTAATAAATACACAAAGCTAAAACGAACTTATGATGCCTTGACCAGCATTACAAAAGAGACAAAACAATCAATCGAGTATTTAGAATCAATTAGTCATGCACTTAATATTGCAACAAGCGAAGATGATTTAAAAGCCATCAAGTCTGAACTTCAAGAGACTGGATATATAAAGAAATCATTTAGAAATAAAAAGAAAGGTTCAACTAAAAGCAAACCGCTCCACTACATTTCATCCGACGGATTTGATATATTTGTCGGAAAGAACAATATTCAAAATGAAGAACTTACTTTTAAAGTGGCTACTGGAAACGACTGGTGGTTCCACGCCAAAGGAATGCCTGGTTCGCATGTAATAGTTAAGGCAAATAATCAGGAACTACCTGACAGAACTTTTGAGGAAGCCGCAGCACTTGCAGCCCACTACTCAAACGGCGCTGACCAAGATAAAGTAGAAATCGATTACATACAAAAGAAAGAGGTAAAAAAAGTACCCGGCAAAATGCCAGGCTTTGTAATCTACCACACGAACTACTCAATGACTATTTCACCAGACATAAGCAATATCAAAAGTATATGATAATATAAAAGAACGCAAAAGAAAAAGATTATAGGGTAAACGACTTTCCTAGTGCACCCTATAATCTTTTTCTTTGCTGCTATTTAAGTAAATTATCATATAGCTTTTGATATTGCTTAGCTGATGCTTTCCACGAGAAATCTTCTCGCATCGCTCTGCTAACCATCGCATTCCATGATTTTTTATTATCATAGTAAATATGCTCAGCATATCTAACTGTATTCATCATCTCATGGGCATTGTAGTTTATGAATGAGAAGCCTGTACCTGTATCCTCATACTCGTTGTATGGAATAACAGTATCTTTAAGTCCACCAGTTTCACGCACGATAGGAATGGTTCCGTATCTTAAACTCATAAGCTGACTTAATCCACAAGGCTCAAACAATGATGGCATTAAGAATGCATCACATGCCGCATAGATTTTATGAGATAGTTCATTTGAATAACAAATATTAGCTGAAAAATCTTCTGCATACTTCCAGTCAAAATGTCTGAACATATTCTCATATCTCTCTTCGCCAGTTCCTAAAACTACAAACTGAACATTATCATGGCACATCTCTTCTAATACACATGCCACTAAGTCTAGTCCCTTTTGATCTGTAAGTCTTCCGACCATACCAATCATCATCTTGTCTGGGTCTTCTTTCAAGCCAAGTTCTTTTTGAAGTTCAATCTTGTTTTGAACTTTATCTTTTTTGAATGTTTTCACATCATAATTCTTAAAAATTAGTTCATCTTTGGCTGGATTATATTCATTGTAATCAATACCATTTACAATACCAACTAAAGAATTACTTCTAGCATTCATAAGTCCATCTAGGCCCTCGCCATAGAATGGAGTTTTAATTTCTTCTGCATAAGTATCACTAACTGTTGTGATTACATCTGCATATACCAAACCACCCTTTAGATAATTACCGTCTTTGTAATCTCTAAGTTTGTCAGGTGTAAAGTAATAATCAGATAGTCCCACTATATCCTGAATGGTCTCAACATCCCAAACTCCTTGGAACTTCAAGTTATGAATAGTCATTATTGACTTAATGCCTCTAAAGAATTCGTTAGACGCAAATGAATCATGCAAATATACAGGGATAAGTCCAGTCTGCCAGTCGTGACAATGAATGATGTCAGGTCTAAACTCAATAATAGGCAAAATTGAAAGTACTGCTCTAGAGAAGAACGCAAATTTCTCTAAATCATATCTCACATCACTGTAAGGTGTGGGACCTGAGAAATAAAACTCATTATCTACAAAATAAAAAGTTACTCCTTCGTATTCCATTTTTAAAATTCCAACGTACTGATTTCTCCAAGACAAATCCATATAGAAATGATCTACATATTCCATCTTTTCTGCCCACTTCTCATCAATACATGAATACTTAGGAAGTATTACTCTAACGTCATATTTATTTTTATCAAAATACTTTGGTAATGAACCAACTACGTCTGCCAATCCACCAGTCTTAATAAATGGTACACATTCAGATGCAGCAAATAATATCTTTTTCATTTAAGCCTCCAATCAAATTTGATGGGTTTAAAACTAATTGATATAAACAAGTAACTTTTCTTTATCAGATAATTCTATCTCGTAACCATCTCTCACTTCATAATAAACTTTTGATCTAAGAGCTGTTCCATTTAGTTTTGTTCCGTTAGTAGAATCATAATCAGCAATTCTGTATTTACCATCTTTATATGAGATAACTACATGAATCTTTGAAATATAACTCTCTGGAATCTCAATGTTTGTACCCTCACGGCCAATAGTAAATGGAGTCTTCTTGATAGGATACTTTTTATTGTCATATACAATGATAGCTTCTTGTTCGCCATCATCCACTGCTTTTGAAATGCCTCTTGTTCTAGCTTTCTTAGACATCTGCTTTTTCTTAATCTCTAGATTATATTCAGTGAAAGGATTTACAACCATGCCGCGGATATTGTCGCAATCTTCTATATACTTATATATCTTTCCAGAATTAACTCTTACAAAAGAAAATGTATCCAAATAATCCTGAGGAATCTGCTCAAAAGATGTGAATACTGGAAGAAGTCTAGCTCTTCCATCATCTTTTACCACGTCAAACTGTAAATCGATTCCCTCTAAGATTTCTCCTTGCATACTAGTAGTTTTAGTACTTACTTTACCAGGCACTAAAACAGATGCTTTCTGAAGCAATGTAACGATATCTTTCTTTTTAACTTCTTTATCTGGCTTCTTGTTGTAGCGTTTGATTAGCTCTTCAATATCACGAATCAAATCCATATTATAATTCTCTGACATAGTTAAAAATCTCCTTACACGTTTTTAATAATTATACTACATTATTTATTTGTAGACTATATTTTAAGACTTCTTATTTTCGGCTTCCTTCTTAAGTTCTTCTGCATGCTTGATGGCTAAATTGGAATTCTCAATACCACCGCTAAGTCTTGCTAGTTCTTTCACAGATGCATCTCTATCAAGTTTTTCAACTTCTGAGAACGTCTTATCATCTCTCACTGATTTTGAAATCAAATAGTGGCTGTCTGCCATAGATGCAATCTGGCTAAGATGAGAAATGCATATAACTTGGTTCTTTCTTGCAAGTAAGTCTAACTTCTCACCAACTGCTGTGGCAGTCTTGCCACTGATACCAGCGTCAATCTCGTCAAAGATTAATGTGTCCACTTCATCTGCATCTGCCATTACAGATTTAATAGCAAGCATTATTCTTGATAACTCACCACCTGATGCCACATCACCCAAAGGCTTTAATGGCTCACCAGGGTTAGTTGATAGCATAAACTCTATATCATCTATACCATCAGCACTTAAGTTCTTAGTTTTAAAATCTACTTTAAACTCTACACTTAAGAAGTTTAGATCTTCTAACGCTTTAACTACTTTCTTTTCAAAATCTTTAGCACATTTTTGACGTTTAGAAGATAAATCGGCTGATAATTTTTCTAGACTACTTTTTGCCTTCTTCAAATCAGCATTTAGTTTTTCTAATTCTTCTTCATAGTTTTCAATTCTGCTAACAAAATCTTGTCTGTCTTTTAAATAATCAAGAATAAGCTCAGTAGTCTGACCATACTTTAGTTTTAAAGTGTTAATAGTATCCAGTCTATCTTCCACTTCCTTTACTCTTTCAGGATCATAGTTAAGTGTCTGATTATATTCAAAGATATCAACTGAAGCTTGGTTCATAAGCGAATCAATATCATATAGTGACTTTTTAATATTTTCAATTTCTTCGTCTTCTACATTAATTCTATTAACCGCATCAATTGCTTTTCCAAGTGCACTTATCGCATTGATGTCGCTCTCATGTAAGAACTCAAAAGCATCAGCAAGATTTTGTGAAGTACTCTGCGAGTTGTTCATCTTTTTAAAATCTGCTTCCAACCGCTCATCTTCACCCTCTACTAAATTGGCAGCTTCTATCTCGTTAATTTCATACTTTGCAAATTCTAGTTCCTTTGTCTGGGTCGCGCTGTCCATTTGCATTTCTTCTAGCGCAGACAAAATCTTCTTATAGTTTTTATACTCGTAATATACTTTTAGTTTTAATTCACCAATGTCACTCTTTGCAAAATCATCTAAAAAGTTCAAATGATTTTTCTTGTAAAGAAGTGTTTGATGTTCGTGCTGTCCATAAATATCTACCAGCAAAGACATAGCAGCCTTTAAAGTTTTAAGATTAACAGTTTCTCCATTAATCTTTGCTACACTTCTATCTTTACTAATCTTTCTAGTAACAACAACTTCTGATTCATCCTCCATATAGATATCCATATCCTTTAAAGAATTAGCCACCGACTCGCTAACTTTAAAAGTAAGTTCTACTAGAGAATAATCAGTTCCAGTACGTATTAGATCTTTTGAGGCTTTCTCACCCAACGCCAAATTTACAGATCCAATAACCAAAGATTTACCGGCGCCAGTTTCGCCGGTTAGCACAACAAGGCCTTCGTCAAAATCTACATCGACTTCTTCTATTAAGGCTAAGTTTTTAACATGTAAATTTACTAACATATTCCTCCTTCTTTGTGCTTCTCAACAATCTTATGCAATAAGATTCTCCAAGTATTCTTTAACGCTCTGGCAGTTGTTCGCATTTTTAACTACGCACATTAAAGTATCGTCACCGGCAATAGTTCCGATAACTTCATCATGGTTAACTGCATCTAGCGCTGCACCCACTGCCATAGCCATCCCTGATATAGTTTTGATTACTATGATGTTTCCAGCACACTCAATACTCACTATTCCATCCTTAAGCACACTCATGTACTTTTCGTTGATAGATGTCATAGTGGCCGCTGGCACATCATACTTTTGTTTGTTACCGTCCACAGTCACCTTTGTAAGATTAAGTTCACGAATATCACGAGAGACTGTGGCCTGAGTAACTTCAAACCCTTCGTCTATTAGTCTCTGCGCAAGCTCTTGCTGTGTATCGATATCATATTTATTTATTAATTCAATAATCTTTCTTTGTCTGTTAATCTTCATTTCTTTACCTGCTTATTTGATTTTCTCTCTCACGTATTGAACGAAACTACTCTCGTCAAGTTTTGCAATATTTATAGAGTTTAAGTCTGGCTCAATCTTTACAACATCACCAGCTACCACTTTTATAATTTCGTCTCCATCTAATGATAAGCATCTACTCTCTTGGTTGTATTTTCTATCTTCACCTATTTCTATTTCAAGAATGTCATTTTTGGAGAAGATAATACTTCTGCTTCCAAGAGAATGTGAACAAACAGGAGTCATAATCATCAAATGTGAATCAGGTCTAGCCAAAGGGCCACCAGCAGAATAATTGTATGCTGTAGAACCTGTAGGTGTAGCCACAATAATTCCATCACCTGTGTATCTATTTAACAAATCTCCATTTACATGAACTATATAATTAGAAACTGAAATCTCAGCTCCTCTATGAAGAACAACATCGTTTAGTACATCAGCCGACTGAATAACTTTTCCATCTCTAAGCAAAGTGGCTTTTAACATCATTCTCTCTTCCACTTTAAAATCGTCATTCAATAGTTTTTTCAAAGATTCTTCCATGTCATCCATAGAAATTTCTGCTAAGAATCCCATGTTTCCTTTGTTTAGACCAACAAAGACACACTCTACCTGATTTAATCCTTTTACAGCGTGAAGTAATGTACCATCACCACCTATTGTGATAATACACTCGCATGAATCAGGTATTTCCTTAGGATCAATCATCACGTACTCATTCGTAATCTTATCCACATTGTCAAAAACTTTTACTTCGCAATCATGACTTTCCAAATAGCTTTTGACTGCCTGAGCTGTTTCCATATCTTTGTCTTTTCTGCTGTTTGTAATAATACAAAAATTCTTCATAACGACACCTCTTTTAATTTTTATCGAGTTCTTCGTGCGAACTCTCTACTAGTTCTTCTATGTCCTTTTCTAAATCTAAATCCAAGTTGTTTTGAAGATAGATTAAATATTCAATATTTCCCTCCGGTCCTTTAACCGGCGAGTAATCCAAGTCCAAAATGCCGAAGCCTATACTTCTAACATAATCTACAATCATTTGGATTACTTCAATGTGGACTGATTTATCTCTCACCACACCTTTTTTGCCAACCTTTTCTCTACCTGCCTCAAACTGCGGTTTGATTAGACAAACCATTTTCGCATCATCTGTTAAGATTTCTTTTACTGGCTCTAGAATCTTTGTAAGAGAAATGAATGAAACATCCGCTGATGCAAACTCTATTTTTTCTTCCACATCTTCTGGAGTGATGTATCTAATATTAGTCTTATCCATCACCACCACTCGATCATCTGTCACAAGTTTCCAAGCAAGTTGTCCATAGCCAACATCCACTGAATAAACTTTCCTAGCATCATTTTGCAGCATACAATCTGTAAAACCGCCTGTGCTAGCGCCAATGTCCATGCAAACTTTCCCATCGACATCCACGCCAAAAGATTCAATCGCTTTTTCTAACTTTAATCCACCTCTGCTTACATACTTTAGAGTTTTACCTCTAACCTCTATGTTTGCATCTTCTTCAAAGTTAGAACCTGCTTTATCCTCTTTTACATTATCCACATAGACAATGCCACTCATTATAATTGCTTTCGCCTTTTCTCTAGACGGCGCAAGTCCTTTTTCAACAAGTAAAATATCTAATCGCTTTTTCATTATAAATATTTTTTAACCTTATCTACTATATCCTCGCTAGAAATACCAATCTGACTTCTTAGCTGGTCTACATTGCCATGTTCAATAAACTTATCTTCAATAGCTATTGTTTCAACTTCTACATCCAACTTGTTTTCATTGATGAATATTTCTACAGCCTCTCCGTATCCACCTCTCTTGATACCTTCTTCCACCACAATAATCGCTTTGTGTTTAGAAGCCATATCCTTAATCATTTCAGTATCAAGTGGTTTTATAAATCTAGCATTGACTAGTGTGATACGTTTTCCTTCTTCTTTAAACTTAAGTCTAGCCTTTGATGCCTCTTCATAAATATTTCCAACTGCAATCACGCAGACATCTTCACCCTCGTGCACAACCACACTCTTTCCATACTCAAACTCCTCTTTAAAATCAGTATGGTAAGCTGCGCCTCTTGAATATCTAATAGCAATTGGTCTTGCAAAGTCTTTTGCATAGTCTATTGCATCCATTAGTTCCTGGTCGCTATTTGGCGCTAGAATTGTCATGTTAGGCATCGATGAAAGATATGCAATATCAAATATACCTTGATGAGTCTCACCGTCTTGTCCTACCAAACCTGCTCTATCAAACAATAATCTCACAGGCAAATCTTGAAGACATACATCCTGCAAAATTTGATCATATGCTCTTTGGAAGAACGATGAATAAATGCATACAAATGGTTTCTTTCCTTCAAGTGCTAATCCCGCTGCAAAAGTAACAGCATGTTCTTCCGCTATG
>JAGCPW010000006.1 GCA_017965495.1 Eubacterium sp. | reverse complement strand
TATGCTGGACATATATTGATTTGCGATGTGCTAAAAGATACAGCAGAAGCAGCCGTAAAAGGACTTAAGAAGTACGGCATGAAAAAGACAATTATCCTTACGGGAGATGCAAAGAATGTGGCAGATGATGTTGCAAAAACTTTAGGAGTAGATGAAGTATACGGTGAACTTCTTCCAAACGAGAAAGTAGACAAGGTAGAAGAAATACTTGCTTCTAAAGATAAGAAAGAGACTGTCGGCTTTGTGGGTGATGGTATAAACGATGCACCAGTTTTAGCAAGAGCAGATGTTGGAATTGCTATGGGCGCGCTAGGATCAGATGCAGCTATAGAAGCAGCTGATGTAGTATTGATGGATGATGAGCCACTAAACATTCTGAAGTCAGTTAAGATTGCTAGAAAATGTATGCGAATAGTTTATGAAAACATCTACTTTGCCGTAGGCATTAAAGTGATTTGTATGGCGCTAAGCTTCTTTGGAGAGATTCCGATGTGGCTTGCAGTATTTGCCGATGTAGGAGTAATGGTTATTGCGGTGATTAACGCAATGAGGAATATGATTAAGATAAAAGTATAAATATTGTGTTTTTTTTAGAAATATTGCATAAAAACCACTATATATGGTATAATTTCTCTGGACAGGTGTGTTCGGAGAAATTTTTTTAGGAGGTATTTTTATGGATTATTCACAATTGACTCAAGGTGAACAGGTGACTTATTTAGTTATTTGCATTATTATGGCTGTTATTTCAATCGTTGCATTGTGGAAGATTTTCACAAAGGCAGGTGAGAAGGGCTGGAAGGCTATTATTCCTATCTATGATCTTTACATTATGTTTAAGATTACATGGGGTAATGGATGGTTCTTCTTATTGATGATAATCCCATTCGTAAACATTGTTATTGGTATTATCACTTTGTGGAAACTTGCTAAAGTGTTTGGCAAAGGTGTTGGATTTTTCTTTGGATTATTGTTCTTAGAACCAATCTTTTTGCTAATACTTGCTTTCGGCAGTGCAGAGTATGTGGGAATTCAAGGATCACAGACAGTATAATTAATCATTAAATATGAAAAGGAGATATCGAAAGATATCTCCTTTTTTATTCATTGAGATTAAGCTATTATTGCTGTATAATTTTAAATAAATTAAATAGAACATATGTATTTAAACTAAATATTTGGAGGAGAATTTTCATGAAAAGACATATGAAAAGAGTAGTGAGTTTAATACTTACAGTTGCTCTATGTACAACTATGATGGTATACGTTCCAGCGAAGTCTTCTAAAAAATATGTTAAGTCAATTAGCGTAAAAAAGAAGGCTACTATTGTAGTTCCTATAGACAAAGATTTTGTAACTAAGACTTACAAGGTAAAGGTAAAAGTTAAAGGTAAGGTTAGCAAGAAGTTTACCGCAAAGTCTAGCAACAAAAGTGTAGCTACTGTAAAAGTTAGTGGTAAAAAGATTAAGGTTACTGCGAAAAAAGCAGGTAAAGCTAAGATTACTGTAAAGACAAAGGGCAAAAATAAGAAGAAGAAAAAACTTAGCAAGAAACTTACTATTACAGTTAAGAAGGCTGTAGTAACTAAGAAGACAATTCCATGGTATTCATGCGATACACCTGGTGTAATAAAAACACAAAATAAAGATGTGTATTTTTCATCAGCATATCCAGATGTGGCGTTTGTTTCTGATGATATGGTAATAACAGATTATCTAAAATCTCTAGAATATAAAACTCAAGCTAAAGAAACGAAGTCAACAACTGGATTGAGTCATTCGTATTCTATGCCAATGGGCACAACGGTAAAGTTTGATTACGATAGACAGCGTATGGAGTTTAGTGACTATACATCTACACTAGTAGTTAATGAGCGTATGCCATTCAACCCATTTTCTCCAGCTGCTAAATATAATACAAAATTATATCAAACAGATCCACTAGATAGATACACCGGCGGAGATAAAATGATTTGTACATTCGGATTCGATGAAGTTCCTATGCTCCGCGACGGAGATAAGGTTTTAATACCATTGCAGACCTATACTGATCTATTTATGTCTTTTGCTGGAATGTTCTATCAGTACAATGGTAGGGGTGTTTTTGAAATTGACCCTACTTTGAAAAAAGATGATAGTAGAAAAGATTATTATCAGAAATACCTTGATTGCAAAAAAACAGATAAGGTTTCAGCAGCATTGGCTCAAGTAAATTACTATGAACTTTGTAATGTCTTAGATTTAAGATATGGACTTAAAGAAAAGCATCATATTGCAAGTTTTGATTTGTACTTTAAGCGCAAAGGATATAAGGAAAAAATGCTTTCAGGCAATCTTGTTGAAATGACGAAGGCAGAGATGGATTTAGCTCGTATATTATTTGAAGATTTCCACAGTGTAGATTACAATCAATCATGTTTCTTGAAAGAACCTGTGGAACATGATACTTCTAGACTCAGTCCATCATATTTGAACAGATTGTATAATATGCAGCAGATTCAAGGTTATCGTAAAGAAATGTTGGGTGAAGTTATTCAACCTTATGAACGCAGAGGAAATACTGTATTTATCACTTTTGATAATTTCACTTTTGCGACTGTAGATAAATACTATGAGCCTGATTATGAGCCAACACCTAATGGCGATACTGTAGATTTATTTGCATATGCTCTAAGACGTTTGCGCAACGAGGATAGCGATGCAAAGAATGTAGTGATCGATCTTGCTTGTAATGGTGGTGGGGCAATTTATTCATGCGGATTTGCTATGAATGCTATTTGTGGAACAAGTAACATTTATCTACATAATCCTAATACATGGGCCCTACATCAAACAGTACAACAGTTCGATTTGAATTTAGATGGAAAAATTGACGATGATGATAAATCTATGAAAGAACTAGGATTTAATATTGCCGTTAATGTTTCCGATGTATCATTCTCGTGTGGTAACTTACTACCAAATATGCTTAAGTCTCTTGATAGTAACTTTTTGATTACAGGAGGTAAGAGCGGTGGCGGTGCTTGCGCGGTTGGTTTCGTTTCAACAGCCATTGGCTCAATCCAACAGATTTCTAGTGAATCACAATTTGTTACTATGAAGAATGGTCAAATTGAAGATATTGATGGAGGTATTTCGCCTGACATCCCACTAAGTAACACAAGAATGTTTGACAGAGATTACCTCATTCAAAGAATAGACGAGGCTTATAAAAACGATTAAAAATACTAGTATTTTCTAAGTTTTAACAATGAGGAGATATCGAAAGATATCTCCTTTTTTATTGCAAAAAAAGTACAAAGTTAGGGCAAAATTATGTATAATATATAAGGATTTTTGAAGGAGACATAATGGACAAAAGTAAAATCAGAAATTTTTGCATAATTGCGCATATAGACCACGGCAAGTCTACGCTAGCAGACCGCATCATCGAGATGACAGGTCTTTTAACTGAGCGTGAAATGCAAGCACAGGTCCTTGATAACATGGACCTAGAGCGCGAGCGTGGTATTACTATAAAATCACAGGCTATTCGTACAGTCTACAAAGCCGACGACGGCGAAGAATACATCTTCAACCTAATCGACACCCCAGGCCACGTGGATTTTAACTACGAAGTGTCTAGAAGTTTGGCGGCGTGCGATGGAGCAATCCTAGTGGTGGATGCTGCACAGGGTGTTGAGGCTCAGACTTTGGCTAACGTTTACCTTGCGCTAGACCACGACCTAGAGGTCTTCCCAGTTATAAACAAAATTGATTTGCCATCAGCAGATCCTGACAGAGTGAAAGCTGAGATAGAAGATGTAATAGGAATTGATGCGAGTGAAGCACCTCTTATTTCTGCAAAGACAGGCGAGAACTGCAAAGAAGTGCTAGAAGCGATAGTTAAAAATATTCCATCCCCAGAAGGTGATGAGAATGAACCTTTGAAGGCTTTGATTTTTGACAGTTTATACGATTCATACAAAGGTGTTATAGTTTTCTGCCGAATCAAAGAAGGTAGAGTAAAACCTGGTATGGACATAAAGATGATGGCTACTGGCGCCACAGCACAAGTGGTGGAAGTAGGCTACTTTGGCGCAGGCCAGTTTATCCCTTGCGATGAGCTAGAGGCTGGTTCTGTTGGATACATTACAGCAAGCATTAAAAATGTGGCTGACACTCGTGTGGGTGATACAGTGACAGATGCCAACCATCCAGCAGCAGAAGCGCTACCTGGATACAAGGAAGTTCATCCAATGGTTTACTGCGGAATTTATCCAGCAGATGGAGCAAAGTATCCAGACCTTAGAGATGCGCTTGAGAAACTTCAGCTAAATGATGCAGCCCTTCAGTATGAGGCAGAGAC
>JAGCPW010000053.1 GCA_017965495.1 Eubacterium sp. | reverse complement strand
TTTGTTTATAAAATATGAGAATTATTGCGCTATTTTTTTATTTTTTGCAAATAAAAAACAGCGGCCTTTCGGTCGCTGTTTTAATATTATTAATTTATTATTTTACTCTGCTTCTACCTCACCAGTAATCAACCATGGACTTGGCTGTGCCACGAATACACTGTTCTTATCTGTCTTTGAAACAGAAATCTGCATTACTTCTGTCACTTTTACTCCGCACTGTTCCATAATGTATTTAATCTCTGATAACACATCAAGTTCTAATGTCCAGAAGATAAACTTACAATTCGGATTAACCTTTAGTACGCTTTCAATGTCCTTCTTTATCTCGCCCTTCTTGGCAACGATAAATGCAAGACGTGGAACTGGTAAATTCTTCAAAGTATCCTCTTCTAGGTCTGTTATTACCTCCACATTATGAACTCCAAACTTGTCTATGTTTTCTTCCATAGTACGCTTTGAACCTTCATCACGCTCATCAGCTATGATAACGCCCTCGTAAGCTATCATAGATGCTTCTATAACTACTGACTCAGCATCTACCATAAGGATAGTATCTCTGATATCTACCTCTAGTTTGTTCATAATGACTGATCTAATTTCATGGCCCACGTACTTAACTGTACCGTGTGAGAAGTTATCATTCTTCATACCGAAGATCATTCCCTCACGTGTGTCATCATTTACAATAAAGATAACTGTAGGACCAGAAATAGGCTCATCCATCATATCGCTAACCTTGCAGTGCTTCATCTCTGATGGTTCGTATCCTTCGCCATAGTACATCTCGTAATCGCCAAATCCCGCTTCCCAACATTTGTATAGCATATTAGGATAAGTCTCATCTGCAAAAATAAGCAGTCTCTTATGTGTTGAAACTAAAGCAAGATAATTTCTTCTCTTACCACAAAGGTTGGCAATCTTTATTTTTTCTGGAGTAACTCCTTGTAGTTCAGCTACATACCCCATCCAATCTAACATTTGTTGATTAGTGTATTTTACTTCTTCGCTCATAATTTCCTCCCGGACTTTTTTCACTATTAGTATTTTATCACAATTATTTTAGTTTCCAAAATGCTTTGTCGTGCTGGGTGAATTTCACAAACTTAAATCCATACTGTTTATAAAAATGACTGGCCTTTGGACATTGTGGGAATAATGTATGAATAATATCGTTGTAGAATATATCTCCTATGCAAATAGCGCCTAGCACATAAGCTATTCCAAGGAAAACTTTTCTATTCATCTTTTTAGCAAGCCGCATAATCGCTGGAACTACTAGATACACCACAAACGGCCCCGCCAAGGAAAATGCAATAATATTTCTTCCACAGATAAAACCGCCAATATTTCCTAGCGTCCAGATTTCTTCATTGTAGTTCCATTCTCTTCTTCCATTGTCTAGATAGTAAATTGCCATTCCAGCAATCAGTTCCATCAAAGATAAAACCACTCCACTTATAATTAAAACCAACCATGGCTTCTTTCTAAACTTATAAGTTAAAGCGAATGCAGCCACAGCTCCTATGCCATAAATATCAATCCAAGGTCCGAACGCACTTCCGCGCCAAAACCACATATCTTTTCCATCTCTAATAATCGAGTTTATATGATAAAAATTAATTTCAACAATAAACCCCAATACTGCCATACTCACAAACAAGAGTAGCACTATGGCTACCCATGTTTTTTTGTCGAATGAAATATCCGAATTTATATAGTTTTTATATCTTCTTTTAAAGTTTCCTTTTGCCATTCAATATTTCCTTTACTGTAAATATTTTTGAAGCATAGCAATTTGATCATCCGACAAGCCTGGATAACCCATATCTCTTAAGTTCTCCACCACCTGAGTAATAGATCTAGAATCACTCAAATCAGTGTAAAGTACTTTTTCTGAACCGTCGCTATAATTAATCTTCATATATGCTTTAGCCACAAAAGATCTTCTCCAGTTGTATTCCTTTAGATGAATGATGCCTGCGGCAAAACTTCCAACGTTGCCATATCTCCAGCCAGAGTTAACTACCTTTGCTATAAAGTTATCTCCATACTGCTCGGCTGTATCTAGATCTAGTTTTTCATCTAGGAAATCTATATAAGTATCTTCTGGAGTTAGAAGTGTTCCTAATTCTACGTTATCTGAATTAAGGAAATCATCATCTTCGTATGTCACATCTGCGCAAAATCTTAACCCATCATTTCCACGCAAATCTACTGAAGCTCCTGCTTCCATTTCAAAATCAATATCCTTAATGCTTTCTACAGTAATGTCTCCCTCTGGAGTAATGACCTGACCTGGTGCATATAGTGTAGTGTAATCAGCATTAGCATAACCATTGTTTGATGTAGCCGGGAATGTATACTGGTCACCTACTTCCACATATTCTTCTACTCCATCCACTGTTATTTTATATTTAGGTGGCTCTACTTCTTTGGCGTTGCCAAATAGTTTTACTGTTGAGTTAGCAATAGTGAGTTCAGTCTGACGTGCTTTTTCGTCTATCTCTTCGCGTGTGAACCATTCACCTCGAGTGTAGTAGAATGTATCACCCTCGTTGCAGTTGAAGAAATAGTCTGCATTGCTTGGAGTAGCGTAATCAGCTTCTATCATTAGAGCTGAATTATTTCCATTAATCTGGGTAACGATAACACTGGCATTGGTGCCGTGAGTCAATGTCACTTCATCATTTAACTTAATAGTGTGATAACCCTCGTACGCATCTGTGATTTCACTAGAAGAATAAACTAGCGTTCCACTCTCAGGATTAGATGCATTCGCTAAATTATCGTACACTTCCACTTTAGTAGTAGTGTTCGCTTTTCCTGTCCAGTAACCAATCTGGCCTAATTCGAAATCTTTGTCTGAATCTATACTATATACTTCTGCTGCTTTGTCTCCCTTGTTAAATCCTGATGTAACGTAATCTCCCTGCAAAGAACTGTGCGACAAAGTAGTATCAAATGTCTTTTCACCATTTTTAATCTGATCTAGCTCTTCTAAAACCTCAGATGAGATAACCTCCGACAAAGTCTGCTCGCAGTAACTCATATACATGATTCCATCGTAGTAAACTTTCTTATCGCCATTCTGTTTTCCATATGAGTTTTTTATAATCCAAGCACCATTTTCCAATGGAACTATAAATGGAGCGTATCCTTCCTGTTCTGTAGCGGAAGTATCGATACTTACTAAATGTCCATTCTCATCAAACTCTACTTTTGGTTCATTTGCTTCATCTATTTTTATGTAAACCAGTTCTCCTACCGTTTCATCATAAGATTGATCAGTGTATGGCTCCATAAAATTATATTTTGAATAATCATCGTCGTAACCCACAATTGTTATAACGTGATTGGTTCCAAACTTACCTCTAGCATTTGCATCAAACATCCAATAGTTAGGAAATTTTTTATATTTTGTCTCATCTAATCCCCATCCGTGATGGTATTTGTCACCGTTATCCTGCATATAGTTAGCAGATAGGGCTCCTCTCTGACACAATTTATCTTTCCAAATGTCTCTAGTATCTGGATTGTATTCTCTTCTACTGCTAGCGACTACCGCAAATACTTCAGGTAGTTGCTCTGCAGTTTCAATATCAAAATGATTTGTTCTATAACTAGCGGCTGCTTTTGTAGCCATAGTTCTACTATCAGCAGTTCGTGTGCCGCTACTCTGTGAAATATATGGGTTTTCTGATTCCAACGCAGCACCTTTATTGGCAGTTAAAGCCATAGAGGCATCAAGTGGCCATCCACCATCTTGAAAACCGTAATAGCCAGAAATAAATTGCTCCACATCATTGTCCGAGTCAGAACATATCTCTCCATTAAGTGTGCCATCTACAGTCTCTCTATTGTACTGAACATAAACACCCTGTGCCTCCGACAAATCAATAGGATCTTCGCTCGCCATTCCACTACCATATCCATCTCTAAGCATAAGATTAGATTCAAGTGATGATAGTTCACCAAACATCCAGCAAGAACTAAATGTATTTTGATCCTTAATCGATGTATATGGTGCTATATATTTGCTAGGAAATCTACTTCCACTTTTTGATTTCTTTGGCGCTTTATAATCTTCATTGATTATCATGCGGTTTCCACTTTTATCTCTAGTATGAGTTCTGTGGAATTTCTCCACATCTTTCTTCAAACCATCAACCACATTTTCAATCACATCGGCACGAGAAAGAGCCCTTGTATCCACTACAAAAGCATTTGTGCTAATCATTGAAAGCGCTAAACTTAAAACTATTACACATGATAAAAGTTTCTTTTTCATATTTTCCCTCCGAACAATTCTGCCCTATAATTATACTATAATTTGGCCTTTATTTATAGCGCAGAATAACTCTATAATTGATATTAAAACAACACTTTGATATATTTAAAATAGAATTTATGAGCGGAGATTATTTATGAATTTTGGAATAATAGGTGCAGGAAATATTGCAAATACATTTGCCACCACTATCACTCAGATGAGTGAGCCAAATGCTTATGCCATTGCTTCTAGAAGTATGGAGAAGGCTGCGGAGTTTAGGGACAGATACGGCATGGAAAAAGCATACGATTCTTACGAGGCCCTAGCCCAAGACCCAGGCGTGGATATAATTTACATTGCCACTCCACACTCTTTCCACTATGAGCAAGCAAAGATGTGTTTGGAAAATGGCAAGCACGTTCTTTTGGAAAAAGCATTTTGTGCTAATGCAAAACAAGCCAAAGAGATTATTGATTTGGCTGAGGATAAAGGTTTGTTTTTGGGCGAGGCTATGTGGACTAGATTTATGCCACTTGCAAAGAAGCTTCGCCAAATGCTAGACGATAAAATAATAGGCGATGTAATGTATATGACTGCTAATCTAAACTTTCCAATGATGCACAAGGAAAGACTTATTAAAGCAGAACTTGCTGGCGGAGCATTATTGGATGTTGGTATTTATCCTCTAACTGCTGCTTCTCTCATTATGGGTGATAATATAAAAACTATTAAAGCTACTGGTCTTCTAAATGAGAATAAATGCGACTTAGTGGGTCAGTACATTCTTACCTTTGACGAGGGCGGAATCGCGTATCTTAATTCAGGTATGTGTTTTGAGAGCGACGGAAACGCTGTGGTGATTGGAACTAATGGTTCTATTGTGATGGAGGGCGTAAACTTTATTAGAGGACTTAGGGTGTTTGACTCAAACCACAAAGAGACAGAATATATTTCATTTGAAGATATAGAAAAATACCCATACGAAAACGGTGAGAACATTACTGGCTATGAATATGAAGTGCTAGGCTGTATGGATGCAATAAAAAAAGGACACACAGAGTGTCCTGAGATTACTCATAAAGAAACATTGTTTATGATGAAGACAATGGATGAAATAAGAAAACAAATGGGCGTTGTATACCCATTTGATTCTTAATTACTTTTTGATTTTTAAAGATTTTAAATATTCTTTTTGCTCTTTGGTTATACGATAACTTTCAACAGACTTTTGGATGGCTTTGTTGTGCGTCCAAGAGTCTAATTTTTTGCCCTCGATAAACGGAATAATATCATCCCACTGCTTCGCTAGGGCTGTCGCAAAGTACCAGGCAATCATCATATTTACGTAGTACTCATCTGAGCGTACTCTAGCAACTAATCTTGGATACTTTAGTTCGAAAGCATCATCTAAATAGTGTTCTAAAAGCATTCCTATCCCAAAACGCTTAGTGTATGTTTTATCAGATGCTATCCACTCTCTTATATGTTTATATAAATCCTTGAGATTGGTCTTAAAAACTTTTGGCGAGAGCTGATCGCATGTTGCCCAGTTATCAACGTATGGCAAAAACTTCTCTACTTCTTCCACTGCCCTGTCATAGTCCTTCATGCCAGAAACGATAAATGCGTGAAGTTGATTCATATCAAAGT
>JAGCPW010000005.1 GCA_017965495.1 Eubacterium sp. | reverse complement strand
TAGAAAAGACTAAAAGATTATTAAGAGCAAAACTTGATAATGGAAAAGCATACCTTGAAAAAGTAAATTCATCATCCGTTATATCAAATATGTCTGATTGTAATTGTTATGTATTTATAGATGAAAACAAAGCTTACAAAGCGGGCGATGAAGTAAAAGTATTGATGATGAAATAAGATTAATTAAATTATTGAGGTAAACAGAAATGATTAAACAAGCAGAGAAATCTGATAGCTTAGCACTCGCTAAGTTAGCCATTGATATATGGGATGATAATACGTTAGATGAACTGAAAATAGAATTTGAAAATTTAACTGAAAATCAAGATGCTGTATGTTTTATAAAATATATCGACGGTAAAGAGGTTGGATTTGCTCAGTGTCAACTTAGAAGTGACTATGTTGAAGGTACAGAAACATCGCCTGTAGGATATTTGGAAGGTATATTTGTACTGAAAGAATTTAGAAATAAAGGATACGCAAAGGAATTATTATCAAAGTGTGAAAAATGGGCAAAAGATAATAATTGTACAGAATTTGCTAGCGATTGTGAAATTGAAAATGATAATAGTTTGAAGTTTCATTTGGCGATGGATTTTGAAGAGGCAAATAGAATTATTTGCTTTAAAAAAGATTTATAAAAAGTTTTAGATATATTAGGAGTTTTGAGGTTAATATTGATGAAAGAAATATTGAGAGATATTATTGATAAGTTTTGTGAATATAACTCGAATGATGTAGCTAATGTTATTTTTGGATTTGATAAAGATGAACATTATGATGCTCTAGTTGTTGCGCCTAGTTATTCACCATATAAACTTAAAATTGATAGTGATTGCAAAGTTACAACGTTACGAGAAGGTGCATACCTTGCAGGATATCTCGTAGAAAAAGATGACATGAAGATTGCTTGGATAAAAATTTCTTCATCTGATTCCAATCTAATTGATCACGTTAGTGTGTGTGCAACTCTTTCATTTGATAAGATGATTTTTATAGGTGCAGTAGGTGCGCTGAAACCAGAGTTTAAACTTGGAGATTTGTGTACCCCATCATACTCTATTGCAGGTGGATATGTTCATACATTTTTAAAGAAATCTATAAAAGATTTTATTCCATTTGAAAGAGTGGAACCAGATATGGAATATGTCGATAAGATAGTGGAGATAGCAAAAGAAGACGGATATGAACTTAAGAAGGCATCCGTGTTTTGTACTCCTACAGTTGCAGCGGAGTATTACCATCTCGATGAGATTAAAGAGTTTGATACAGATTTAATAGAAATGGAAACAGCAGCATTTTATATTATGGCTGATTTAATAGAAGTGCCAGCAGTTGCGTTGTTGGTAGTTTCAGATAATTTGGCCTCAAATATATCTTTGATAGGTAGAACTGATGAAGAAGAACAAAAGTATTATTATGGTCGTGAAGTTGTTCTGCCTTCTATGATTTTTAAGATAGCAGAATCCAAGTAGATTTAAATAAAGGAAAACTATGAATAATAAATTCTCTAATCTTTCCATTGGAATTTTAGCTGGTGGAAAGAGCACAAGGATGGGGCAAAATAAAGCCCTATTACAAATCAATAATCAAACTATTATAGAACGTTTGACTAGTGAGCTAGGTGGTATTGATACACCTATTATTTCTTGTGCCGAGAAGGGTATATACGAGCAATACTCAGACAGAGTGGTATATGACCAAAATAATGATATCGGTCCTATCGAAGGAATCAGACAAGTACTTATTCATTCTGATAATGAGTATGTATTTGTTTGTGCTGCAGATATGCCTTTCATTAACAAAGAGTTAGTGGAATATATGTCAGGGTTTATTAATTCTGAGAATGATTGTTATATATTGCATGATGGCAAGAGAATGCAGCCACTATGTGCTATTTACTCTAAAAAGTTACTTCCTTTAATTGAACAACTAATAAGTGAAGGTAAATATAGACCGGCTGAAATTATTGACAATTCAAATGCTAAAATTATTGAGCTTAAATTTTCAAAGTTTGATGAGAAGATAGTTAAAAACATTAATACAAAGGCAGACTATTTTGAAGTAGTTAAGCCTATTGTTTTTGCTGTCAGTGGATATAAGAACAGCGGAAAAACTTTTATGATAGAAAAGTTGATAAATGAATTTATTAATGATAGCTATTCAGTTGCTACCATAAAGCATGATGGTCATGATGCGATAGAGGACGCCAAAGATACTGACACTTATAAGTTTACTAAGGCTGGAGCAAAGGTATCTGCAGCACTTACCGATACCAGATATTTTATTAATGATAAACAATCTATAGATTTAGATGATCTAATTGATAAAATATCTAGCGAGGATAGTCCTGACATAATCATTTTGGAAGGTTTTAAGAATTCAAAGTATCCAAAAGTTGAAATGATTAGAAAGGAAGTGTCCGACAAAAGCATTGTAGACAAATCAAACTTAATATGTATAGCAACTGATTTAGATTCCCTTGAAGATGAAAATGTATTTAACATTAATGACATCTCGGGAATCTTTTTATGTATCAAAGATTATTTTATGAGTGAGTAACGCTATGAAATTAGTAAAAACAAAAGATGCTGTTGGACATATTTTGTGTCACGATATTACACAGATTATTCCAGGCGAGTTCAAAGGCCCAGTTTTCAAAAAAGGACATATTGTAAAAGAAGAAGACATAGAAGTTTTGCTTTCTGTAGGAAAGGAAAATCTCTATGTCTGGGAAAACAATGAAAATGTTTTACATGAAGATGAAGCTGCATTCATTTTGAAAGATATTTGTA
>JAGCPW010000052.1 GCA_017965495.1 Eubacterium sp. | reverse complement strand
GTACCAAATGTAAATCCTGGAGCATCTTTGTCTACGATAAATGCAGAAATTTCTTTCATCATTCTACCGCGCTTCTCAACTTTACCAGTAACAGCGATAACGATATAAACGTCAGCTTCCTTACCGTTTGTGATGAAACACTTAGAACCGTTAAGAACCCATTCGTGAGTCTCTTCGTCTAATACTGCCTTTGTCTGCTGTCCCTGTGCGTCTGTACCAGCACCTGGCTCAGTAAGACCAAAAGCACCAATCTTTTTACCTGATGCTAGATCTGGTAAATATTTCTTTTTCTGATCTTCAGTACCAAAGCTCATAATTGGATCTGCACAAAGTGATGTGTGTGCAGAAACGATAACGCCTGTAGTACCACAAACCTTTGACAACTCTTCTACGCACATAGCGTATGTAAGAATGTCACAACCCTGTCCGCCGTATTCCTTAGGAATTGGAATTCCCATGAAACCGTACTTGGACATTTTTTCAACTGTCTCTTTTGGAAATCTTTCTTCTTCGTCGACTTCCTGAGCGAGATCTCTTACTTCATTTTCAGCGAAGTCTCTGAATAGAGTCTGCGCCATTTTATGCTTTTCGCTCAAAGTAAAATCCATAATACTTTTCCTCCATACTTTTTATTTATACAATGAATTATTTGCTGTAGTCATAGAAACCTTTGCCAGTTTTTCTACCTAGGTTTCCTTCTTCTACCATCTTCTTTAGAAGTGGTGCTGGAGCGTACTTGTCATCACCAGTCTCTGTGTGAAGTACTTCCATAATTGCAAGACATACGTCAAGACCAATCAAATCTCCCAAAGCCAAAGGTCCCATTGGATGTGAAGCACCTAGTTGCATAGCTGTGTCAATATCTTCAGCTGTAGCTGTTCCTGCCTCAAATACTCCAATACCTTCGTTAATCATTGGGATAAGAATTCTATTTACAACGAAACCAGGAGCTTCCTTAACCTTTACAGGAGTCTTTCCGATTTCTTTTGAAATCTCAATAATCTTTTCTACTAAGTCATCAGGTGTGTTCTCACCAGCGATAACTTCTACTAACTTCATTCTGTCAGCTGGATTGAAGAAGTGCATACCTACCATAGGTCTGTCTAGTCCTTCGCCAATCTTTGTGATTGATAGTGAAGATGTGTTTGATGCAAAAATACAATCAGCTGGAACGATGTCCATCAACTCTTTGAATGTTGTCTTTTTGATTTCCATATTCTCAGGTGCTACCTCGATAATAAGTTCAGCATCTGTACAGATATCTTTAAGACCTGTTGTGATTTTTCCTAAAATCTCTTCACCCTTCTCAGCAGTAATCTTTTCTTTACCAACTAAGAAATTAATGTTCTTTTCAATCTTTGCCTTTCCACCGTCAGCAAACTCCTGCTTGATGTCGCAAAGATAAACTTCATAACCGTCTGTCATAGCAAATGCCTGAGCAATACCTGATCCCATAACACCTGCGCCAATAACTCCTACTTTCATTTTTTTCCTCCAATAATTTTTGATTATTCTTTATATTAAAAACGTTAAAAACATTTTCAAACTATTTGTTTTGGAAAGGAACTACTTTAAGTTTCTTTTCCTTATCCTTCTCAAGGAAGTTACCCATTCCAGCTTTTTGATCTTCTGTCTCAAAACAACTTCCGAACAACTTCTCTTCGATTACGATAGCCTCATCCATATCTACATCCAAGCCATCGTTAATTGCTTTCTTACAAGCTCTAACTGCAATAGGTGCCTGCATTGCAATTCCACTAGCCATCTTCTTAGCAGCTGCCATAAGTTCTTCTTGTGGATAAACTGCATTTACAAGACCAATTCTTAAAGCCTCATCTGCCTTAATATTTCTAGCAGTGTAAATCATCTGTTTAGCCATTCCTGGTCCCACTAATCTTGCAAGTCTCTGTGTTCCACCAAAACCAGGTGTGATGCCAAGACCAACTTCTGGCTGACCAAAGATAGCATTTTCAGAACAGATTCTGATATCACAGCTCATTGAAATCTCGCATCCGCCGCCTAGCGCAAAACCATTAACAGCAGCAATCACTGGAATATCAAGAGTTTCTAATTTTCTAAATACGTCATTACCTTTTTTGCCGAAGGCTTCTCCCTCTGCCTTAGTGAGTGTAGACATCTCTCCAATATCAGCGCCAGCTACAAATGACTTGTCGCCTTCACCTGTAAGGATAAGTGCTCTAGTCTCATTCACATCAACACTATCAAGAACTTCGTTAAGTTCATCAAGTACTTGTGAGTTAAGAGCGTTCAAAGCCTGAGGTCTATTTATTGTAATAACTCCAATAAAATCTTCTTTTTCAAATTTAATGAATTCCATTTTTATCTCCTTATAAACGCCATAAAACCACAGCAGTCTCCCACTGTGGTTTGCGAGCTTAATTAGTCTCTCTCAACGATTGTGGCACATCCCATACCACCACCGATACAAAGTGTAGCAAGACCCTTCTTAGCGTCTCTCTTTTGCATCTCGTGAAGTAGAGTTACGAGGATACGACATCCTGATGCACCAACTGGGTGACCAAGTGCAATCGCACCACCGTTTACATTTACTTTGTCCATATCGAACTTAAGATCTTTTGCTACAGCAACTGACTGTGCAGCGAAAGCTTCGTTAGCTTCAATTAAGTCCATATCGTCAACTGTAAGACCAGTCTTTTCCATTACTTTGTTAGTAGCAGCAATTGGTCCAACACCCATAATCTCAGGTGCAACACCGCCAAGTGCTCCGCCTACAAATGTAGCCATTGGAGTAACTCCAAGTTCCTGAGCTTTCTCTTCGCTCATAACTACAACGGCTGCAGCACCATCATTGATACCTGAAGCGTTACCAGCAGTAACTACACCGCCTTCTTTACCTGAACAGCACTTAAGGCCTGCTAGTGTTTCTACTGTAGAACCAGCTCTTGGTCCTTCGTCTGTATCTACTACTACAGTTTGTTTTCTCTGTTGAACTTCAACAGGAACAATTTCGTCTTTGAACTTTCCTTCGTTCATAGCCTTCTCGCATTTCTGCTGTGAATTAGCTGAGAACTCATCAAGTTCTTCTCTTGTTAGATTCCACTGCTCTGCAACATTCTCAGCAGTGATCATCATATGATATTGATTAAATGCATCTGTCAAAGCGTCGTTAACCATTGTGTCGATCATTGTTGAATTGTTCATTCTGTAACCGAAACGTGCTTTTGTAAGAGCATATGGTGCCATAGACATGTTCTCCATACCACCTGCTACTACGATGTCAGCATCGCCAGCTTTAATCATCTGTGCAGCCTGATTTACAGCGTCAAGACCTGAACCACAAACTACGTTGATTGTAACTGCAGGAGTCTCAATAGGAAGACCTGCGTTAATTGATGCCTGACGAGCAACGTTCTGTCCTTGAGCTGCCTGAATAACGCAACCCATGTATACGTGATCAACTGCATCCTTTGGTACGCCAGCTCTCTTTAGTGCTTCTTCTATTACAATAGAACCAAGCTTAGCTGCTGGTGTTGTGCTTAGTCCACCACCCATTTTACCGATAGCTGTACGACATGCACCTGCTAAAACTACTTTCTTTGACATAATACTTTTCCTCCATTTTTATCAAAAAATTAGTTAATTATTTTTTTCCACTTTATAAGTAGAAAGGCATAATAATGCCACGATTGTTATAATTTTAACAAAGAATAATTGTTTTGTCTAGTGCTTTTTTCTATATAATTACCGACAAAAAATGACAGGGAAACGAACGACTTTTCTAGTGAGTTCCCTGTCATTTTTGGGCCGTATTTATAGATTATAAATAGACAAAACAATTATTATTTAACTTTAATTTTAACAGTCACGGTCTTGTTTGCACCCATATATGTTGAATTTCCATATGCCTTAACTCTAATTTTTAGCTTATAAGTGCCTTTTTTAAGTTTCTTCTTAATAGTTATCTTTCCGGTCTTCTTGCTAATCTTAAAGAACTTCTTATATTTCTTTTTCTTAACACTCTTAATTGCGTATCTTACTTTGCCTTTGGTGCCTGATAGTTTCATGTACTTCTTGCGCTTAACAGTTTTCTTCTTTTTCTTAAGAGCCTTGTATTTAACTTTTACAGTTTTGCCTTTGGCTTTAATATATTGAGGAATCTTTTCTACAGGTGGCGCTGGTCTTACTGTAACCTTAAACTCTGTCTCAGCACCTGATTCATCATCATATACTACTACTGTGGCTACTCCTGGTTTTAGTCCTATCATTGTGACATTATCAGTATCAATTTTTACTATGTCTGGATTTAATGATCTAAGTTTGTATTGATCTGTTTCATACTGATTACCATCTTTATCAGTTACTAATGTCTCTGCAGGCTCTCCTACATCTAACCACTCGTCATCCACATAGTATTTACCAGTCTTAGTAACAGTAACTCTGACAGCCTGAATGCCGTAGGCTCCCAAATCTACTTTAATGTATCCTGTTCCTGGCCAAATTGGTACCACTTGACATTCTGCATCGTTGTCAGGATCTGGTTTCATCTCAAAGACTTTTTCGCTTCCAGGCATTGCTTCCCAACTAATTTCAGGATTGTCTGGCAATAAGTCTTTGTCTCCTTCAAATCTTACTTTTATAGTCTCAGAACCATTAACTCCTAATGGTGGTAGTTCAACATCAGTACCTAAGTTAAATGTTACGTTAAGATTTGGCATAGGAGTACATATCGCTTTGATTGGGAAGTTATCTCTACTTGTAAGTAATGGAGTTATGCCGAGAGATTTTTCTGCTATCGTATCATCACCGTAATCATACCAGTATCCATGAGTTTTAAAGAAACTTTCACCTAAGTTTACTACGCCCTTCACGTAACTGCTATTTTCTAACATTTCTGCTGTGGCCTCTGATTGACCAATTTCTAGATTTATACTATATGAACCATCAGCTGAAATCTCTGATAAAACTATTGAATACTGCTGTCCTTCTGGAAGCACAACTGAATTATCAAGTTTCAACTTATGGAATCCACCATACTCATATATTGGTGAAACCCCTGATGCCACTTCTAATCCATCAGTAGGATTATCAGCATACTCTGGCAATAGATATACACTGTATTCTACTTTGTCGCCAGGAGCGCCTGTGACAAATGCTATCTCTTCTAGCTTTTGTGAAACTTCAGCCGTAAACACATTGGCTGTGCTAAGTTCATCATCTAATGCCACATTATTAACGTCTTCTACTGGCATAAAATCATACTCATCTATAATGTATGAATTACCACGATTACTCTTATCAAACTCTAATGCCTCTGGCATATCTATAGTCTTGTCGTAGAAAGATAGCCAGAAGTATCCAGTGTGAACACCGTCTTTGACGATACCCCAGTCTCCACCGCCATTGTTTGGAAACTCTTCTTCTCCTGAACCCCAACTATTTTTAACAAGCCAAGCGCCATCTTCTGGTGGCTCATGACCTTCTATGAAGTTTTCTTTTGGATAATTATCATCCCAGCCGACAATAGTTACACAGTGGTCTGCTCCTTCTTCTTCATTATATGTATAGTGCGCCCAGTGTTTACTGATGTACTCTGGGTCACCTACATCTTGATCAGGCAATGATGAGTCTGCGCAAAAACCAATAGACACTGCTCTTTTATTAAGCAATTGATCTTTAATGGCAAGTGTTCCCTCTGGGTTATATTCGTAATGTTCATCTTCACCATCTTTTACTTTGGTAGCAGGTGATGGCAAAGTGAATGACTGCTTCAAAGAATATGATTGCGTGAAGCGTTCTTCTTCTGGCAAGCTCCAATCATCATTTTCACTGTAGCAATAGTTTACCCAGTTTCCTTTAATCTTACGCTTTTGAACTAATTCATTTGCTCCGTGATATTCATAACGCGCATCATCCTCTTGCACTGGACCAATTCCTGAAGAAAACATACTACTAGCAAAAACATTAAGTCCACCTTTGTCAAATTTATCTGTTAGAGATAGATTCTTATCTATGTAGTAAACTCCTTCTCCATACTGAGAATTGTTTTTATCAGCTATTGGTTGGTTATAGAAGTTAACCAAATGCTTTTCTGATAAATTGAGAGATCTTTCATCCAAGCCATCGCTCTGTGCTAGACCACTTCCCAAAATACTACTTTCAGCTGCAGCCACTGCTCCAAATCCCCAACAAGTTCCGAATGGGTTTTGGAACTTAACAGGCGTAACGTAGCATTCACCATCCACGTCTCTTAAATCGTAACTGCTAGGTGCGTTTTCCATTTTGCTCTTTAGTTTCTTTTCGGCATTACCTGTATGTTCACTAAAGTCAAAAGGATCACTTCCGTCGTTCACCTGCTTTGCAAGTTCTGAAGTGTTATCTGATTTGGCTGCGCTCACATTAACGCTAGCAGGAATCATTCCCACTACTAAAGCCATCGCCAAACCGATTACCGCTACTCTTTTCCAAATCTTTCTCATTATTTTTCTCCTTTATTTTTACTTAAAAAGGTTATCGTCTTAAATCAAGACGATAACCTTGCACTTTTAATTTGAAGTTTCGTACTTATCTTTTCCCTGGCACAAGCAAACATACAACTCTGTATCTGTAAGTTTGATGTAAGGCGCCACATATACAACTGATAGGATGCCGCATGTGACAGCAGCCAATAATATCCATGGCAAGAATGACAAATCAAGTACGAATGTATCCATCTTGTTTCCATTCATAATTTTCTTTGTCAAGGCAAATGCTTCACTGACAGTTAAGTCTGGGTTCTCCGCCAAAAGATATGGAATCATTCTATACTCATAGCTCTTTATAATACCTGGAACTATTAGTAGTAATGTCCAAAGGAATGTAAACAAGTCTCTTAAAAACATAATTCCAACGATTCTTATATAACCTTTGGAGAAGACTTCCACTATTGCTCTAAGCTTTGGTTTGTCCTCTTTTCTATTTCTTAGATACCATTTGGTACAACCTACATTAATAGGATTAAGCACAAATATCTTTAATGCCATAGCAAAGAAAAGTGCAATAAGCATTGCAAATCCAATGACAGGCCAAATAGGTCCTTGATAGTCTGGGAATAGACTTCTGAATGTTGACTCTAATTGATACATATATCTTCTAACCATATCATTCGGATTATATCCGTTGATTCCTGGTGATGCATCATTGTCAACATCCATATTTACATCGCCATTGCTGTTTTGGTATTGATTAATCGTGACATTAGGTCGATAAAAATCTCTAAATTCATCTCTAATGAATGAACTGGAAACCGTAGGTGTGGTGAATGTAAATATAAGTGTCACCAAAATAGCCCAGCCCCAATTCTTTCTCAATATTTGCTTAGCTCTCGTTTTGATTGAGATTCTATTAAAATTCATTTATTTAACCTCGTAAATCCATCCTTCAGGTGCTTCTATTCTACCCATTTGGATTCCTGTAAGTGTATCGTAAAGTTTCTTGATAGTAGGTCCCATCTCATCCATTCCACTTGGGAAGCAAATCTCCTGTCCATGGTCATTTATCTTTCCAACTGGAGAGATAACTGCTGCTGTTCCGCAAAGTCCGCACTCTGCAAAATCAGGAACCTCGCTAAACAATACTTCTCTTTCTTCTACTTCCATACCTAGAATATGTTCAGCCACATACATAATTGATCTTCTTGTAATAGAAGGAAGTATAGTATTGGACTTAGGAGTAACAATCTTTCCATCTTTTGTTACAAAGATAAAGTTAGCTCCACCTGTCTCTTCTACCTTAGTACGTGTAGCTGCATCTAAATACATATTCTCTGCAAAACCATTTCTGTGAGCTTCCTGTGTAGGGAATAAACTCATAGCATAGTTTAGACCAGCCTTGATATGACCTGTACCGTGAGGAGCTGCTCTATCGTAATCACTAACTGTTAAAGTGATAGGCTTAGCGCCACCTTTAAAGTAAGGTCCTACTGGTGTAGTAAATACTCTAAACTGATACTCTGTGGCTGGTGCTACACCTATAACAGGTCCGCAACCAAACATAAATGGTCTAATATATAATGAAGCGCCTGATCCGTAAGGTGGTACCATATCGATATTAGCCTTAACAGTCTCAGCTACCGCTTCCACAAATTTATCTTCAGGGAATGTTGGCATCTCTAATCTCTTACAAGTATCAATCATTCTCTGCGCATTTAAATGTGGACGGAAAATAACTACTCTTCCATCTTCTGTAGTGTATGCTTTCATTCCTTCAAAACATGTCTGTGCGTATTGAAGTACACAAGCACACTCGCTCATTGTGATGTTGGCTTCATCCGTTAATCCGCCTTCATCCCAAGCGCCGTCCTTATAATTTGCAACAAATCTTTTCTCTGTAGGGAGGTAATCAAATCCTAAATTCTCCCAATCAATATTTTTGCCCATTTTGTTTTCCTCCTATATGTAAACGTATATCTCGTATATTCACTGTTTATAATTATACTACCATTTTTGACACGGTCAATAAATCTAAAAACTTCTTTATTATTTTAAGTTTATGGCCATCTTTTAAGCACTTCTTCTTCGGTAATAATCTCAACTCCCAGCTCTTTTGCCTTCTTATTCTTAGAAGAGTTGGAATTGATATCATTGTTAATTAGATAGTTAGTAGCGTTACTTACTGTTCCTTTGGCGCTGCCGCCTCTATCTTCAATATACCTCTTTAGTGCATCTCTGTTTTCGAAACTATTTAGTGAACCAGTAATAACAAATGATAAGCCTTCCATATTTTGCTCGCCGCTCACTTCTGGCTTAACAATCTCTAACTCATCTAAAAGTCTATCAAGTGCATCGCTGTTTTCTTTATTCTCAAAGTACTCGACAAAAGGAATTGCTCTTTTTTCTGCCATTCCATCTATCACTACCAAATCTTCTACTTTGGCATTTCTAACCTTATCTAAGTCCTGGTCAAATGCCTTGCAAAGCATCTTAGCATTGGACACTCCTATATGTGGAATTCCAAGTCCATATAAAACTGCTGCTGGCTCTGCCTTTCTAGAAGCCTCAACCGATGCAATAATATTGTCGTAAGACTTCTCGCCAAAGCCTTCCATAGTTACAATCTCATCTTTATATTTATCCAAATGGTAAATGTCTGCAAACTCGTGAATAAATCCTGCATCCACAAACTTTTCCATAGTCTCTTCACTTAGTCCCTCAATATTAAGAGCGTTCCTTGTCACAAACAAAGTAAACTTCTTAATATTCTTTGCTGGACATTTAGGATTTACGCAGTGCAAAGTCTTAACGCCAAGTTCGTTTTTAATTTCAGTCTTCTCGCCGCACACTGGACAAACGTCTGGAATTTCAATAGTTCCGCTCTTTGTTTTATTCTCAGCAATCTGCGGAATAATCATGTTGGCTTTGTAAACTTCTATTTCATCGCCCACGCCCAGTTCTAGTTCTTCCACAATACTTACATTGTGAACACTAGCTCTTGAAACTGTAGTTCCCTCTAATTCTACCGGGTCAAATACAGCAACTGGATTAATTAGCCCAGTTCTACTTGCACTCCACTCAATATATTTAAGCTTAGTGCTAGCAATCTCATCTTGCCACTTAAACGCAATTCCATTTCTTGGAAACTTGGCTGTAGTTCCAAGTGAAAGTCCGTATGCTATATCATCATATATCAAAACTAATCCGTCTGATGGATAGTCGTAAGTCTTAATCTTCTCTGCAAAGTAATCAACTGCATCTTGCATATTGCTTGCATTAACTACTTTTCTCTCCACAGTCTCAAAGCCTTGCTCATCTAGCCATGATAGCTGTCCGTCTAGTGAATTGATATCTTCATCACTCTCAATTAATGCAAATGCAATAAATCTAACATTTCTGTTGGCAGTCACTTCGCTGTTTAACTGTCTTACAGATCCGGAGCAAAGATTTCTAGGATTCTTATACTTAGACTCTGCATCTTCTATCTCCTTATTAATCTGCTCAAAATCACTGTATGTAATAATCGCTTCTCCGCGAAGCACCAATCTTCCCTTATACGGAATAGACACTGGCACGTTCTTAAAAGTCTTAGCATTAGCTGTCACTACTTCGCCCACTGTTCCATTTCCTCTTGTAACGGCTTTTTCTAGCGTTCCGTTATTATATGTAAGAACAATAGTTAAGCCATCTAACTTCCAAGACAAAACAGCTTCTTTGTCTCCGACAAAAGAAACTAACTCATCCACTTCCTTAGTCTTATCCAAACTTAGCATTGGAGATGCGTGCTTTTCTTTTGGAAGCTCACTCAAAACTTCGTATCCTACATTTACAGTTGGACTGTTTGCAAGAACTATGCCTGTTTCTTTTTCAAGGCTCACTAACTCATCGTAAAGCTGATCGTACTCAAAGTTACTCATAATCTCTTTGGCATCTTGATAGTACGCTTTACTTGCTTCGTTTAGTAATTCGACTAATTCTTTTATCCTCTTAGTTTTGTCCATCTGTATCTCCATTGGAATCAGAAATCTGATTCAATAATTCTTCTACTTCTTTATCCGTTAGGTTTCTATACTTACCCATTCCTAAATTGCCTAGTTCTATGTTCATAATGCGAACACGTTTAAGCTTATTAACATTGTACCCAAGCGCTTTACACATTCTTCTAATCTGTCTATTAAGCCCCTGTGTTAAAACAATATTAAACTCATGTTTCTTGGTTTTTTTAACCTCGCACGGTCTAGTTTTTACTCCGTCCAATATAGTAACTCCACTAGACATAGCCTCGATAAACTCGCCTGTTATTTCTTTGTCTACGGTCACTACATATTCCTTCTCGTGGTAGTTTGATGCTTTAAGTATTCCGTTTACTATAGAGCCATCGTTTGTGAGAAGAATTAAACCCCTTGAGTTTTTATCTAAACGACCTATAGGATAAATTCTTTTTTCGTATCCTATGTAGTCAATAATATTATCTGGGTTGTTTTTTTGTGCAGTGCACTCCACACCTTCTGGCTTATTAAAAGCGATGATAATTTGCTCTTCTTCCCTAGAAACTTCCTTGCCCTTCACTTTTACTACATCCATATCAGTTACTTTGTCGCCAAATACTGCTATGCGATCATTGATAGTAATCTCTCCAGCCTCAGTAAGCCTATCAGCTTCTCTTCTTGAACAAACTCCAGCATCGCTTAAAAATTTGTTAAGCCTAACTTCCTTATTTTCGCTTTTTTCTTTGTATCGTTTCATCATTATCTCCCGACAATAAATAAAAAGGTGCCAGATATCCTCTGGCACCAATAAGTTCTTATTTCTTTTTAGTTGGAGCTTGTGTAGCTTTCTGCTTACTTGCTTTTAGCTTATTAATAAAGTCTTTCAAATATCTGTCAGATTCACAAGCTTCATTTAACTCTTTTTCTACATCATTCTTTAATGCCACTACATCATCATCTTTAGAAACTTCAGCAATATACTTCGCTATATCACTGTTACTCTTAATACCGTTGTGAACATAAACATTACCTGTCTTAGAATCTACAATGACATATAGAGTTTGCAACGATGGAGCTGCTGTGGCAATATTCTTAAACTTAGTCTGAGAATATGCATAAACTACATATGTGTTTGGCTTCAAACCGTTCTTTGTGTAACACTCAATATCTGAGTAAGAAACGATGTAATCCTTGTAGCCAATCTCACTCTCATCGATAGCGCCCATGTTATCAACATAACGAGCTAGCTCCTGGTGACGTTTAGCAGAATCTTTTATAAGAAACGCTCTCAAATAGTGTGAAACCACATCCGAAATCTCAGGATATTTCTCGTCCTGCAAAGCGTTTTCAGACGCCTCACGTGCTGAATTACTGTTAGATTTGCCAACAAAATGCACTATCATAAAAATAACGCAACCAATAAGCACCAATGCCACTATGGCCGCAATTACCATATCGATACGAATCTTCGTTTTTTTCTTTTTTCTTCTTGGTTTTTCAACATCTGGAAGAATTTTCGCCTCTGGTTCTGCCTCAACTTCTTTCAGTAACTGCTCTAATTCTTCACTAGATAGTTTTCTTTCTTGATTATCCATAGGTTTCTCCCTTAAATTAATCCCTACTATAATAACAAAAAAAGGGTTAAAATTCAACAAATTGGGCTTCTTGATAAATACATTCCTTTAAGATAAAATTGTACCGTTCGTACCTGTAGTCTAATGGATAGAACGTCGGCCTCCGGAGCCGGAAATGCTGGTTCAACTCCAGCCAGGTACATAAAAGTAGACACATATTGTGTCTACTTTTTTAAACTTCCTCTATTTTTATCTCATCATTCTCTCTATTGTATGAATAAATCTTATTAGACAGTATCTCCACACTATCTAAACTGTTTTTATTAACATCATTTAGTATTTCATTTAATCTTTTGGCGCTTCCGCTTTTCTTCGGAACCAAAAGCACCTCGTGTATAGAACTTGGAATAATAAATAGATCTAAATCTTTCTCATCGGCAAAATCCTTCAAAACATTTGGATACATCATGCAAACTGCTCCATTTGTCTTAATATCATTCGTCAAAATAAACATTTCCATCGGCTTTTGGCGCTCAACTTTGTCTATCTCCTCATTCACCATCTCTTCTACTTCTTCTTTGGTCTTTCCACCGTAATCAATATCCTCAGCCAAAATATCAGTGCTACCTGTTATTCTCTCGATAATCATATCCTTAATGACATCTTTCATTCTAAGGATTTCAGGTTTCCTCTTCGCCAAAGTGTTAGCGTAAGCCTTTTTATAGAGTTCTTCTTCATTTATATCCCAGTGATTCAAATGATCATTATGTATCAAAACTGTGGCCGAGCACTCATCAGATGAAACAGCTACATAGTAAACAATTCCCAAATCTAAATATGCTCTCCACGGAACATCCTTTAATAGTTTTTTATTCATTTCCTGATTGACTAGCTTTAAGAATATTTGGTCTTTTACTTTCTCGTAGTCTGTAAAATCTTCTATATCTATCTCATTTTGAAAACGCGCCAACCCTCTCTTGTAAGTCTCAATGATTTCCTCACAGATATCATCCAAAAATCTTCCCTCTCTGTAATCCTCATAAAACTCACTTAGGTAAATGGTGGGTGTAGCCTTTTCATCTTTTACTACAAAACTGAGTGCTTTTCTTCTCACTCCATTATTCTTAACTACATTTCTAACTGTAACTATGCATCCAGGAATATCCTCCTGAATCAAATCCTCTACTCTCTCACGGACATCTTCCGTAAACTCTTCATAATACATATTGTTCGACACAAAGCCACTATGCAACTTATGATATAACCGACTTACATATTATAAAACGTGACTAATTGTTTTTCAATAGCAAAATCAAAGATTCTTTCGATAAATAAAAAAGTCAGTTGAATTTTCAACTGACTTTACTTTATTTTTCGTTTTGTCTTCTAATCATGTCTCGTTTTCTAAGTGTTGGATCTAGAATCTTCTTTCTAATTCTTAGATTCTCTGGTGTAATCTCTAGAAGTTCGTCTGTATCAATAAACTCTAGCGCTTGCTCTAGGCTTAACTCTTTCTTTGGCGTAAGCCTTAGTGCTTCATCTGAGCTTGATGTTCTTGTGTTAGTAAGATGCTTTGTCTTACAAACATTAATCTCGATATCTTCTGCTCTTCCAGTCTCGCCCACTACCATTCCTGCGTAAACCTTTTCGCCCACGCCTATAAACAATGTTCCACGCTCCTGCGCATTGAAAAGACCATATGTGATAGCCTCTCCATTTTCAAAAGCGATTAGGGATCCTTGCTTTCTATATGTAATGTCGCCTTTATATGGACCATATCCGTCAAAGATAGTATTCATAATACCATTACCCTTGGTATCAGTCATAAACTGTCCACGGTATCCAACCAAACCTCTTGATGGAATAGAAAACTCTAATCTAGAATAGCCACCTTGTCCTGCAGTCATTCCTTTAAGTTCACCTTTTCTCTGGCTTAGTTTTTCAATAATAGAACCACTAAACTCTTCTGGCACATCTATAAAGCATCTTTCCATAGGTTCAAGCTTTTGGCCATCCTCTTCTTTGTAAATAACCTCAGCCTTACTTACTGCAAACTCATATCCTTCACGTCTCATATTTTCAATCAAAACTGAAAGGTGAAGTTCTCCACGTCCTGAAACTTTAAATGCATCTGTACCTTCAGTCTCTTCCACTCTTAGTGATACGTCCGTATTCAACTCTTTAAACAAACGGTCTCTTAAATGTCTTGAAGTTACAAACTTACCTTCTTGTCCAGCAAGTGGACTATCATTGACCATAAATGTCATAGATATAGTAGGTTCAGAAATCTTCTGGAATGCAATAGGTTTTGGCGCATCCACATCACAGATAGTATCTCCAATGTGTAAGTCTGCTATACCAGAAATCGCAACAATATCTCCTACTGTCGCTTCTTGTACTTCTTCTTTATCTGGTCCCTCAAAGACTTGCATCTTTGTAATTTTTACTTTTTCATTTTTGTCTTTCTCATGATGGTTAACAAGTAGTGCATCTTGATTCAAACGCAAAGTTCCATTATCAATCTTTCCAACACCAATTCTTCCTACATACTCATTGTAATCAATCGTACTAATTAGCATCTGCAAATCTGCCTCAGGGTCGCCCTCTGGAGCTGGGATGTAATCGATAATAGTCTCAAACAAAGCCTTCATATCATTTGTCTTCTCATCTGGATCCATAGATGCATAACCAAACTTAGCAGACGCATAAACAAATGGACACTCTAACTGACTTTCGTTGGCATCAAGGTCAATTAGAAGTTCAAGCACTTCATCCACCACTTCTTCGCATCTTGCCTCTGGTCTATCAATCTTATTTACACAAACGATAACTGGAAGTTCAAGTTCCAAAGCTTTCTTAAGAACGAATCTAGTCTGTGGCATAGCACCTTCAAATGCATCTACCACCAAAACTACACCATTTACCATCTTAAGAACACGCTCCACTTCTCCGCCAAAATCCGCGTGACCTGGAGTATCAATAATGTTAATCTTTGTATCCTTATATGAAACAGCAGTGTTTTTAGATAAAATCGTGATTCCACGTTCTCTCTCAAGATCATTTGAGTCCATTACTCTCTCGGCCACTTCTTGATTTTCTCTAAATACACCGCTCTGCTTTAGCAACTCATCAACCAATGTAGTCTTACCGTGGTCGACGTGTGCAATTATTGCAATATTTCTTATATCTTCTCTAACCATTTAATTCTGCCTTCTCTCTATATTCACAGTCTGTTACATTTTCGAATTTTGCTTTTCCACTAGTAGCATCAATCACACTAGTTTTAAACTTTTCAAAGTCAGCTTTTTTCATTCGAATTTTAAGTGTGACTCCGTCTGTATATTCTTCTTCGGCGTCACCAACGCCAAATTGTACCATATTATACTTTATTTTTCCAATACTTTCGTAGTCCACTTCCAAGTCAAAAGAAACACCTTCAGACACTGCCATAATCTCAGCATCCTTAAGCCCTTCCACTGCAGCTTGTCCATATGCACGAATTAGCCCACCAGTTCCAAGCAGCGTTCCGCCAAAGTATCTTGTAACTAATATCAAAGTATTATGAACATCTTTATTTAAAAGCACTTCTAAAATAGGCTTTCCAGCTGTACCTTGTGGCTCTCCGTCATCAGAAAACCTTTGTACTTCATTGTTTGCGCCCACGCAAAAAGCATAGCAATTATGTCTAGCATCCCAATACTCCTTCTTAAGGCTCTCAATTATTTGAAGAGCCTCCTCTTCTGTCTCTATAGGAATAACATGGGCGATAAATCTAGACTTTTTCTCTACCACTTCGCCAGTGCCTTTTTCACTTGTAATAAAGTAATCTTTCATATCAAACCTCACGCCCTACTATAACACACTTTATATAGTTTATAAAACACATTTATATCACTATCTATAGTGTTAAAACACACTTTTTTCACTTTATAAAACTATACTTATTTGATATAATACGAAAAGCGGAGGAAAGCTATGAATTTCGGATACAAAGAGACTATAAAGAAGCAGGAAGACCTCGTTTCTATAAAAAACAAGGTTATTTCTAAATCAAAAATGACATTCTTAAAAGTATGTCTATTTATTGTATTTTTATTTATCGCGACGGGCATATTCCTAGGACTAGGAGTTGTTCACGGTATTATTAAAAGTGCACCTAATATTGACAATGTCTCAGTTCTTCCTTCTTCATACTCTTCCACTGTTTACGATATCAAAGATAAAAAAATAGCTAAGCTAATCACCACTGGTTCTAACAGAATCCGTGTTAATTTAGATGATGTACCTGAATATATGCAACAGGCCTTTATCGATACCGAGGACGTTCGTTTCTACGATCACAACGGTATAGATATCTATGGTATCGGTCGTGCTGCTGTGATTGCACTCACCACTCAGAACGCATCCGAGGGTGCTAGTACACTTACTCAACAGGTACTAAAGAACAATGTATTTACAGACTGGACTAAGGAATCATCTTTCCTTGCTTCTATGAAGAGAAAAATCCAGGAGCAATACCTTGCAGTTCAGTTAGAACAAAAGACAGATAAGAAAACTATC
Source organism: Eubacterium sp. (assembly GCA_017965495.1). GTDB lineage: Bacteria > Bacillota > Clostridia > Lachnospirales > Lachnospiraceae > Eubacterium_G. The sequence continues at coordinate 5,289 of JAGCPW010000052.1, read as the reverse complement.
CTAGAAAACTATTTAAATAGTATAAACTTAGGTTCAAACACTTTGGGTGTACAGGCAGCTTCACAGAGATACTTTAACAAGAGCGTTAACAAACTAACTCTATCTGAAGCCACTGTTATTGCAGGTATCACTCAGAACCCTACTAACTACAATCCTATTTTGCATCCAAAACTAAACGGCAAAAGACGTAAGAAAATATTAAGAAATATGCTTAAGCAAAAGCACATCACTCAGGCTCAGTATGATGAGGCTTTGAAGGATGATGTCTATAAGCGTATTCAAAAAGTTAATACAAAGTTAACTAAGAAAAGCACAAGCAATGTTTATTCATACTTTGTGGACGAAGTTATCAAGCAAGTTATGGAAGATTTGCAGAACCAAAAAGGTTACACTTATACTCAAGCTTACAACGCAGTATATAGTGGTGGTTTGAAGATTCACTCTACACAGGATTCAAAAATCCAAAAGATTTGTAATGAGGAAATGTCAGACTCTAGCAACTATCCATACCACACATCCTACTCCTTCAACTGGGCTTGGACTGTACAAAACCCAGACGGCACAGTGGACAATTATAGTGAAAACGATATTGTCGAGTGGCATAAGAAAGTCAAGAAAGAAGATGACTTCAATTTGATTTGGAGTTCAGAGCAAGGATGTAGAGACTGCGTCAAACAGTACAAGAAACATTTGATGAAGAAATACTACAAGAATGGCATTAAGGAGTCTGATGGTTATACACAATTTGAAAGTCTAAACTTCACTCCTCAACCACAAGCATCATTCACAGTAATGGATCAGTATTCAGGATATGTGAAAGCTATCGTGGGTGGACGTGGAAAGAAAACTGCTAGTTTATCACTAAACCGTGCATCAGATTCTACAAGACAGCCAGGTTCTTGTTTTAAGATTTTATCTACTTATGCTCCTGCTATCGATACTATGGGATACACTCTCGCTACTAAGATTGCGGATTCACCATTTAAGTATGTGACAGGACGTCCAGTAAAGAACTGGTACAGTGGATATAGAGGAACTGTTACAGTTCGTAAAGCTATTGCACAGTCTATGAACGTATGTGCAGTTAAGACTTTGACGGAGATCACTCCTCAACTTGGATATGATTATGTATGTAACTTTGGTATCACTACTCTAGTGGAAGGTAAAGATAACAGACAGCCACTTGCACTTGGTGGTATCACAAGAGGTGTTAAGAACTTAGAGATGACTGGAGCTTATGCTACTATCGCCAATGACGGTGTTTACACAAGACCAGCATTCTACACAAAGGTAGTTGATAGTTCAGGAAATGTTCTTCTTGATAACACAAAACCTATCACACATACAGTTCTTAAATCTTCTACTGCCACACTTCTAACACAGGGAATGACTAGTGTTATTACAGAAGGTACTGGTAGAGCATGTAAGCTAGACGATATGCCTGTATCAGGTAAGACAGGTACCACTTCTAGTTCATACGACTTGTGGTTCAGCGGATTTACTCCTTATCTAACTGCTTCTATTTGGACTGGTTATGATGAGAATAAAGAATTGGCTGGAGATCAAGCTTACCACGAAAGACTCTGGGCTAAAATTATGAACAGAATTAACGAAGCTAAGAAATACAAAGAAAAGAAATTCAAGATTTCAAAAGATGTTAAGAAATATTATGGCAGCGGTGCTAATGGTGAATACTTCGCCAAAGGAACTGAACCAGACGGTTCTCACGAAGAAGGCGAAACAGAATCATACGACTATGATTACGATTATGATTACAATAATAATCGCACCACTACAAAGAGTCAGAAATCAACTCAAAAAACTACAGTAGCTGCCACAAAGAAAACAGCACCAACGAATGCTGTGGCACCTACTAAGAAACCACAACAGCCACCAGCACAGACTCAAAGAAATCATTGGAATAATTAATAAATTATTTATTTAATCAATAAAAAAGAAACACGATAGGTTCTCACTTAAAATCGTTCGATACCTATCGCGTTTCTTTTTTACTTTAAATTTCTTATTAATTATTCCAGCGTTTTCTTAAAAGATGAGCTGCTGCTTTTGGTTGTCTATTTCTTGTGAAAACACCTTTTTTATTTCCATCTACTCTATTAAGTCCTTGCTTTGTTTGGAAATCACAATATGCCCAAACATGCTCACCTATCATAAAGTCTAACTTATCGAATGCTTTATGGAACTCATCTAAATATTCACACTGAAATTCCTCTGTAAATGCTACTGCTGGTAATTTATGATATCCAGCTATAGTATCTGCTCCGTACTCACTCAAGATGATTGGCTTTCGATACTTATCATACCACTTATTCATCTCAAGTTCTAATTGCTGTCCTATCACTTCTATATGAGAGTGATCTGTATACCAAGCATAGTATCTATTTACACAGATAACATCTACCCACTGGCTCACCTTATCACCCTCAGGTCCTGTTGTGTGAACTATTGTAATAGGTCTAGTATCATCTAAACTCTTCATAGTCTTTGCTACTTTTTCAAAGTAAGGCGCTGCTCCCTCTTCATGTGTAGCTGCTTCGTTAGCTATAGACCACATAACCACACATGGATGGTTTTTGTCGCGCTCATACATTTCTTCTAACATATCTAAATGGTGTTTTAAAGTTTCGTCATTTACTCTGTCTCCACCAAACACACTCTTTCCATCCCAGAAGCACATTCCAACTGCAGGGACTTCGTCTATCACTACGAAGCCTTCTCTATCAGCAAGTTTCATATGCTCCTCTGAATATGGATAATGAGATGTTCTAAATGAATTAGCACCTATCCATTTAAGCATGTTGAAATCTCTAATGTTTAGTGCTTCATCAAGTCCTTTGCCGTGGATGTCACTATCTTCGTGACGACCAAATCCTCTAAAGTAGAAAGGAACACCATTGATTAAGAACTGCTTATCAGTAACTTCAATAGTTCTTAAGCCAAACTCTTCTGTATAAACATCCTCTTCTCCCTCTACCTTTAGTTTGTAAAGATATGCTGCGCCTGGATTCCAAAGTGTTGGATTGCTAATTTCAAGTTCTGCCACATACATCTCGTCATCTTTTTTGTGCGCGCTATCCACTGTGGCTTTATCTATTTCTTCTGTACTTGCCACCACGTTTCCGTCTTCATCTATAACACTAATCTTTTTAATCTCATCGGTCGAGAAAACAAATGCTTCCACCTTTGCACTTTCCGCCGTAGGCAAAGCTTGCTTCTCTAATTTTTTATAACACTCGATACAAAGTGTTGGAGTGTTTTCATATTCGTTTTTTATGCCTTCCACGCTTGTTCTAATTACAATGTCATCTATATACTTCTTTGGCGTAGTATATAGCTTGACTGGTCTATGAATGCCTGAGTAATTGTAAAAGTCAAAGTATGTCTCTTGGAAGTGATATCCATCTGGATGCTTCTCATCATCTTCAGTTATAACTTCTCCGCATGGAATACAAGTCCAATCAAGGATATTGCTAAGCGCTACTGTAAGTCTATGCTCTTCCAAATCGGACTTTTCTACTAGCTCCGTGATGTCCGCTTCAAAGGGCGTAAACCCTCCCTTGTGATGAACAACTTCCGCACCATCCACATACACTACTGCATGATGTGTAGCACTTCCAAAACGAAGTACTATCCTCTTACCTTCCCAGCTATCTGGAATAATAAACTCGCGCTCATACCAGACATTACCTACATGTTCTTTACTTTCCTGATCTGTAAAAAGATCGTTGTAACTAGCAGGTACTGCCATTGGCACAGTATCAGTAAGCGGTTTTTCATACCACTTTTCCTCTATACCTACATTGTCAGTATCAATCTTAAAGTTCCAAATACCACTTAGGTTTTTAACTTCTCTAACTTTGTTTTCAATTGGATATAACATATTATCTCTCCGTTTAATAAACTCTAACTTTCTTTTTTTTGGAACTAATTCCTATGTATTTGTGTTTTTTGTATACTTTGTATGGGGTTACTTTTACATAGTATTTTATTCTTCTGTTTAGATTGTTTACTATAAGTGAAGTTTTCTTTTTACCTCTTACGCTTATAGTAATGGAATTGTCAAAGTGTTTATCGCTAGATGCCACTACTGTGTATCCAGTTACTTTCTTTGTTTTCTTCCATCTAACCCTGGCTGCCAAATAAATTGCCTTAACTTTCTTGATCTTGGTCTTACTATTAAGTCTGTATAAAATCTTTGAGTAAGGACTCTTATGTGTACCTCTAATAGCTGCCACTCTAAACTGATATGGTTTGTTTTTCTTTAGTTTCTTGATTGTAGTTTTTGTTTTAGTAACTGATTTTACTTTCCACTTCTTTGCTTTCGCTTTTTTATACTCAACTACATATCCTGTCGCATTATCAATCTTGTTCCACTTAAGAGTAATCTTTCCAATTTTGGCTTTCTTGACAGATAATGTTGGGGCAGAATAGCTAGTTAGTCCATCTAGTCCGTTACGGCCGTCTTTTCCATCTTTACCATCTTTACCATCTTTACCATCTTTACCATCTTTGCCATTGGCACCATCTTTGCCATTGGCACCATCTTTTCCGTTTGTGCCGTCTTTGCCGTTTGTGCCGTCTTTACCGTTTGTACCATCTACTCCATCTTTTCCGTCTTTACCGTCTACTCCGTCTTTACCATCTTTGCCGTCCACACCGTCTTTACCGTCAGCACCATCTTTTCCATCTTCACCATCTTTACCTGGTGGTCCTTGTTCACCCTGTGAACCTACTACGTAGTAAACTGTATTATAATATGGACTCTCCACGCCATCTTTTTCGGCAGTAAGTGTAAACATATATAGGTTTCCACTAAATGTGCTAGCCTCGCTCTTCTTGAATGTGTATGTGTTTGCATCTCCACCTACATTGTCCTCTATCTTGTTATGGTCTGAACCCATTACCTGATATACATTAAATCCATCCACATCATCTCGATCTGGCCAGGTTAATGTGAATTCTTGTTCGTCGTCATTGTACGTTATTCCAAGCTGCTTACCTGCCTTTGGCGCGGACGTAACGTTTTTAACTGCATATCCAAATACTGGGATTTCTTTTGTACTATCTGAACCTAGGTCGATTGTCCAACCGCCGAAGTTCCAAACAAATCTATATGCACCTATAGTTTTATCGGATATTCCTTTGTCCTCTAGCTCTTGAGCATCTATATCCGATACTGTTCCGGATACAGTATGGCCTTTGGTTGTAGATTTGGATTTAGTTTTTCCATCTATATACTCATAACCACCATATCCGCCCGCATGTTGT
>JAGCPW010000051.1 GCA_017965495.1 Eubacterium sp. | reverse complement strand
GCTGCTCTTCTTATTATGGTGGGTTCATTTAAGAATTTGACGTTTCTTCCTATTATTATAGGAAATACTTTGATTGGTATTGTCCAGGAGCTCCGTTCTAAGAAGGTTTTGGATAAACTAAATATGCTAAATGCTCCGCACACAAAAGCTATCAGAAACGGCCAAGAAGTAATGGTGGATTCTGTAGATTTAGTGCAGGATGATGTTGTTATCTTTGAGGCAGGCAATCAGATACCTGCGGATGCCATTGTTATAGAGGGAAATGTTTCTGTGAATGAATCACTCTTAACTGGTGAGGCTGACGAGGTGGCAAAGGCTGATGGTGATCAACTTATGTCCGGCTCATTTATAGTGTCTGGTACATGTAAGGCTAGGCTAGATAAGGTGGGCAAGGAATCTTACATTTCTCAGCTTACACTTGAGGCTACTAAGACAGAGAAAAAAGAACAGTCAGAGATGATTCGTTCTCTAGATAAATTGGTTAAGGGAATTGGTATTGTGCTTATTCCTATCGGCACTATTATGGTGGTTCAGCAGTTCTTCTTCAACGGTTCTACTTTCCAGAAGAGTATCGAGGGTATGGTGGCTGCTGTGCTTGGTATGATTCCTGAGGGCTTGTACTTGCTAGCGAGTATTGCTTTGGTTGTTAGTACTATGCGCCTTGCTAAGCAAAAGGTTTTGCTTCACGATATGAAGTGTATCGAAACTTTAGCAAGAGTTGATGTTTTGTGTGTAGATAAAACCGGTACTATCACCGTTCCCGATATGGAAGTGAGCGGATTTAAGCTTATGGAATCCAAAGACAAAGACGAATGCTTCTGGCTCCTAAGTGATTTTTCATCTGCTATGGCTAACGATAATGCCACTATGGATGCGATGAAGAAGTTCTTCAACGGAGAAGATGTAAAAAAAGCGGATGAGGTCTTCTCATTCTCATCTGCCTACAAATATAGCGCTGCTAAGTTTGGCGAAGATAATTATGTACTGGGTGCGCCAGAGTTTATTTTGAAAGATAAGTATGAAGATTATGCAGAAGATATAGAAGAATACACCGACAAAGGATACCGCGTAGTGGTATTTGGTAAGTACGATGGCAAGCTAGATGGACAGGCGCTAAAACAAGCTGTTAACCCACTATGCTTTGTATTCTTATCAAATGCTATTAGAGCCGGTGCCGAAAACACATTTGCATACTTTGCAAGATGTGGTGTGGAACTAAAAGTTATATCTGGAGACAACCCTAGAACTGTTTCCGAGATTTCTATAAAAGCTGGTATTGAACATGCCGACAAATACATTGATGCTTCTACTCTTAAGGACTACGATGATATCTACGAGGCTATTCAGGAATACACTGTGTTTGGACGTGTTACTCCTGAGCAAAAGAGATTGTTTGTGCAGGCTCTTCAAGAGCAAGGTCGAACTGTTGCTATGACAGGTGACGGTGTAAACGACGTTTTAGCATTAAAGGATGCTGACTGTAGTGTGGCTATGGCCAGTGGTTCAGATGCCGCCAGCAATGTAGCGCAGATTGTACTTCTTGATTCAGACTTTTCAAGAATGCCTTCTGTAGTGCTTGAGGGAAGACGCGTGGTTAACAATATCCAGCGTTCTGCTTCACTATTCTTAGTTAAGAATATATTCTCACTACTTATGGCTCTAACAGCTATGATCTTTGTGTGGGAATACCCACTACAGCCATCACAGATTTCTTTGGTGGGCGCATTCACAATCGGTATTCCATCATTTGTTTTGGCGATGGAGCCTAACAAGAATCGAATACGCGGCCATTTCTTGACGAATGTATTCCTTAAGGCTTTGCCGGCGGGTCTTACTACGTTTATAGTTATGGGTGCTTTCGTATTCTTCTGTTACGAATTTAAAGTAGGTACTACTAACCTATCATCTGCCTGCACTATCATTATGGCGATAGTTGGATTTATGATTCTCTATAAGATTGCATCGCCTATGACCAAGTGGCATGCAGCTTTGATTGGTGTTTTGATAGTGGGCTGTTTAGCAACTATGATTATATTTAGAGATTTATTCTCAATGCATATGATTACTGACTATAGAACAATTATGTTGTTTGTAATCTTTGCGATATGTACGGAGCCAATCTTTAGGTACTTGTACCAGCTTTGCTCCTTCATTCAAAAGAAAGTTTCAAATAGGTAATATTTTGTTGAAATATTCTTATTATTGTGATATAAATATCTAGTGCGTTTAAGCACCTTAGGGGCGTAGTTCATCGGTAGAATAAGAGTCTCCAAAACTCCAGAGGTGGGTTCGATTCCTACCGCCCCTGCTCAAGAAACTATCGAACAGATAGTTTCTTTTTTTGTTCAAAAGAAAAACAGTTGTACTCACTAGAAAAGTCGTTCGTACAACTGTTTTTCTTTTTATAATAAAATAATATTATATCTGTTCGCTTGCTTCTTTTATATTATTAACACCTACCAGTTCTATTCCATCTTCCTTAATGTTTTTAAGTGACACTGCTGGCATTATCACTTTCTTAAATCCTAACTTTTTGGCTTCTGCCACTCGTTGCTCTGCCTGTGAGATGGCTCTTACTTCTCCTGCCAAACCAACCTCGCCAAACACTATTGTATCTGGACTTATCACTCTGTTTTTAAAACTACTGATAAATGCCATTACAAGCGCAAGGTCAAGCGCAGGCTCATTTACTTTCATACCACCTGCTATATTTACATATGCATCATAGTCTGCCATCTGAAGACCAATTCGTTTTTCAATAACAGCCATTAGTAGGTTTACTCTGTTGTAATCTGTACCTACTGCTGTTCTTCTTGGTTGTCCAAAGTTAGTGCGAGAAAGTAACGCTTGAATTTCAACTAACATAGGACGTGTGCCTTCCATTAAACAAGCAACTACAGTACCCGATGCATCTTTGGCTCTGCCTTCTAGCATATACTCTGATGGATTTAGGACTTGGTTTAGTCCATTGTTTCTCATCTCGAAAACACCTATCTCATTAGTTGAACCAAAACGGTTTTTCACTCCGCGGATAATTCTGTATACTGCCTGCTTGTCGCCCTCAAAATAAAGAACGGTATCTACCATATGCTCTAGCATTCTAGGACCAGCCACTGTACCTTCTTTGGTCACGTGACCCACTATAAAGATTGGGATGTTCTCGCCCTTAGCAAGCTGCATCAAAGAATTAGTAGACTCTCTCACTTGTCCCACACTACCAGGTGCTGTGCCTATATCTTCTCTATACATAGTCTGAATAGAATCCACTACCACTGCATCAGGTTTTTGATCAAGCACTGTTGCTTCGATAGTTTCAAGGTTAGTCTCAGACATAAGTTTTAAAGTATCACTGAAATCTCCCATGCGGTTTGCGCGAAGTCTAATCTGCTTCAAAGACTCCTCGCCTGAAATATATAAAACATTAAGTCCACTGTTTGCCATATTTTGGCACACCTGCAAAAGAAGCGTAGATTTTCCAATGCCTGGATCTCCGCCCACTAGCACTAAACCGCCTGGCACTATTCCACCGCCCAACACGCGGTCAAGTTCACTAAAGCCAGTAGTTATTCTCTCTTCATCTTTTGCCGTCACCTTATTTATAGCAACCGGGTCATTCACTAATAAGTTTTTACTAGCGTGTGCCTTTTTCTTAGAACTTGGTGCCTCCGCACAAGTTCCACCTGCATGACACGCAGGACAAACGCCAAACCATGTGGTTTGCTCGTTGCCGCACTCTGTACAATAAAATAAGTTTTTCTCTTTGGCCATTGTTTACCCCTTATAAATTTAACGAATTGCACATTTAAAATGTGCAATCCGTTTTAATGTTTATTTATTTTAATGATTAGTCTAAATCGATAAACTCAAAGTCGTTGTCTTCGTCTGGTTCATCTTCTTCGTCGTCTGACTGAAGCATTGATTTAAGTGTGCTCTTCAAATCTTCTGGTTCATTCAAACTTTCAACATCAATCTCAGATGTATCAACGATTTCTCTCTTGTCTGCCATATTCTCGATAGGCTCTGCTAGTTCTGGTCCTTCATCTTCTGTAATGTCCACTAGCACTTCATCTTCTGAGTTAATCTCGCCGCCGTAGAATCCTTCTGAAGACTCTTTGTCTGTGCCAAATGTTGGCTCATCACCATATCCATCGTGGCGTTTGCTGAAGTCTCTCTTCTTCTTGTGAGTTTCCTCCACTGGTTCTTCCACTGGAGTATCTACTACTGGAGTTTCCACTACTGGAGTTTCTGCTACTGGAGTATCTACCACTGGAGTATCTTCAACTTTGTTGTCTATAAAATCTTCAGCAGGCTCAATTTCTATTTCATCAGCGTCCACTTCAATATTTTCATCTGGAACCGCGTCTT
>JAGCPW010000050.1 GCA_017965495.1 Eubacterium sp. | reverse complement strand
CTACTGCAGGTCCTAGGCCTACACCTAGTGCTATTCCCTCCAGTGAAAACTGTCCTAATAGTATTCCTAACAATGAAGGACATACTGCTACAGACATTCCAAACAAAATAAGTGTTCTTCTTTTTCTTAATGTATATTGATAGAAAATAGCCGTAACTCTTGAGAGACAAATGAATAATGCTCCCGGTGCAAAAATCATTAGCATTATTGTGGCTTGTTCGGCTGTCTTAGGATCATCTATATCCATTGCTCCTGGTAATAAACTGGCCGTCAGTAATATAATAGCAGTTAACACAATACCCTCTATCAGGACTGCTTTCTTAGCTGTCTTGATACAGTGATTCATACTATCTCTACTATTCTTACCAATACTATCATTTATCGCTACCGTTTCATATTCACTTACACCCTCACTCAAATATAGCACAAACTCAAATATATCTATTACTATCGCTATAGCCGCCACTCCCAGCTTGCCATATTTTGTTAGAGTAAATCTGTTAATGGACACTTCTAAAATTAAGATAAAAGCAGTAAGCGCACTTTCTGCAAAACCAAGTTTTGCAATTTCGAAAGCGTCGCGGAAGTTGAGGTATTTTGTCATCTTAAGTCCATGCTTTTTAGTTAATAGGAATGTTAACTTGATTAGCAATGCAACACCAATTGAAATAACTGATGCCAAAGCAATACCTGTAACTCCCATTTCCATACCAAGATACCATGAAAGTCCTGCATTAATTGCTACACGGGCAACCATTGAAGTATAGAACTGAACATAACCGCCACGGTAAAGTACGTAAGTAAATATAAATGTATCAAACATATCCAATAGAGGATAAAAACGCATTACATTAAAATACTCGAGAGAATATTTATATACCTCAGGTTTGTCCGCTACCACATGTACTAACTGAGGTGTAAATATTACATATATGGAAGTTAACAAAACTCCCACTATTGCACACATAATTATTGTTTGACTAAAAATTTGGCTCATTCTTTTTTTATCACCGGCACCGTGAGCTCTTACAATAAGCGCGGCACCTCCCACGCCAATAAGATAAGCTAAAAAGATTTCCAAATATGTGTATGGCTCAATAAGATTGACCGACGCAAAAGCTGCATCGTTAGAAAGATTACCCACCACTATCTCGTCTACGAGTAATCCTATAATCTCAAGAATAACTCCCACAGTAGCTCCCATGAACACTGGGAAGAATTTTATATTTTTTCTATCTGACATTAAAGTTCTCCTTAAAAATAATCTGTAATTTCTACTAAATGCAGAAATTACTTCATCGTTTATATTTTATCATACTAGGGGGATATTGTTTATTATTATTTATATCTTAATGTGCTATAATAATTTTGGACATGGTATTTCCAAATACCATATTGAACGGAGTTTTTAAAGTATAATAGGAGGTATTTATGAGAAAGTATATTGCAGAATTTATTGGAACAGCAGTACTAGTTACTATGGGCTGTGGAACAGCTATGTTGGTAGGATGTAGCACAGAAATTGGCTATGGAGCTGGATACATTTTGACAGCGCTAGCATTTGGTTTGTCTATAGTAGCTATGGCATATTCTATTGGAAACATTTCGGGATGCCATATCAACCCAGCAGTTTCTTTGGGGGTTTTAATTAGTGGCGGAATGAAATTTGTGGACTTTATAGGATATGTAATCGCTCAGTTGCTAGGAGCATTTGCAGGAGCTGCTGCTCTTAAGTTTATCTGGCACTTTGCTAAGATAAAAGACCAAACTGGTTACCTAGGCTTTGGTACTAATGGTACTGCGGGTGTGAATGGAAGCACAGTGGCAGCACTAGCTGTGGAAGCTGGACTTACATTCATTTTTGTTTTAGCTATTATGGGTGTAACATCCAAGAAAGCTAACCATGGTTCATTTGCTGGACTTGTGATTGGTCTTACACTTACATTTGTTCATATTTTGGGAATTGGACTCACAGGAACATCAGTAAACCCTGCTAGATCTTTTGGTCCTGCCCTTATCGCAGCTATCAGTGGTAACACTGCCCCAATTGGAAGTCTATGGATATTTATCGTAGCTCCATTAGTAGGCGCAGCTGTAGCAGCTTTAGTTTATAAGTTTTTGGATAAAGAATAATTTGTGGGATATGGTTCATACTTCCGTATGAATAAGCTACGAGGTTATTCAGTTCGAACGCTTCGCGTTCTCACTGTGGGCTGTCGCCCAATATCCAAAAAGAAAAAGAACCGAGAAGAAATTAATTTCTTCTCGGTTCTTTTTCTTTTCGTCTATTAACCTCGTAGCTTATTCATACTCGATCGTACCTGTAGGCTTTGGTGTTAGTTCTTTCTTTATCTACTTATTTAATTTTTACTTTGATTGTCTTTGTCAAAGTCTTTGAATTATAATTAGCATTTCCTGCTGCTGTTATCTTAACCTTAATCTTGTATGTTTTCTTTTTATACTTGCCCTTCTTAAACTTGATAACACCCTTTTTAGAAATCTTTAGTTTCTTATAAATCTTCTTAATGTTGCCTTTTTTAAGAATCTTATAGCTTACCGTTCCCATAACATCATTAACCTTAAGTGCTTTTACATTTACAGTCTTCTTCTTGAGTTTCTTCGCCTTAATTTTTTTCTTCTTAGCAGTTACTTTTATAGTATTTTCTTTCTTTACGACAGGAGTATATGGAACCATAGTAATAGCCTTATCATCTTTTGTTAAATCCTCTGGAGTTAGTACTTTATGAGCTGGATCGTTTTCCTCCATATATGGTTTGTTGAAAGCTACATTGTATAGGTAATCAAACTTAGTTTCAATTCTAGTAGATTTCTTAGTTTGCTCTGTCCAACCAAATGTTAAACTTGCAAATCCACCTTTTGATCCTCCGCCAATTTGTCTTGCTTTAATATTTCCTCCAGAGATAGAAATATTTAACATTTCTCCCATATATGTGTGCCAAGTACTTCCACCTATATTTCCATCTGTGATGATTGTTCCACCAGATATATCAATACTCTCAGGATTACTAATATTCATTGTCACATCATTTCCAGCACCTATAGCTGAAGCACAGCTTCCGTTTTTGGTTTTTATTTCTCCTCCAGTAATAGTGATTTGAGAACAATACTGGCCATTGCCACCGCCTATTCCTGCTCCGCCTTTTGCATTACTGTAGTCTTTTTCATCTGCTCCACCTTCAGCGTAAACTTTTCCTCCATTAATTGTGATTGATCCACCGATACATTTGCGAGAAGGTACTCCATATCCGCCAATACCAGCTCCGCCATAGTTTGACTCATTGTACAAAAATACACCTGCTATCGCCTCAATATTACCTCCATTAATTACTATGTCACCAAGGGTAGCATTAGAGTTGTCATCATAGCTTACTCCTATTCCTGAATCACCTTCAGTACCTGTAGCCTTTAAAGAACCTGTTCCCTCTATTATGAGTTTATTCCCAGCTCTTACTTCAATGCCTTTTTTAGCATTTAACAAACATCCTTCTTCCAGTACTAGTGTCTTTTCTCCTTCTATCACCAATCTGTTTTCCATTGTCACTTCACCAGTTATGATGATTTTATTTCCTTCTTCCGTCACATCAGCACAAACTGTATTTAGATTCATTGGCATTAATCCAAATATCATCGCTAGTGTGATTAAGATTGATATTACTCTTGATTTTTTCATTAAACATTCCTCCTGATTTTTACTCATATTCTATAGTACCCGTAGGCTTAGGTGTGAAGTCGTAAAGGACTCTGTTTACGCCTGATACTTCGTGTGTAATTCTGTCTACAATATGCTGCATCAAATCGAACGGAATATCTTCCACTGTTGCTGTCATAGCATCTTGTGTGTTTACTGCACGGATGATTACTAGCCACTCAAATGCACGCTTTCCATCTTTTACTCCTGTTGATCTAAAGTCTGGAACTACTGTAAAATACTGCCAAACTTTTCCAGCTAAACCGTTCTTCTCAAACTCTTCTCTTAAGATAGCATCTGATTCACGAACTGCTTCTAATCTATCTCTTGTGATAGCGCCTGGACATCTAACTCCCAAACCTGGGCCTGGGAATGGTTGTCTATAAACCATATTCTCAGGAAGTCCTAGAGCATCTCCCACCATTCTTACTTCGTCTTTAAATAGAATCTTAACTGGCTCTACTAATTCAAAATCTAAATCTTCTGGAAGTCCACCAGCATTATGGTGAGCTTTAATTCCATCTTCACTTTCTAGAATATCTGGCCAGATTGTTCCCTGTGCTAAAAACTCTACGCCTTCTAGTTTTCTTGCTTCCTCAGCAAAGACTTCGATAAACTCATTTCCGATTATCATTCTCTTTGTCTCTGGATCATCTACTCCAGCTAGCTTATCTAAAAATCTATCTGTGGCATCCACATAAACCAAATTTGCTTTCATCTGGTTTTGGAATACCTCGATTACCTGCTCTGGCTCACCCTTACGTAGCAATCCGTGGTTTACGTGCACACATGTAAGCTGGTCGCCAATAGCCTTGATTAAAAGCGCTGCCACTACTGATGAATCTACACCACCAGAAAGTGCAAGCAATACCTTTTTATCTCCTACTTGTTCCTTAACCACTTCCACCTGCTCTTCTATAAATGCATTTGCAAGCTCAGGTGTAGTGATTCTTTCCATATCATCTGGACGTCTGTCGTATATCATTTTAATTCCTCCTATTTTCCCTCGTTATATAAAAATTTTATCAAAATTAAAAGGGATTTTCTATAAGAAAATCCCTTTATAAATATGGCTATTTTGTTTTAACTTTCTTAATCTTTGACCACTTGCCAAATACTTTGGCTTTGCCGTCTAGCACGTATGCTCTTGCTCTTACGTATAGTTTCTTTTTCTTCTTAAACTTCTTTGAAGTAAGAGTGAATTTCACTTTCTTTACGTATTTTTTCTTAAGAGCCTTCTTATTTTTCTTAGCATCTTTCTTTTTCTTGTAAGCAGCTACTTGATAACCCTTTGCACCTTTAGTCTTCTTAAGTGTAATCTTTATCTTCTTAGAAGATTTTTTCTTCTTAACAGCCTTCTTAACCTTAGCCTTGGCTGGTGCTTTAACTGCAGGCTTAACTGTTGGCTTAACTGTTGGTTTGACTGGTGCTACTGTAGTAGTTTCAGGCTCAGGCTTGTCATTATGAATTCGAACAAATTTGTATTTTCCAATGTCTGTAGTTTCATCCCAAGGTTCACTCTCATCTCCAGAATAAAGTTGAGAAACCATTACGCCCTGCGCCTTGGTGTTATCTGAGAACACAACCCAGCCATTTCCATGAAGAGCTCCCCAAGTTCTAAGCCATTTACATTTGGCCTGGAATTTACTTCCTTTTTCTACATCTATATCAGCATTAGTTTGGCTATTATTATCGAATGCATAGCTGTAAATAGAATCAAGACTAAGTTCTGCATTGTTACTAAGACTTACTTGATCTTCGCCTTCAAGATAAAACGCCTTTGTATCGCTTTTATTACTTATATAGTACTCGCCCACTAGACAAACATTTACTTTTGTATTAGTAATGTTAGTCTGCTGCAAAGTATGAATACCCGTGTACTCACCATCTACTCTTGGAGCAGGAATTTCAACATCTAGCGTTCCATCGCCTTTAAATGTTGTTTCATCAGCCTTATTTGTGACAATACCTTCTACGCCATAAATTCCAGCATATGATGTTTTATTAATAATTGTATTCTTACCTTTAAGTACAATCTCTAATGTATATTTTCCATCAATGTCATTTAAAATACCATACTCTTTGCCTGGGTCCGTTCCGTCCATAAGTCTGTCACACTCGATAGTAGCGTTGTTTAGTGTTATTTGTAATAATCCAGGTCTGCCTCCTGGCGCTTCAGCCTGTGCTACTGAGACTGTTCCATCGCCAAAGACATCTGACGCATTTTCACTGTTTACACTCACTCCACCGATAAATAATCCTAGTGGGGCACGCAACCATGTAGCTGTAACTACTGTATCAGCATTGATAGTCACTCTATCGCCAGGACGGTATTTGACGCCGTCTATCATCCAACCGTCAAATTTATAAAAATCTACTCCAGTGAAATCGCATTCAGGGAGTTTAAAACTTCCACCCCTAAAAAGAGAAATACTATCCATAGATCCTTCGCCGTAATCGCCCGCACCAAAGTAGATAGTCACTCTAGGGTTTGCTTCATATGGGAAACGCACAAACTTATAGTCTTCTAGTTTTCTTTGGTCTGTGTCTCCAGTCCAAGGAGCTCCTTCCACATCTGCAGGGGATTGTCCAACAAAAGCACCAACACTTTCTATATTTCCACCCTTGGTGTTAATTATATAAAATGCCGTACCGTCATCAACTGCAGCATACGCCTCAAAGATAGCAGTTTCATCCATTATCATAGATCCGCCTTCAATGGAAGAATGACGTCCAAGTCTTACTGAATCAGACTCCGAGTCTATTTTCAATTGAGAATTCTCTAGTACTGAAAAATTGTTTGTCTCAATACCTCTCCAAGATGAGAAAATATTAATATCTACACTTCCTTCCGTCACCACATCAGTGGTATCTAAAGTGTAAATTCCAAAACCGTTTGCACAAGAACGAGAAATGTTTATATCTAATTCTCCATCGCCACATAATATAACGGTTTTATCTTCTTTAGCAAAAATTCCGTATCCGTAATCACAGAAAGTGTGGCTATACATTTTATTTTTGCCTTTTGCTTCTATTACAAGGTTGTCCGAATCAGTATTATCTAAAATACCAAAGCCGTACCTTGCACCTTCTCTGTATTCAACCGTTTCTATGCTAATGGTTGCATCGGTAAGTGTGAGTTTGTTTGCTGTACTGTCGTACTTAACACTTCCACCATCACTCAATACATCGCTTGCATTTTCGCTAGTAACTTGTACTCCCGCCACATACAACGCATATTCTGTAGTTTCTTCGCCGTCGGCAAATAATGTAGTAGGAACCATTGTCACTACTAGCGCAACAATAAGTAATAATGTTCCAATTTTAGTTTTAATAGATTTCTTCATTTTTTAGTACCCCATTGTTACGACTTCCCAGTCGCCTTCCTTATTTTGTGCGAGCCACCACTCGTAATCTTTATAGTTCTTGTTTGGTTCAAGTGTTCCCCATCCTTTTTTAGGAGTTTTGAAGTTCATCTTGAACTCAGCTATCTTCTTGTATTTTCCATTTTTGTTTAATGAGTTTAGCCACTTGATGTTCTTTGGTGTATTGCATTTATCACCCACGTAAGTGATACTCTCTAATTCACATCCATCCCATGAAGCGAACTGACACTTAATAGTAACTGTAGCTTCTTTTAGTTCATCCTTCTTCCAAAGTTTAGATTTTCCTAAATCAATCTTTGGATTGGTATCCTTAGCAGCGCCCAAGTAATTTTCAAATGTCTCACCTTTTTTCATGATTTCTTTTGCTGCTTTAGGATCGTCTATATATCTGATGTGCCATGGCTCATAACCGTAACCTGTTATTTGTTCTTTGTCTCTTAAGTATCTTAAGATAAAGCCATACTTCGCAAGTTTGTTGTGAATTTGAGCCCATGTGCCAGTGTACTTAACCATATCTTCATTCTCTGTTATATCTTTTCCGTCTATTATTAGATACAAATCAAGCGCGAGGCCTGTATGGTGCTCTGAGTATCCAGGCTCTGCCACAGTCTTTTTGGCATAGTCTGCACCATACTGCTTTGTGAAGTCTTTCATAATTCTTTTCTGGTCAGCTACACTTCTTCTGGCTGAATCTAAATCCACATATATTTTGTCTTTCTTTAATTCTTCCTTAAGTTTAAGGTAAGCTTTGTATGCTTTGTTTTCTACTTCTACTTTGTCACCCACTGTGTTTGTAAATGTTGTAGTCTTTAGTTCTTTCTCCCAGTTGGCTGGAAGTTTGTGAAGTTTGTTAACAAGTACCTTATAATTGATACCTGTTGCTTCTTTCTTGTTTTCCTTGCCACCACATGCGCAAAGTGTAACTGTCATTGCGAGTGCTAGCACTAATACTATTAGTTTCTTAAACATTTTACTCCTCCTAAATGTTTATTTAGTTTTAGTCCGACTCATAGTTGCTTTTATTATAACAAAAAACTGCTATAAAACAGCATATTTTCAATCAAAAATGCCACTTGAAAATAATGTTGTTAGAAAATAATATACTAGTATGGCAAAAGATAGATTTATAAAAGACATGACTAAAGGAACGCCTTACAAGCTTCTTTTAAAATTCGCAGTTCCTTTGTTTATAGGAAATGTCTTTCAACAATTATATAACCTAGTAGATTCCATAGTGGTTGGTAACTATGTTAGTTCGCATGCTCTTGGAGCGATTGGAACCACTAACTCTTTGGTGTTCTTCTTCTTTTCTTTGATGGGAGGACTCTCTGTAGGAATTGGAATTATTATTTCCCAGCACTTTGGCGCAGGAAATAAGGAGAAGGTTAAAGAGACTATCGGTACAGGTATAAGTGTTATATTTGTAGCATCACTTGTGGTCTTTGCCTTGGGCTTCTTTTTAGCAAGACCTGTGCTTACACTTATGCAGACTGATCCAAAGATTTTGGATGATGCAGTTTTGTATTTGAGAATGATTTCATTGGGTGCTCTTGGAATGGGATTTTACAACGGTACATCAAGTGTGCTTAGAGCTTTGGG
>JAGCPW010000004.1 GCA_017965495.1 Eubacterium sp. | reverse complement strand
CGACTTAATGATTAATGTTAAGCAATAAAAAAGTGGGCTGGGAATAATGAAGATTCCCAGTCCACTTTTTTCTACCTATATGTTCTATTTTTTACTTTTCTTAAATGCACTCCAATCTCCAAATAGTTTTGAAGCTCCATTCATAACATAAGCTCTGGCTTTAACATAAAGTGTTTTCTTCGATTTAAGTTTCTTTGATTTTATTGTAAGTTTAAGCTTTATAGTTGTCTTCTTAACGAGAGCTTTCTTAGCTTTCTTTGATTTAAATACTGCTACTTCATAACCTTTAGCCCCATTAACCTTCTTTAGTGAAACCTTAATCTTCTTAGCAGATTTTTTCTTTATTGCTTTAACTACTTTAGCCTTTCCAGGTTTAACTGCTCCGGATTTCTTTGTAGTCACTGGTGTAACTTTTGTAGGTGCAACCGTTGGCGCCTCTGTGGTTACTTCTGTAGGCGCTTCTGTTGTAGAATCTGTGGTGCGTTCTTTAGCAGTAATCTCAACAAAATCACTTACTAATTTGCCAGAACGAGCACGAACATGGTATGTTCCTGGTTTTGTAAATGAAACCATATTACCATCTAATGTGATACCGTCTTTCTCACGTTTTTCCCAAGTAACATCACCTGCATCTATTTCAATACCTGATGAATCATATACAGCTACGTTTAGTTTTCCATCTGCATCAATTGCTTCTGGAGCTTCGTTTACATATCCTTCATAGCTTCCTTTTACTTCAATAGTCTTTTCATCATCGACATCAATTTTGATTACTGCAGTTGAGTCTAACTCATCATTTGTTGTGTAATGATTTGGATTGTTAGCCGTATTATATTTATATTCATCTATAAAGTATTTTAGATAGCAAGTTCCTTCTTTTACCGCTTCAAGACTTTCATCTCCTGACATTGGATCTCTAACTATTTCTGCTGGTGCATCATCATATATTGGATCACCATTTTTGTCTACTACTCTCCAATAACCTTTGTTTGCACTAAAACCATAATAAGGTGCATTTTGTTCATTTAATCCTTCTAGTTCAAAATCATCAATTTCTTGAGAATCTCCCACATTCATGCCGAGAGATTTCTGTGATGCTTTAACTTTTTTGAGAGGATATATTGGCATAATGCCTGTTACCTCACCTGAGACTACATCCATCTTCTGTTTCAACTGAGCTCCTGCTGGAGAATCAGGAACAAATGTAGTAACTTTGCCAAGTGCCTCAGCTATATGAGTTTTAATATTTCCAGTAGTGTCATAATCTTTAACTCTTGTCCAGTTTATACCATCCGAATCTTTTCTATCAGCATTCTTATACTCTTTATAACGTTTAGCTAAAGTCTTTCTTGCGTTATTATGATATTTAAATGCACAAGCTGTATTGTCAACTTTGTACACACCATCTTTATCATATATTACAACAGTTGCATCAAATGTAACTCCAACTGGACAATTATAATTTGTTAAAAATTCAGCTGTTGAAGTTTTTTGTTGCATCATAACATTAGTGTATGGTGGTAATTCAACGGATAATTCTTGTGTGCTTTCATTAGATTCTTCCTTGGCTTTTTGCTCTTCCCATCCTTTTTCGAAAGCTTGAGTAGCTGTGAAAGAAGCCTCTACACCAAGTTTTTCGAAGAAGCCAAATTTGAATTCTGCTCCCACTTTAATGCTCTCTTCATATGTGTATGTTTCTGAACCGCTAACTGTGCTAGATACAGATGCTGTGTAACTCTTAGCAAGTGACTGAGTACCCTGTACAGTTTGTGCTGTGTTATTTCTGACATTTGAAGCCACAACTTTAGAATAATTAGTTGAGTCATCAACAGTTGATGTCACAAAGTTTTTACCCTCATCCGCTGGGAAAAGAGGCACAACCTTAAAATTATTAAAATAAACAGCTGCTGTTCTATAATTGCTACCAACTTTGGCTTTAACAGCGGACACTATTGTAGTGTTTTTAGAAGTATCATTCTTAAAATATCCAGTGGTTCCCTCGCTTGAACTAAATCCAGCTACTTGGTATAGATATGACTCTGCTTTCTTTGGTGTTTCCATATCATCCGACATCATATTTTTAACAAAGTACTTATTTGCTTCTCCGTATTCTGCATTTGAGTAATATGGTGATGCCTGACTTGCGGATTTATCAATCAAAACAACAAATCTTCCGTCAGTATTTACTTGATCTCTTCCGCGAAGAATACCCGCTGCGGTCTCTAACCAAAGATCTGACATTGAACGATTATAAGTGTACTCACTCCCCTCGTATTGCCAAGAAAGTGCATCACTTTGACCGCCTATTACATCTTTCAAGAATAAATCTGAATCTTCTGCAAAGGCAGCCGAACCCGCATTATAATATGTCACTCCGTCAATCTCATAAGTATTTTGAATATCGGCAGGTTGTTCTGCCGCTTTTGCGACAAATGATGCAGAGCCTAAAGCCATACTGGCAATAAGAGTTACTACCATTAAATCTTTAGCAATTCTACAAATCCATTTCTTCATAGTTTTCATCTTGTTTCTCCTTTTCCATATTTAGTTTTATTTCCGATCATTTAAAACTTGGTATTTAACATTATACCAATAATATGATTATCGAACAATAAAAAATAAAGGGCAGTTGTATTCGTTTTTTGATACAACCTCCCTTTTAAATACGTATGTTCTCTATCTGCCAATCGATTGGCTCTATTCCATTTTTTTCTAAAAACTCATTGCACTTACTAAAGTGTTTGCAACCGAAGAATCCTCTGTATGCTGATAATGGACTTGGGTGCGGCGCTTCTAACACTAAGTGTTTTGGATTATCTAGCATAGCCTTTTTCTTTCTAGCGGGTGCTCCCCATAGAAAGATTACAATCGGTCTGTCTTGTTTGTTTATTTCTCTTATTACAGCGTCTGTAAATTGTTCCCAACCTTTTCCTTGATGTGAGTTTGCTTGGTGTGCACGAACTGTTAAAACAGCATTTAGCAACATCACACCTTGATCTGCCCACTTCTTCAAATAACCATTGTTTGGAATATAACATCCCAAATCATCATGTAATTCTTTGTAGATGTTTTGAAGCGATGGTGGCGTATCATTTCCAGGTAAAACTGAGAAAGATAAACCGTGAGCTTGATGCTCGTTGTGATATGGATCTTGTCCTATCAAAAGAACTTTCACTTCACTTAGTGGCGTACAATGGAAGGCATTAAAAATATCATTTGCCGGAGGATAAATAGTTTTTGAACTGTACTCCTCTTTTACAAACTTGAATAAATCTCTATAATAGTCTTTTCCAAATTCAGGCTTTAGGGCTTGCTCCCAGTCGCCAGTTAATGCTGCCATACTCTCTCCTATTTTATGATTTCATAAATGAATTGTTTGTCGTTAAAAACTTTTACTGCCGCTTTGT
>JAGCPW010000003.1 GCA_017965495.1 Eubacterium sp. | reverse complement strand
GTGATTTCAGTTACCTTAAAGATTGACTGTTTCTCTAGTCCATCAAGTTCAAACTCGATATTATCATGTCCTGCACTTGCATCATATGTAAATGTAGGAAGATCGATTGTGTATGTCTTTGAGCCTTCGTCAAAGTCAAAGTTTGCTTCACCAGTCTCTGCTGCAGCCACGATGTATCTTAGCTGAGGAGTCTTACCTGCTTCAGCTGTACCTGCTGTATACTGAACTTTAATCTGAGCATCATATTCAACGCCGTCTGTTAGATTTGCTGTATCGCTTAAGTAATCTTCTAGAACTGCGTTGTTCCAGTAGTAGTGCTCGCCTACTGCTGTGTTAATAGGTTTAATCTCAACACTTGATACTCCAGTACCTGTCTGTTTGTATCTCATGTGACCCCATTGATCCACGCCATTGTAGTTAGCTGTCAATGTCCATGGAGCTGGAGTAGCTGTATCGCCCTTAACATTTGTCCAATCAGCATCCTGTTTTGTGAATGTGATTCCTGTTACCTGGAATACTGATCCTTCTTCTAATCCGTCAAGTTCGAACAAGATATCCTTGTTTGCTGCTGATGAATCATAGATAAATTCGCTAATTGCGATTGTGTTTGTTCCGCTAGTTACTGCTGTGTCTAACTCACCTGTTCCTGCAGCTTCGATCACTGTTCTAAGTTCAGGTGTCTTTCCTGATACTGCTGTGCCAGGTGTGTAGTTTACAGTAATGCTACCTGTGTATGAACATCCATCTTCTAATGTAGCTAGATAGTTCTTAAGTGTAGCTGTGTTCCAGTAGTAGTGCTCGCCCACATCTGTAGCGTTTGGTCTAATCTCTGTAGCAGAAACATTTGAAGCCGTTCCTGTTACCTTATAAGACATATTGCCCCACTGTTCTTCGCCTGGAGTACTCTGGTCGTTTGTAGCCTCAAGTGTCCAAGGTGTGCCAGTAGGTACGAATTCTGTATTCTGTGGTACTTGCTTCCAGCCTGTTGCTGTAAATACAATGCTGTTTACCTTAAATACTGATTTCTTCTCTAATGAATCTAGTTCAAATTCAGCGCTATTATCAGCACTAGAATCATATGTGAATGCAGGAACGTTAATTGTATATGTTCCGCTTCCACTTCCTAGTGTCATTGTTTCTTCACTAATACCTGCTGCAGGGATGTTATATAGAAGCTCTGGTGTCTTGCCACTCTCTGCTTCACCTGCTGTGTACTGAACTGTAATAACTGCAGTGTACTCATCACCTGCTGTTAATGTCTGGCCATAAGCCATATCTGTAAGCTTAGCACTATTCCAATAGAAGTGATCTCCCATTGATGTGTTAATAGGCTTAACCTGTACGCTTGATACGCCAGTACCTGTCTGTTTATATCTTAAGTGACCCCATTGCTGATCAGCATCATTATTAGCTGTCAAGATCCATGGAGTTACTGTATCAAATCCTCCCTTAACATTTGTCCAGTCAGCATCCAACTTAGTAAATGTAATATCTGTTACCTGGAATACTGAACCTTCCTCTAATCCGTCAAGTTCGAATAAGATGTTTTGGTTGTCATCTGCTGAGTTATAAATAAACTCATCAATTGAAATTGTGTTTGATCCACTTGTTAATGCTGTATCCTTCTCACCTGTTCCTGCAGCTGCAATAACTGTTCTTAGTTCAGGTGTCTTACCTGCTACTGCTGTACCAGGTGTGTAGTTTACAGTAATGCTACCTGTGTATGAGCATCCATCATCTAATGAAGTCATGTAGTCCTTAAGTGTAGCTGTGTTCCAATAGTAGTGCTCGCCCACGTCTGTAGCGTTTGGTCTAATAAGAGTTCCGTCAACATCGCTAGCTGTTCCATCAATCTTATAAGACATATCGCCCCACTGCTCTTCGCCTGGAGTACTCTGGTCATTTGTGGCCTCTAGAGTCCAAGGTGTGCCAGTAGGTACAAACTCTGTATTCTGTGGTACCTGTTTCCAGCCTGTTGATGTAAATACAATGCTGTTTACCTTAAATACTGATTTCTTCTCTAGTGAGTCTAGTTCAAACTCTGCATAATTATCCTCATTAGGATCATATGTAAATGCAGGAACATTAATTGCGTATGTTCCGCTTCCGCTATTTAGAGCTATAGTTTCTTCGCTTACGCCTGCTACAGGGATGTTATATAGAAGCTCTGGAGTCTTTCCACTCTCTGCTTCACCAGCTGTGTACTGTACATTAATTACTGCTGTATATTCCTCACCTGCTGTTAGTGTCTGGCCGTATGCGATATCTGTAAGCTTAGCAGTGTTCCAATAGAAGTGATCTCCCATGGATACAGACATTGGTTTAACCTGTACGCTTGATACGCCAGTACCTGTCTGTTTATATCTTAAGTGACCCCATGCTTCGTCGCCATCGTTGTTGGCATTCAAGATCCATGGAGTTGCTGTGTCTGAACCTCCCTTAACATTTATCCAATCACTATCTAACTTAGTGAATGTGATTCCTGTTACCTGGAAGATTGAGCCTGCTTCTAGACCTGTAAGTTCAAACATGATGTCTTTTCTTGTGTCTGCAGAACTATAGATAAACTCATCAATTGAAATAGTGTTTGATCCATTTGTTAGGTTAGTATCAATATTTCCTGTGCCTGCACCTTCAATTACTGTTCTAAGTTGAGGTGTCTTTCCTGCTTCTGCTGTACCAGGTGTGTAGTTAACAGTGATGCTTCCTGTGTATGAGCAACCATCTTCTAGAGTATTTAAGTAGTTCTCTAGAGTAGCTGTCTCCCAGTAGTAGTGCTCGCCTACAGCTGATTTATTAATCTTAAGCTGTGTAGCTGATACATTTGAAGCTGTTCCTGTTACCTTGTATGACATATCACCATACATTCCCTGGTCACCATCGCTCAAGTCAGCGTCTGGTATCCAGTCAGCACGTAGTGTCCAAGGTGTTCCAGTTGGAGTTACTGTTGTTGGGTTATCAGGATCAGAGTTCTGAGTAACCTTAGTCCAACCAGTATCTGTAAATGTGATATCAGTTACCTTAAATACTGATTTCTTCTCTAGTGAATCTAGTTCAAATTCAATACTGTTATCTGCACTAGAATCATATGCGAATGCAGGAACGTTAATTGTATATGTTCCACTTCCGCTATTTAATACCTTAGTAGCTTCACTTACTTCAGCAACAGGGATGTTGTATAGAAGTTCTGGAGTCTTTCCACTCTCTGCTTCACCAGCTGTGTACTGAACAGTGATAACTGCTGAATATTCTTTTCCTGCTACTAATGTCTGGCCGTATGCCATATTTGTAAGCTTAGCACTGTTCCAATAGAAGTGATCTCCCATTGAAGTGTTCATTGGCTTAACTTGTACGCTTGATACGCCAGTACCTGTCTGTTTATATCTTAAGTGACCCCACTGATCATCGCCATTGTTGTTAGCTGTTAAGATCCATGGAGTTGGGCTAGCTGTTCCGCCCTTAACGTTTGTCCAATCAGCATCAACTTCTGTGAATGTGATTCCTGTTACCTGGAAGATTGAACCTTCCTCTAATCCGTCAAGTTCGAATAGGATATCCTTATTCTCAGCTGTTGATTCATAGATAAACTCATCTATTGTAATTGTGTTTGTTCCAGGTGTAACTGTCTGGTCCATCTCACCTGTACCTGCAGCTGCAATAACTGTTCTGATTTCAGGTGTCTTACCAGATACTGCTGTACCTGCAACATAGTTAAATGTAATGCTACCAGTGTATGAATGACCATCTTGCAATGTTGCCAAGTAGTTCTTCAACTCTGCCTTATTCCAGTAGTAGTGTTCTCCCACTGCTGTAGCATTAGGTTTGATTAATGTAGAAGAAATATTAGATGCAGTTCCTTCTACCTTATATGACATATTACCCCACTGCTCTTCGCCTGGTGTACTCTGATCGTTTGTAGCTGTTAGAGTCCAAGGTGTACCTGTTGGTACAAATGCAGTATTATTAGGAACTTTTGTCCATCCTGTTGGAGTAAATGTAATTTCTGTTACTTTGAAGATTGATGTCTTCTCTAGTCCATCAAGTTCAAATTCGATATCGTCTTTACCTGCATTTTCATCATATGTAAATGTAGGAAGATCGATTGTATATACTTTTGATCCCTGATCAAAGTCAAAGTTAGCTTCACCAGTTCCAGCTGCAGCTACGATATATCTTAGCTGAGGAGTCTTTCCTGCTTCAGCTTCGCCTGCTGTGTACTGTACTTTAATCTGAGCATCATATTCAACGCCGTCTGTTAGATTAGCTGTATCGCTTAGGTAATCTTCTAGTACTGCGTTGTTCCAGTAATAGTGGTTGCCCATTGCTGTAGCCATAGGCTTAATCTGTACGCTTGATACGCCAGAGCCAGTCTGTTTATATCTCATGTGACCCCATGCTTCAACGCCATCATAGTTAGCTGTCAATGTCCATGGAGTTGGGTTAGCTGATCCGCCCTTAACGTTAGTCCAATCAGCATCCACTTCTGTAAATGTAATACTATTTACTTTGAAAATTGAATCCTTCTCTAGACCAGTTAAATCGAACAAGATGTCCTGATTTTCACTGTCTGAGTGATACATGAATTCACTTAAACTAATTGTATATGTTCCAGAACCACTGTTTAGTACCTTGTCAGCTTCACCTGTTCCAGCTTCCTGTACTACATATCTTAGTTTTGGAGTCTTGCCAGCCTCAGATTCGCCTGAAGTATAACTAATACTAATAGTTCCTGTATAAGAATGACCATCCTGCAATCCTGCTCCGCCTTGTGCAGTTGATTTGCTTAGGTAATTCTTTAGAGTTGCTTTATTCCAGTAATATGGTTCGCCTACTGCTACTAGTTTAGGCTTGATAGATGTGCCTGAAACGCCACTTCCATCAACCTTATACCACATATCACCGTATAGACCTTGATCTCCGTCTGATAGATCTGGGTCTGGTTGATAATCAGCATAAAGTGTCCAAGGACTTCCTGTAGGAGTAACGTCCTGGTTCTGTTTTACTCTATGCCATCCATCATTTATCTGAGTGAAAGTTACACTCTTAACAGTTAGTTCAGAATCTGCAACTAACTCGTCAAATAAGAATTTAAGATCTGCACTACTTCCGTCAAATACAAATTCCTGAAGTGCAAGTGTATTGTCACCTGATACCAAGTCAAATGCTTGCTCTGTTCCACCAAATGGTGTAACAAATAGTTTTGTATCATTGCCGTAACCATCTGTTAGTGTAGCCTCTGAAGAATTAACTACTATATTAGCAGTGTATC
Source organism: Eubacterium sp. (assembly GCA_017965495.1). GTDB lineage: Bacteria > Bacillota > Clostridia > Lachnospirales > Lachnospiraceae > Eubacterium_G. The sequence goes on along the minus strand of JAGCPW010000003.1, from coordinate 7,565 downwards.
TTTCATCTTCTTCCAAAATTGTTCTTATATTACCTGTTTGAGAAGTTCCGTCAGCTTTATTAACAGTAGCTAAGTAGTTTCCTGTTAAATCAGCGCTCATCCACCACCATCTCTGTGCTGGATCTGTAATTCTAGCACCTTGAGGTGTTCTTTCAGCTTCGCCAATGGCTCCAGCCATCTTGAAACTTACTCTAGCAGGATCATTTGTTGCTTTACTTGTATCGTGTTTGTATCTTATATCCCCGTATGAACTTGAGTTATCATTATTAACTGATGTACTCCAGTTGGAGTTTGAAATAGCTGAGTCTATAGCAAATGGTGCCTTTGTCCAACCATCATAAACACTAGTAAAACTGATACTCTTAATGTAGAATTCTGCATTTTGTGGCATTTCTACATAATCAAATTGAATATCATCACTTTCTGCTAGATTATATTTAAACTTAGGGATAGTAAGTGTATTATCTCCCGCAGACAGTGCGAAATCATACTGTTTGTTAAACGCAACAATTCTAATAGTGTGACTGCCCGATGTAGCAGTATCAGTATTGATTACGATTGTACCTGTATATGATGAACCATTATCTAGTCCAAGAGTAGTACCATAACCATATAGTGATGCTGAATCCCACCACCAGTCATTAGAGTTATTGCCATCTACATAATCTTTCTTTAAATGCATTCTGCTAATGTCAGAAACCTGCTTAGTGGAATCCATCTTATAGTACTGATTACCCCATGCAGATGAAGCATTGTTATTTGATTTTAGAGTCCAAGGTGATCCTGATTCTGGTACGAAGTCAGTATTGTCATATGGACATCTCTGCCAATTATATAAGTTTGTAGTAGTCTCTTTTGGTGTGAATGTAACGCTAGTAACTGTGAAAGTAGCTACTTCTGCAGTTTGATAGTTTGCAGTAGTCCAAGATAATCTTAGTATGAAATCTCCTGAACCAGGTTTAACATCTGCAGTATAAGTTTCCTGGCTAGCACCCTGAGCAACAGTTCTAGAGATGTTCATATTGTTAGTACCGCCCTCTGTAAGCACATAGTTGTGCTGTGCAGCATTAACTCCCTCATAGTCTATTGTTACCGTCATTTCGTAATCGGAACCCGCAGTAAGTCCGTATTCACTCTTCAAGTCATGACTCCAAAGGAATACTCCTCCGGCATTGTTATAGACTTGGTTATTGAATGAGAATCCATCAATAGAATCCGCATTTTTATAACGTCCTTCCCAGTTTCCCCATTGGTTTTGAGAGACCTCCAGGTCCCACTTACCATTACCATCTGTGTCTGAAGAGGTTCCCAGTGTATATTGGGATTTCTTTCCACCCCACGCACCCGATGGTACGCCTGTTACGCTTATCCAACTTGTAGCCGCATCAACCGACTTTGCCGCTGGAGTAAACGTCATTCCCGTCACCGTCATCGCAACCGCTGACACGATTGCAATCAGTCTTTTCAAGTTCTTTTTCATCTCATTTTCTCCTTTCAAGTAAAGAACAATTTAGTCCCAAATTTGGGCCATAGTAACACCAATTGAGCGCACTAGGCCCAATGATACATATTATTGTAACTTATATCTTATAATAGTATTCTTTTTTATTAAAGTGCACAGATTTTAGTCGGTATGGTTTTTAGTTTCAATGTGCTAAAGTGTGATAAACACAAAAAAAACCGTTGTTTTTTTATTAAACAACGGTTTTTATTTCTATATTATTGTTTTGATCTGCAATCAATACAAAAAGTATCTTACCTTTATGCTAGATTACTTTAACTGTGGACCATTTGGAGTAATAACTCTTACTGCCTATCTTCTTTTTAGCCCTAAACTTAACCCAGTATGTAACACCTTTTCGTAGTTTCTTTAATTTGTACTTAGTCTTTTTAGTATTTACAGTAATTGTGTACTTTTTCTTGAAGTTGCTTACACCTGAATACTTAAATTGGTATTTAGCATTCTTAATCTTTTTAAATGTAACTTTCTTTCTAGATACGCTCTTAAATTTAGGCTTTTTGTTTTTGAAGTTTGCTATCTTGGTCTTTGTACATGCCTTAGCTGCAGTCTTCTTGCTGTATCCCTTAGCAGCCATTGGGTACTTATAATAGAAGGAATAGCTTAAATATTCTTTCCATCTAGCGTGTCCTTTGAAGGAGTCACCTTTTAAGAAGTATTCATAATCCTTCTTTGCGTGGTGCAAAGTAGAATCCCAAGTAGAATCTACATTATAATAGTAACTTCCTAACTTTACGATGTTCCAACCGTGACTAACCTTGCTAAATGTAGAATCACCCGCAATCACTCTTGTTGGAATTCCAATCGTTTTATAAAACTTGTATAAAAGTGTGGCATATCCCTGGCACACTGCTTTCTTTCCTATCAATGCTTGATACGCTGAATAATACTTTGTATCATCTGATGTGGCATTCTTGGCATAAGACACGTTATCACAAACGTAATCATATACTTTCTTTATTTTGTCATAAGTAGATGTCTTGTTTGTAAATTTAAAATCCTTTATTATACTACCCACTTTTTTATCTAGAGTATTTCTCTGCTTAACTGTGGAGAGATAATCTATATTAAGTGTGAATGTATAATAATAGTAGGAACCCGATTTCTTTGCATCGTATTCTATGGCTGTCTCATCCACATCCCATCTCATAAAATCACCTTGGTTAGGATTGTTAGTCTCTGCATATACCACTTTTTCAAATTTATTAAATAGGCTTTGTGGATCTACACTCTTACTTTTGATTTTCGCTACTACTTTTGAGTTGTGCGCATATACTTTGTCGCGCGCTTCTACTCCCGCTTCCTTATAAGACTTGTATGATGCCTTATTAATAGCCGCTTGTGCATTGGCCGATGGCATTACTGGCAGCAACATAACAAGCATTAAACTAAAAGCTACTATTTTCTTAAACATTTTCTTCCCCTTCGGATAATAATAATGATGAAGCTCTTCGAATTGTTTCAAAGAGCTTCATTTATTAGTTATTATTTCTTTACTTTTCTCTTATACTTTGATTTGAATTTGTCTCCGCCGTATTTCCAGATTCTTGTCATCTTGTTAGGTACTTTCTTGTTATAAGTAAATTTCTGGTCATCATATCTCTTAAGTTTAAAGTGAATATGACTTGGCGTAACTTCAATCTGTGTTACTCTATTCTTTCTACTGATAACTGTATCGAAGCCCAACTTCTTATTATTCTTATCAGTTATGCTGAGACACATGTCACCTTTATACAAAACTTCTTTGATATAAATGCGATAAGTTTTCTTTTTGCCTTTAACTTTGCCATGGTGCTTCCATAGTCCAAGCCAAGTCTTAACCTTGCGGTCAAACTTAAGCATCTTATCGTTAAGTCTAGCTGCCTTTGGATAGCCCTTTGCTATCTTGTCTAGCAAGGCAGATGCTTTGGCGATGTTACCTTTTGCAGCGAAAGCTTTCGCTTTGTTGTAGATAACTTCATTCAAGTTTTGCTGATTTGTATATTTTGCTACCTTATTATTAATCTCGATAGCCTTTTTGTATTTTCCTTTGCTTACCAAATACTTAGCGTACTCGTAACCGTACTGTCCGTACTGCGCTTTATATGCTTCTGGATCTTTTGAGAATACGTTCTGGATAGAATCCCACGCGTCCTTCAAGTTGCCCTTCACAAATGATACCTGCGCAAAACCAGCACTTGCCTTGTTTGACAAGTTGATATCTGACGCAGCGTCTACACTCTTCTTAAAGTAATTGTAAGCATCATCTATCTTATTATTCTTTAATGCTTCCTCACCCTTGTAATAATCTAGGAATGAGTTTGCCATTTCTCCGTACTCTGAATTGGAATCAGCATCGTAAGCTTTCTGGAAGTTCTTTTTAGCTTGCTCCTCGTTATCCTTCTTTAGGTAATCAAGTCCAATGTTGTAGTAGCATTCTGCCTCAAAGTCCTCACTCTTTAGGAAACCATTTAGATCGTCAAACTCTTTGGCTGCCTGCACGTACTTCTCTTCTTTTAGTAGTTTCTTTGCTTTTCCATACTGCATGTTTGGAATAAAGAATGAAACTACTGAGAGAACAATAAGAACAGCAATAGCTATAACTACACCCATCGCTATTTTGAATCTCTTCTTAACTAGCACTTCACGCTTTTTGATGGAGTCTTCTCTACTCTTCTTTCTCTCTTCGTTCTGCTTAGCTGCCTCAAACTTTTTGTAGGCATCGTTTAGCTTTTCATCAGAATCTTTGTACCAGTGAATCTTTTCTAATATAGTGATACCTTCTGAGATATGCTCTGTGTCATCAGACTGCACGTAGTTAAGCGCTGCCTTGTAAGCATCTTCGTACTCTTTAAGATTATCTTCGGCAAACTCCTCAATATCTTCGATCTCGCCCTTTGATTCTAAAATGGCATCTGCTTTTTCCCACACGCGACCATCTTCAAACACTACTCTATCTAGGCGAACCTTAAAATCATTAGCCTCTTTGTTATCGATAGTGAGTTTTGCCACTCCTTTTGTAGATAGGTACTTTTGACCAAGGGCCTTGTATGAATGCTCAATCTCATCCACATTGCCTTCTGGGTCTTTAGCGATTACTGTTAGATATACATCTCTGATGTCCTCTGGGAAAATGTTTGTAAACTTAAGATTAACTCTGTTCTTGTTGCTTACTTTGTCATTTTCCAAGACACCCTTTTCCACAATGATTGGTGAACCATGTGTCCAAAGGTTCTTTTCAAACTCTAGCAGAGTAGTATATCTACCCTCGTCTACTTCTTTTTTTGAATTAGATTCTTTCTTATCACTCATTGTCCTAAACTTCCTTAATATAATTTATTATTTTTTAACTTTCTTACTCTTCTTCGAACTCCACTTGCCATAGAGTTTTGCGCCGTTTACTTTCTTGTAAGCTCTAGCCTTTACCCAATACTTTGTATTTTTATCCAAGCCCTTAATTGTAAGTTTTGGTTTCTTTACATTCTTCTGCTCGTAACCGTCAAAGGATTTGCTATCGCACCATCTCACTTGGTATCCAGCTACTCCCTTAATCTTCTTCATAGTCACGATTAGTTTTCTTTTCTTCTTATATTTAAGTGATTTAATCTTTGCCTTTGCCGGTTTAGTTACTGTGGTTGGTTTTACTGTGGTTGTAGGTGCTGGAGCTCCATCCTGATAGTAACGAACGTAATCTACATTCATTGTTAGAGGAAGTGTTCCTGAAGGTGGCTCGCCACCAGCTAAGTTTCCGCCTACGGCAAAGTTAAGTAGAATGTGGTAGTCATCATTCAATACTGACTTCTTACCTTCACTGTCATCTTTTGTTTTCCAATATCCATACTCTTTACCATTTAGATAGAAACTAATTTCTTCACCATTTCTATAAACGCCATATGTATTCCAACCAGTCTTGTCATATCCTGCTGGATTAGACTGTCTCCACAAATATTTATCTGCTCCGTTTTTATCTGGGAAGTGAATAGTTGCCTGTGCATATTTTTGATAATTAAATGATTCTTCTATATCAATCTCACCACAAGCTGGCCATGTCTTTCCATTGTTTCCAAGCATCCAAAATGCTGGCCAAATACCTTGCGCTGAAGGAATCTTCATTCTTGCTTCAACATAACCAAGACCAACAGATACTTTTGCTTTGTTGTTATCTCCGTCCCAAGTTCTAATACGGCCTGATGTATATTTCTTTCCTGCTATGTTTTCGTTTTTAGCTGTGATAGAAAGCATGCCATCGCCCACTGTTACATTCTGAGCTCTGTACCACTGCTTTTCATTGTTTCCCCATCCAGGTATTCCATAATCTTTTCCATCTCCTGTCTGGCACTCCCAGTAGTTTTCGTTCAATGCATTGCCACTAAACTCATCACTCCATACGATGTGCATATTATTATAGTCAATGTTAGATGGAGTATCTGCCATAACAATCGCACTCATTCCAAGTGTAAATGTTAATGTCGCTAATAACAATAATAGTTTTTTCATATAGTGCCTCCTTTTTATGTCCCCACATCTACTGTCTTTATTTTAAAACACAATTATTATGAAAAGTTGCTACTTGAGTTCCTTCTTGATTGCTTCAAAGAAACTATCGTAATCTTCAAATGCTTCGAACTGTGGATAGTCTTTCTTTAACTGATCCGTAGTTCTAAACAAGAATCCAGCGCGGCTAGCTAAAATCATATCGATATCATTGTAGCTATCGCCTGCTGCTATAGTCTCAAATCCCACCGACTGCAAAGCCTTAACTGTTGAAAGTTTAGACTTCTCGCATCTCATCTTGTGACGTAGAATCTTTCCATCTTCTCCCACCTCTAATGAATTACAGAAAAGTGTAGGATAACCTAGTTTTTTCATAAGTGGCTTTGCAAACTGTGTGAAAGTATCACTTATGATAATAACCTGTGTGATTTCCTTAAGCTTTTCTAGAAATTCTCGGGCGCCGTCTAATGGGTCAATTCCTTCTATTACTTCTTGGATTTCTTTTAATCCAAGTCCGTGTTCATTCAATATATCAATACGATATTGCATAAGCTGATCGTAGTCAGGCTCATCCCTGGTAGTTCTTTTTAGTTCTTCAATACCTGTATGCTCAGCAAAAGTAATCCAGATTTCTGGAACTAATACTCCTTCTAAGTCTAAACATACTACATCCATTGTAACTCCTATCCGCTTTAAGTATTTTGGCACAAAATTAATACACTTATCTTAAAGCATAAGTCCGTTTTTCTTCTATATAAATATAACAAAATATAGGTTTTTCTTCAATGTATTTGAAAGGTGAATTTTTTGTGTTTTTTGCTCATTTTATATTGATTTTATTATTTTGTAGTTTAAACTAGATAATATGCAGAATAATTTCGATCAAGAAATTCTTGATCCAGACACATTAAAAGATGGATTAACCGATGAGCAGGTAAGAGATCGCGTTTCGCGCGGTCTTGATAATGAGCCCGTAGATAGTAATACTTTGACGGTGGGTCAAATCATTCGTTCAAATGTATTTACTTACTTTAACTTAGTATTCGCGGTGCTAGCTGCTCTTCTTATTATGGTGGGTTCATTTAAGAATTTGACGTTTCTTCCTATTATTATAGGAAATACTTTGATTGGTATTGTCCAGGAGCTCCGTTCTAAGAAGGTTTTGGATAAACTAAATATGTTAAATGCACCGCACACAAAGGCTATCAGAAACGGCCGAGAAGTAATGGTGGATTCTGTGGATTTGGTGCAGGATGATGTTGTTATCTTTGAGGCGGGCAATCAGATACCTGCGGATGCCATTGTTATAGAGGGAAATGTTTCTGTGAATGAATCACTCTTAACTGTTGAGGCTGATGAGGTGGCAAAGGCCGATGGTGATCAGCTTATGTCCGGTTCATTTATAGTGTCTGGTACATGTAAGGCTAGACTAGATAAGGTGGGCAAGGAATCTTACATTTCTCAGCTTACACTCGAGGCTACTAAGACAGAGAAAAAAGAACAGTCAGAGATGATTCGTTCTCTAGATAAATTGGTTAAGGGAATTGGTATTGTGCTTATTCCTATCGGCACT
>JAGCPW010000049.1 GCA_017965495.1 Eubacterium sp. | reverse complement strand
GAATGACTTTTTCAAACATACCTGTAACTGATGCTACGATTTGTCCTAAGAACAAAAGAACGATAAGCCAAGGAGTTCTCTTTTTCAAACTCTTAAGTAGCGGCTCCTTCAAGTCCTCTTCTTCAGACAAACCGGCGAAACGGGCATAATCTTCACCCATCTCTTCATCTACTACTTCCACGATATCTTGTGATGTGATAACACCTAGGATATGTTTGTCATTATCTAAAACAGGGATTGAATCCTCTGAGTAATCTTTCAAGTCTTCGATTGTCTCATCGATAGTCTCGTGATCAAACACATATGGATAAGATGTAGTAACTAGTGTTTCTAGTGGCACTTCTGATCTTGCGATAATCAAATCTGTTAAATCAATCGCACCGTAAAATGCTCCATCATCATCCAATACATATATAGTAGAAATGTTGTCGTTGTCAGCTGCCTGACTTACAACACTCTTCATTGCTTCCTTGATTGTGTAGTGAAGAGGAATAGACACAAAGTTAGTAGTCATCTTCGAACCAATCTCATCTTCATCATAAGACTGAATCAAATCGACATCTTCTCTGGCCTCATCTTCCATCAAGTCTACAATCTCGTCACGCTTTTCTTCATCCAACTCTTCTAAGACATCTACAGCCTCATCAGAGTCCATCAACTCGATAATATCAGCAGCTACTTCTGGGTCTAGTTCTTCTACAAACTCACTTGGATCTTCAAGGTATGCAAAGATTTCTGAAAGTCTCTCAATACCAAGTAAATGATAGAGTTCCTTTCTCTCCTCTACACCCATGTCCTCCAAAACTGCTGCTATATCATTCTCATGATAATCATCAATCTGTTCGAGTTTTACAGTGGCAGGTGCATCACTATTAATAATCCTAGTAAGTTCCGCTTCGTAGTCTTCTTTTTCAGGCATTTCTTCTGTCACTTCCACTTGGTTTTCTAGCTCTTCGTTATTTAGTTTTTCTTCTGTTTCAAATTCTTTGCCCATCGGAATGCACCTCCTATCTTTGATATTTTTGCCTCGGACAAATCTTTGCCTTCGGCAAATTGTTTACAACTCTAAAATATTACTACCCCTCAAAATGTTTTGCAACATCCTTTAGGTATTTAATAATCTCCAAATGCTGTGGGCATGCTTTCTCGCACTGGCCACACTCAATACAGTCTGAAGCCTTTCCAAAGTTTTCTGTAAGTCTCTCGTAGTAAGTACCCTGTGGATTCCAGCCCTTGCCCTCAAACTCTTGAAGGTCTGCATTGTAAAGGTCGAAATACTTTGGAATAGGAATGTTCTTTGGACATCCTGACAAACAGTACTCGCATCCTGTACAAGGAACTGTAATGTTTTTGTTTATAATGTCTGCTGCTTCTAGCACGTATTCCTTTTCCTCATCAGTCAAAGGAACAAAATCTTGCATGTAAGAAGTGTTATCTTCCATCATCTCGATATTGCCCATACCACTAAGAACCATTTTTACATTGTCTAGTGATGCGGCAAATCTAATAGCCCATGAAGCAATTGACATGTTTGGATCCTTTGCCTTAAAGTGCTTCTCTACTGCTTCTGGTACATTTACTAAAGTACCACCCTTAACAGGCTCCATAACGATTACTGGCACGCCGTGTTTCTCAGCCACTTCATAACACTTTCTTGACTGGATGCCTTCGCTCTCCCAATCCAAATAGTTAATCTGAAGCTGAACAAACTCAAACTCAGGATGCTCAGTTAAAATCTTATCTAGCATATCTGCTGTAGAATGGAACGAAAAACCAATGTGCTTAACTAGACCTTTTTCTTTCTTATCCATAATCCAGTTAAAGCAATCAAGTTTCTCATACTTCTTATAACTATCCTCTCCCATATCATGAAGTAGATAGTAATCAAAGTACTCTACACCAGTCTTTTCTCTTTGCTCATTAAACACTCTATCTCTATCTTCTAGAGTCTCAATAAATCCAGAGTGAAGCTTAGTAGTTAGAGTAAACGCATCTCTAGGATATCTGTCTACCAAAAACTCTTTAGTAGCACTCTCACTCTTGAAATTACAATACATAATTGCTGTATCAAAATATGTAAAGCCTCTCTCCATAAACATATCAACCATCTTCTTGACTTGCTCTACATCTACATGATCCCCATCAAGCATAGGGAGTCTCATTAATCCAAATCCAAAATTTTTCTCACCAAAACTAATCATTTTATTCTCCTTTTTATGGTTAGTTCATATGTCTGGTCTATTTGTCTTCAGGCATCTCAGTATCTACTAGTTCGCTGTTTTCCTCTGTGCCCTGGGCAAAAGGACTACAAACATCACATCTTCCGTGATGATGAACCTCTGATACAGTACCTTCTTCTTGCTCATCTGAAGTAGCAACTTTAATTCTTCCTACTCCATCCTCAACTTTTCCATCCATCATTGCGATAAATTCATCTAATTCTTTATCTGTAGCCATAATACACCTCCTAAAAGTGTTTATTTCCTCACTAAATAATGTGCTTTCACACACATTTAATAGTAACATTTTTATACATCAAAAAAAACCCTTAATTAAAGAAAAAAGTTGCCATATATAGCAACTTTATTTCTCATAAAACGTTTTATTATATTTTAGCAAACTGTACTTTCCATCCTTTAATTCGTAGATATTAAAAGCACAATTATGTTGTAAATCACCTGACCAATAGTCCTTTGTTTCATATCCTAACATGTGACATTGAAGACCTTTGTTCATGGCTCCGTGTCCCACTATCAAGATTCTTTTGTAATCTTTTTCTTTGGGCTCAATTACTTCTTTTAAAAAATCAGCTGTTCTTTCTTTTACCGCATCTAAACTCTCACCATCTAGCGGATTATATTTTTCTGGTGCATGAAAGAAATTGTAAAACGGATCTTTTGGATCATCTTTTACAGCCATTCCTCTCTCGCCTTCTCTAGAGCCAAAACTAATTTCTCTTAATCTATCATCAGTAATGATTGGAACATCTCTTTCTCCAAGCACTAACTCTGCAGTTTTGTATGCTCTTTTAAGTGGAGATGAATAGACTGCGTCAAATTCCACATCCTTTAGTCCTTCTCCAGTCTTTATTGCCAAATCTATTCCTTCTTGATTTAATTCTGTATCTGTTCTGCCCTGCAAACGTCTGTCTATATTCCAGTCTGTTTTGCCGTGGCGGATAATGTATATTTCCATTTTATTCTACCTTCTCAATGTCTACTATCACCATGTCTTCCATATCTTCTATTTCAAACAGTGCTTCGCCGTCAGGCCCTATCACACAACTATAACCCGAGTAGTGTTCTTCTTGCTCGCCGTAACAATTAACGCCTATCATATAGCTATTAAGCTCTGTAGCTCTATCTCTAATAATTTGACGCCAGTCATCTTCTCTTGCAGCTGGCCAGTTAGCTGCCACTACCACTGCATCCATGCTAGCACCAATATCTTCGTATATATCATCAAAGCGCATATCGTAGCAAATGCT
>JAGCPW010000048.1 GCA_017965495.1 Eubacterium sp. | reverse complement strand
CTCTCACCATCTAGCGGATTATATTTTTCTGGTGCATGAAAGAAATTGTAAAACGGATCTTTTGGATCATCTTTTACAGCCATTCCTCTCTCGCCTTCTCTAGAGCCAAAACTAATTTCTCTTAGTCTATCATCAGTAATGATTGGAACATCTCTTTCTCCAAGCACTAACTCTGCAGTTTTGTATGCTCTTTTAAGTGGAGATGAATAGACTGCGTCAAATTCCACATCCTTTAGTCCTTCTCCAGTCTTTATTGCTAAATCTATTCCTTCTTGATTTAATTCTGTATCTGTTCTGCCCTGCAAACGTCTGTCTATATTCCAGTCTGTTTTGCCGTGGCGGATTATGTATATTTCCATAATGTCTATCCTCTAGTGATTATTCAACCTTGTCTATGTCTACTATCACCATGTCTTCCATATCTTCTATTTCAAACAGTGCTTCACCGTCAGGTCCTATCACACAACTATAACCCGAGTAGTGTTCCTCCTGTTCCCCATAACAATTAACGCCTATCATATAGCTATTAAGCTCTGTAGCTCTATCTCTAATAATTTGTCGCCAATCATCTTCTCTTGCGGCTGGCCAGTTAGCTGCCACTACCACTGCATCCGTGCTAGCACCCATATCTTCGTATATATCATCAAAGCGCATATCGTAGCAAATGCTTAGACCAAAGTCTATATCATCAAGCGTAAAAGTTACAACCTCATATCCTGGCACAAAGTGCTCATCTTCGCTTGCATCTTCAAACAAGTGGATTTTCAAGTAGTCCGCTATCATCTCACCATCTGAGTCAATTACAGTATAATGATTCTCGCTCTCTACTTGGTGCTCTACCCATCCAAAGCCAATAGCAATGCCAAACTCTTCAGCCCACTCTTCCATCAGACTTTGAGTATGTAAATCTTCCTCGCCAGTGAGTTCAGTGTTCATAGAAAAGCCAGTGAAACTCATCTCTGGGAAAAAGATAATGTCAGCACCCTGATCAGATGCATCTTCAATAAACTCTTTTGCTCTAGCAAGATTATACTCTTTATCCTCGTACTTAATATCTAATTGACATACTGCTACTTTCATCTCCGCTCCTTTCTTAACTATTATTCTACCACACTAATGACTATAAAAAAAAGTAAAAGCACAAGGGTGCTCTTAGGATAAGTCGCTCGACACCCTTTGCTTTTACTTTTTTATTTAATATTATATAATAAATAATAGTTAAGAAATGAGCGGAGGTTAAACTATGTATCCAGTTATAACTATAAGTAGAGAATTTGGAAGTGGCGGACATTCTATCGGAATGGCTGTTGCAGAAAAGTTGGGAATTCCATTTTTGGATAGCAAGATTGTGGAAGAAGTTGCTAAGGAAAGCGGCTTTGCTAAAGAGTATGTAAAAGAACAAGATGAAATGGCAACATATCCAGAGTTGTTTATTACTTCAAATATATTTAGCACAAACTACTTTGACACTCCACAAGAGCAGATTCAGCAATTGCAGAGCGAATATATAATTGAGCAAGCTAAGAAAGGTCCTTGTGTTATAGCAGGTAGATGCGCTGATTATGTTTTAGAAAACGCAGGCATTCCATCACTAAACGTTTTCATTCATGCTTCTATGGAATATAGAAAGAAAAGAGTTTTAGAAGTGTATGGTGAAACAGATGTGAAGATTGAAAAGCGTATTGAGAAAAAAGATAAAGGACGTAAGAGTTACTACCGCTACTACACAGATAGAAAATTTGGTGATGCTAAAAATTATGCCTTATGTCTTGATTCAGGAATACTAGGAATCGATAAGTGTATTGAGTTTATAATTGATATCGCTGAGATTTATAATAAATAATATTTCTTTTCAACATTTATGTATCAACAAAATTGACAGACAAAAAAATATGTAGTGCAATGTATTACACGGGGAGGTGAGAAGGTATGAGTTTTTCAATCAGATTAACTGATGAAGAAGAAAGAATTGCAAAAGGATATGCAAAAATACATTCCGTATCACTGGGAGAGGCTTTTAAAAGAGCTCTTTTTGAAAAAATCGAGGATGAGTATGATATCACAGTAGCTGATAAATCATACAAAGAATATATTGATGATGGCAAAAAGAGTAGGCCTATTGAAGAATTGTGGAAGGAACTTGATTTATGAAATACTCTGTTGAAACTACACGCAGATTCGATAGAGAGTTCAAAAAACTTGATAAAACCGTCCAGAAATTCATCTCAGTATGGATGAAAAATAATCTAGTTGATTGCGATGATCCTAGACATCAAGGGAAAGCACTTAAAGAAAAGTTAAAGGGCTTTTGGAGATATAGGGTAGGCAATTATCGAATCATTTGCGATATTCAAGACAAAAAATTAGTCATTTTAGCTTTGTCAGTTGGTCACAGAAAAGAGATTTATAAAACATAAAAAGTAGGGTCTTCGACCCTACTTTTTATGTTTATAAATCTTTTCCAGTTAACAATTTGTAACCTTCTAAATACTTATCAATTGTTTTCTGTGCAATATCCTCTGGAAGCGTCCAATCATGGCCTTCATTATTTTTTAGCCAATCTCTAGCAATTTGCTTATCAAACGATGGCTGTGTAACACCTGGAGTGTATCCTTCTAGTGGCCAAAATCTTGAACTATCTGGTGTAAGCATCTCATCTGCTACCACTATGTTTCCATCTTCATCTAAGCCAAATTCAAACTTAGTATCAGCTATAATGATTCCTTTTGACAAAGCATAGTCTGCACACTTTTTGTATAGGGCTATTGTCAAGTCTTTAAGTTTCTTAGCGTACTCTTCTCCCTTTCCAGGATATGCTTTTTCAAGAACCTCTACACTTTGCTCATATGAGATATTCTCATCATGGTCTCCTATTTCTGCCTTAGTAGATGGTGTGTAGATAGGCTCTGGAAGCTTATCTGACTCCACTAGT
>JAGCPW010000047.1 GCA_017965495.1 Eubacterium sp. | reverse complement strand
TATCTCTAAGGATTTCTTAGAAGCAAGAAGTGCTGTGTTTAATACCTCTTTACTCATACCGGCTTTGGCGATGGCAAATTCCATATTTGCGCTCTTTAAGCCAGCCTCCACTTTCTTTCTAAGTTCCATATTCTCCTTAACTAAGTCCATGAATTGGCGTAGCAACTCATCTCTCTTGTCTTTAAGAAGTTTATGACCTTTAGTGGCAGAGACTAATTTCTTCTTTTGTTTGGTTAATTCCATTCTTGTTGGATTTACCATATCTCTCTCCTAATTCAAAGGCTTATTCATTACCTTTATAATACTTCTCAATATATTCATCTGAGATACGTTTTAGTTCTGACTTAGGAAGCATTCCAAGTAGTTCCCAACCCACATTCATTGTATCTTCAATAGTTCTGTTAGTATCGTACCCTTGTGATACATACTTCTCTTCAAAGGCATCTGCAAACCTAGCATACTTAAGATCCATCTCAGAAAGGGCTGCTTCACCAAGAATAGTCATTAACTCTTTGGCGTCCTTTCCTCTGGCGTATGCAGCAAACAACTGGTTCATAACATCAGAGTGATCTGCTCTTGTCTTTCCTTCACCTATACCTTTATCTTTCAAACGTGAAAGCGAAGGCAAAACATCGATAGGTGGTGTAACACCTTTTCTGTATAAATCACGACTAAGGATAATCTGTCCCTCAGTGATATAGCCTGTTAAGTCAGGGATTGGGTGTGTCTTGTCATCCTCAGGCATTGTAAGAATAGGTACAAGTGTGATACTTCCATCCTTACCAGTCTGTCTACCCGCACGCTCGTATAGAGTGGCTAGGTCAGTGTACATGTAACCAGGATAACCTCTACGTCCAGGAACCTCTTTACGCGCTGCTGATACCTCACGAAGTGAATCAGCATAGTTTGTAATATCAGTGATAATTACAAGTACGTGCATTCCCTTTTCAAATGCCAAGTACTCAGCTGCAGTAAGTGCCATACGAGGTGTCGCGATACGCTCTACCGCTGGGTCATTAGCAAGGTTTGTAAATAGTACTGTTCTATCAATAGCACCTGTTTCTTTAAAACTCTTTACAAAGTAATCTGCTTCCTCAAAAGTGATACCTACCGCTGCAAAGACTACGGCAAATGGATCATCAGTTCCAATAACCTTAGCCTGTCTAGCAATCTGAGCTGCTAGGTTGGCATGAGGAAGACCTGAAGCTGAAAAGATAGGAAGCTTTTGACCACGAACCAAAGTGTTTAGTCCATCGATTGCTGAAATACCAGTCTGAATAAACTCAGATGGATAATTTCTAGCGGCTGGGTTCATAGCAACACCATTAATATCTTTTCTCTCATCAGGAATAATCTCTGGGCCACCATCTATTGGATTTCCTAGTCCGTCAAATACACGACCAAGCATATCTTCTGATACGCCAAGTTCCATACTGTGTCCCAAAAATCTTACTTTACTATTTGATAGGTTAATACCTGTTGAACTTTCAAATAACTGAACTAGTGCGTTACCACCGTTTACTTCTAAGACCTTACATCTTCTAACTTCACCGTTAGCAAGCTCGATTTCACCTAGTTCGTCATAAGTTACGTTTTCTACGTCTCTTACCATCATCAGTGGGCCAGCCACTTCTTGTATGGTTCTATACTCTTTTGGCATACTAGATTTCCTCCTTGTTTATAGTCTTAAGAACTTGCTCTGATAATAACTCGCTAATTCTCTTATATTCTTTTTCTATGTCTTTCTCTTCAGTATATTTAAATCTACCAATATCTTCTCGAACAGATATGTCGATTAATTTCTTAATGTCCGCACCGTTTTCTAGTGCTTTTGCTCCCTCGTTATAATATCCGATAACTAACTTCATCATCAAATACTGTTTCTCGAGTGAGGTGTATGTATCAATGTCATGGAATGAGTTCTGATGTAGGAAGTCCTCTCTTATAGATCTAGCCGCTTCCATCTTTAATCTATCTGTAGGCGACAGAGCATCCATACCTACCATCTGAACGATTTCATTTAGTTCAGCTTCTTCCTGAAGCAATGACATCATTTCCTGTCTAATAGAAATCCATTCCTCATTTACATTTTCATTAAACCATGGTCCAATACTATCTAAATATAGTGAGTAACTTGTTAACCAGTTAATAGCTGGGAAGTGTCTCTGATAAGCAAGTGCTGCATCAAGCCCCCAGAACACTTTTACGATACGAAGTGTAGCCTGTGATACTGGCTCTGATACGTCACCACCTGGAGGAGATACGGCACCGATTACTGATAGAGCGCCTTCTCTTCCTTCACTTCCAAGTGTTACTACATCACCAGCTCTCTCGTAAAACTGTGCTAGTCTACTTCCAAGGTATGCAGGATAACCTTCTTCACCAGGCATCTCTTCAAGACGACCTGACATTTCTCTTAAGGCCTCTGCCCAACGAGATGTGGAGTCTGCCATAAGAGCAACAGAATATCCCATATCTCTAAAGTACTCTGCTATTGTAATTCCTGTATATATAGAAGCTTCTCTGGCTGCCACAGGCATATCAGATGTGTTAGCAATCAAAACTGTTCTCTCCATCAAAGACTTTCCAGTCTTAGGATCTTTAAGTTCTGGGAACTCATTAAGAACGTCTGTCATCTCATTACCACGCTCACCACAACCGATATATACCACGATATCAGCCTCAGCCCATTTAGCTAACTGATGTTGGATAACAGTCTTTCCACTACCGAATGGTCCAGGTACAGCTGCCACACCACCTCTTGCTATCGGGAATAAAGTATCAACTACTCTTTGTCCTGTAACAAGTGGTTTGTTAGGCGCTTTCTTTTCTTTGTATGGACGACCCTTTCTAACTGGCCACTTCTGCATCAAAGTAACATCCTTCACGCCGTCTTTAGTCTCAATCTTGGCAACTACATCTTCCACAGTGTAGCTTCCCTCATTTATTTCAACTACTTTTCCATCAAAACCAAATGGCACCATAATCTTTTGAGTAACAACCTCAGTCTCGATAACTGTACCCAAAACATCGCCAGTGACTACTTCATCTCCTACCTTTGCCGAAGGCTCGAAATTCCATTTCAAATCTCTTTTAAGAGATGGAACTTGAACACCGCGGTTTAGGAGGTTTCCAGAAACCTTCATAATGTCATCGAGTGGTCTTTGGATTCCATCATAAATACTACCTATAAGTCCTGGTCCTAATTCCACAGACATAGGCGCGCCAGTTGATACCACTTCCTTGCCAGGGCCGAGACCCGCAGTCTCCTCATAAACCTGGATGGATGCTTGATCACCGTGCATCTCGATGATTTCTCCGATAAGTTCTTCTTCACTTACCCTAACCACATCGTACATATTGGCATCTCTCATACCAGTAGCCACTACTAGCGGTCCTGCCACTTTTTTGATTGTACCTCTACTCTCCATAACTGTTTCCTCTCAAAGTTATACTTAAAATTATTATTCATCACCAAACAAAATATCAGATCCTACCGCTTGTTCCACAAACGATTTAACTTGCGCTACACCTTCTCCTGTGTTTCCACTAATGCCAGGGATAGGAATGATAGCTGGACTGATTCTTTCTTTGTGTTTGTCAATCTCTACGCTTATTTCTTTTGCAAGGGACTCTGTCACATATATAATGGCATATTCACCAAGGGTAAGCTTCTTTAGAAGTTTCTTTCCCTCGTCCTTTTCCTTCACTGGGTAAATATCTAGACCCAATGCAGAAAAGCCATATATGCTGTCATAATCTCCCATTACTGCTACTTTACTCATCTTTACCTCTTACGCATACATTAATCTTACGCGCTCTTTTATAAAGTCTTCGTCAAAACCATTCTCTTTACATGAAAGAATAATTTTAACTGTCTTAATCTCATTATCTCTTGCTAGTGAATATGCAAGAACTGGTCCAATAGTAAATGTCTCGTATTTCTGTGATTTAATTCTCTCTATTATTTTGTTATCACAAACACATTCAAAGTATGATATAGACTTCTCAGCAGCTTGTGCTAAATCTTCGTGACCAATATCTTTTAAATAATCAATCACCGCTTCATAGCCTTCATTCACTGCTCGCTCTAGTTCATTAACATTTACATACTCACAAGGTATCATCGCCTTAAATGCAAAGTCTGAATCTTTACCGGCACGGGCTGAACGAATTGCAACCTTTATATCAGCCATACCTACTTTTATATTTGTGTAATCTTTAATCAAGCTGTTTGTAGACTCTCTACCAATGTTTCTAAACATTCTTAAAAGTTGCTTATCAATAATGATGTCACAGAGTTGTCCATCGCCACTCTTAATCAAAGTCTCTGAAGCCTTTCTCGCTGTATGAATCATATGCTCAGGCAACTTCTCGTATTCAGAGTTTGTGATGATATCTTCTAGTTCCTTTATAGTGATGTTTTCGATTACTTTGATGTGTTCATCGTTTTGATCTTTAACACCATTTGGATCTAGTGCCACATACACATACTTATTAGCAACAGATGCATCTGTGTAAACTTTCTTGATAGCAGTTTTTAGATTGTGATATTCATCTTCTACTACCAAGATCCTTTTATCATCTTTGTCTTTGATAATCTCGTCTATTACTTCTCTTGTTTTGTTTTTTTCAGTTTCTATAATGTCGTTTAGAGATTCGTTTGGAGTGTTACTTCCCCAACCTTTGTCCTTCAACATCTGAAGTGCGCTGTCATAATCTTTAGCCTCCGCCAAAGACTTCACATCTTCGTCTGTCAAAAGCGTACTCTCCAACGCTCTTATACGGGCAACACCGTAAATATACTCATCCACAAGTATTACCTCCTATTTATTAAAAAGGTTTTTATTTACCAAGTCTCTAAGGTCATCTCTCTTTGCCTCAAAGATAGCATCAAAAGTACAGTTCTCTTCTATGTCGCCATACTTTAGAATAAATCCATCATCAATATCTGCTGGCTCGTTATCTACAGTTAGAGAGCCACCTTTTTCTTTTGCAATATCTGAAGCTTTCGCTTCAAAATCAGATGGAATTCTATCTAAATCTTTTTTAGAGAAACAAATCTTTCCATCCTTATCTTGTGTATTATCCTTTAATACGTTAAGAATAGTTGCAAAATAAGAATCTGCATCTTGGTTTTTAAGTTCATCCAATGCCCTATCGATCACTTCATCAATCACTTCGCCCTTAGCTTTAAGTAGAGCATTTCTTTGTTTAAACTCACCGTTTGATACCACTTTTTCTTCATATAAATCTTGATCTCTTTTTGCTTGATCTAAGATTTTTTTGATTTCTTTGTCGGTATCTTTTTTGGCTTCAGCTAGAACATTCGCTCTATAGCTTTCAGCGTCTTTCTTGATAAGTTCGATTTCATCCCTGGAATTGGATTTTATTTTCTTTACAATATTATCTAATCCACTCATTGTAATTCTACTTTCGATTTATTATAGTGCGATTCCGTTTACTGCTAGGAATGAAATAAGTAGTGCTAAGATAGCGTATGTCTCAACCATAGCTGGTAGAAGCATTGCCTTAGCAAATTGATCTGGCTTCTTAGCAATAATTCCGATTGAAGCTGCACTAGTTTTACCCTGGTACTTACCTGAGATAAGTCCAACTACAGCGATTGGTAGACATGCTGCCAAAATTTCTAGTCCCTGGATAGCTGTTAGTTCCACTGCGCCACTACCGATGATTCCAATCTTTGATAGTGTAACGAAACCAATAAGTAGTCCGTAAAGACCCTGTGTACCAGGTAGTAGTTGCATTACTAATACCTTTGCAAACTTAGATGGATCTTCGCTCATTACTCCAGCCGCTGCCTGTCCTGCTATACCAACACCGATAGCTGAACCAGCACCTGCCAAAAGCACTGCCAAAGCTGCACCTAAAATTGCATAAACGATTCCTTGACTTGTAAAAAAGTCTCCCATTGTTGTTGCTGCTGCTAATAACATAATAAAAACCTCTCTTTTTATATATTTACTATTCTACGAATAGTTGTTAACTCTTTTTAACCTTTACGTATTTTGTATCTTCTTTAAATGGCTTGAACTCTCTTCCGCCGCCTTCGTAGAACTTTCCAAAGAACTCTACAAACTGCAAACGGTTCGTGTGCACATACGCACCTAGCAAGTTGATTGCCATATTAAATGTATGTCCAATAATGAATACTACGACAAATAGTATTACGCCAAATACTGACTTGCCTCCCATAGCTGCCATCGTATTAATAACTGATGCTATAACTCCAGTGGCTAATCCCAATGCTAATAGTCTTGAGTATGAAAGCAAATCACTAAGCCAACTTGTCACATCATATAGACTGTAAAAACCAAGTAGCACTCTCTTGAACGGATTCTTTCTTCCTCTTCCACCTGTAACAAGAATTCCTAACATTCCAGCAATCGTCAAAACTATTGCTGTAGTATTTAGCCAACCTGGGAACTGAATAGTTGTTCCTGCAAGTGAACCAAAAATAGATGTTGGAATAAGCATTAGTATTAATCCTATCAAGAATAAATACCAAAATACGGCATCTGCAAAGAATCCATAAACATCTTTGTTTTTAAGATTCATATAACCCTTGATTCCTAGTCCAGTAAACAAATGTATAATACCTATAATCATGCAGTAAATGAGCAACTTCATAGGATCACCTATAGGCTCAAACCAAAGCGACTGTATATTATACTTTGTACCAAAGAATGTATTCGATATGACTGGAATGGCATCGCCAAAGTATCCACCAAACAATATTCCCCATATAAGTGTTGAAATACCACAGTACATAAACATGCGTAGTGACTTTGCCATAGACTCTGACATATTTGGATATTTCTTAAGCACAATAAATGTAGCTAAAAACATTATCAATCCATATGCCGCATCACTTGCATCATACCGAATAGTATGTAATAGAATATGGATGTTATAGTGGTTGGATCTATCTCAAATCTATTTGGATATCCAAAGGCTGTTACTACACCTTCCACTGCTCCATTAAACTTATTATTCTTTAGGTAAACTGGCGCTTCTTCATTTACATAGTCTTCTAAATCGACATACGCTGTGTACTTATTTTCCAAAGTACTCTTTACTTCTTCCACTTCATTTTCTGGAATAGAGCCTGTGATAACGAATGTATGCTTACTTTGCTCTAGTTCACCTAATACTTTGTACTTGTCTACACGCACCCTATAGTAGTCTGCTACTTCTTCAAATTTAAATTTTAAATCTTCTTTTGCCTGGATACGATTTATTAAATTTTCAATTTCAGCTTTATGAGTAGTGATTCTTTCATGTCTTCTTCTGATAGACTCCGTAGGAACATGATGTGTATAGTAAACTGGCTTAGTAATGTCTAGTTTTCTTAGAGCATCCTCTGTTTCTTCCTTTACATCCTTATCACAGATAACTGCTATATAGGTTTGTGTATCATCACTACTAACGAGTTTAACTTCCGTCTCCTCTGGGAAGTTTTCTATCTGAGATACCTTTATATTTAATTCTTCTTGTGTGTAAACGCCTGGAATAACACCCAAAATTAAATCCGTAGTTCTAGTACCACGTGTATTCATCGGCATATCTAGATTAGTCCATGGCTCTATTGATACTATCTCATCTTCACACTTAGCAATTTCAAGATTTAAATCATCAATCTCTTTTCCGTATTCAGTAATCTCTTTGGCCTCGCCCACTAGATCTCTATGTGTAGCTTCTATACCTAAGAAATCATCTTCCGAAATATCTTTCTTCCCTTTAAGTGAATCAAACATTCCAGCCTTTTCTTCTGAATACAAAGAAAGAACCTCTAGAGCATTCTCACACGAAACAACACTCCTCTCAAAAACGGAGATTTGTGTGGCTGTATTCATTCTTTCAAAATCGTCATCTTCAAATTTTGAAATCTCAATACAACCTTTTCTTTGAATGTACTCTAAGATTCTCTTTCTATCTTCTTTCAAAGCACAGATATTTATTTTTTTCATTTTCTGTACTGACATAATTTACCCTCGCGTTTTTTCATCCCCCCAAAAAAACTAACCGATAGTTTTCTTTACTAACTCTACAGTCTCATCCATCTTAGACTTAGCGCTATCTTTTAAATCAGATACAAGATTTTCAATCTCTCTATCTTTATTTTCCTCTATAGTCTTACACTTGCTTTCTAACTCTTCCATTTCTTCGGCAGCCTGTTCTTTGGCAAGATTAATAGACTCTTCACTCACTTTTTTTGCCTCTTCTTCCACATCAGCCTTTGAGTTTTCAGCCTCTGCCTTGGCATTTCTTACCATTTCGTCTGCTTCTTTTTCTGCTTGCTTTACAGCATCTAATGCATCTTTTAACATAACTTAAACCTCTATCTTAACTGCATTTTCATATCTCTTCTTGCTTCGCGTTCTTGGTCTTTCTTCTTGATGTCTACTCTCTTGTCTGCTTTCTTTTTACCCTTAGCCAGTCCTATTTCTATCTTCACCAAACTTCCTTTAAAATAAACTTCCAAAGGAACTAGTGTGTATCCTTGCTCATTTATCTTTCCAGCAATCTTACTAATCTCGTATTTGTGAAGTAATAGCTTTCTGATTCTCAAAGGATCTTTGTTAAAAATGTTTCCCTTCTCATAAGGATTGATGTGCATTCCATGAATTAAAACTTGACCATTTTTAACTCTTATGAAGGCTTGCTTAATACTGCAGTGTCCTTGTCTTAGCGATTTGACTTCTGTCCCAACTAATTCAATACCTGCTTCATAAGTCTCCTCGATAAAATAATCGTGGCGAGCTTTCTTATTTTTTGCAATTGAACGTCTCTCTTCTGCCTTCATTTTGTCCTCTTACTTTAAATCTCGCACAAGGTACATTATACCACTTTTAGCACATATTTTAACCGATTTTTACTTATATTTATTAAGTATTTTTCTGCTTAAATAAAGCTAAAATCTATGGTTTTTGATACCTTGCTTGCGCTATCTACTACTATACTTACCTTTTCTCCTAATTTATAAACATTTCCACTATGTTCGCCCACTAACATCATGTTTTCTTCGTCAAAATCATAGTGGTCATCTGTAATATTTGAAATATGAACTAATCCCTCAATAGTGTTTTCAAGTTCCACATAAACACCGAAGTTTGTAACACCTGAAATGATTCCCTCATAAGTCTCGCCTATATGCTCTCTCATATACTCAGCCTTTTTCATCTTCTCAGTGTCGCGCTCTGCATCATCAGCTCTTCTTTCATTTATGCTGCAATGCTTTGTCACATCATCCAATATATTCTTATAATGATTTATCTTTTCATCATTCATCTCACCGTGAAGACTCTGTTTTATAATTCTATGAATCTGTAAATCAGGATATCTTCTAATAGGTGATGTGAAGTGACAATAATACTTTGCCGATAAGCCGTAGTGACCTTTGTTATATGGCTCATACACAGCTCTTTGCATCGAGCGAAGCATCATTCTGCTAATCAATGGCTCTTCAGGTGTATCTTCCACCTGCGCCAAAAGTTTTTGAAGTTCCTTTGGATGCATCTTTCCATTTGAAGTTTTTAAGTGATATCCAAAGTTACTTGCAAACAAAGATAGGGCTTTCATCTTCTTTGGATCAGGCTCTTCGTGATTTCTGTATACAAATGGAATATCCTGCCAATGGAAGTTTTCAGCTACAGTCTCATTGGCTGCTAGCATAAAGTCCTCTATTATCTTTGTCGCTCTATTCCTAATATATGGTGTAATAGAAACTGGCTTACCCTTAGCGTTTAGTTCGATATTACACTCTCTAGTTTCAAAGTTAACCGCACCTCTGTGGTTACGTCTCTTGCGAAGAATGTGTGATAGCTCATACATCAAATTAAAGAAATCTACATAGCCCTCGTTTCTAGCCTCTGCCTCAGGGTCGTGTTCTATCACCGCATTTACTTCAGTGTAAGTCATTCGCCTATCCACATTTATAGCAGTCTCTGCCATTTCATACGAATCAATCTTTCCATCCGAATTAATTGTCATAATGCAACTTAGCGCTAGTCTATCTTCTCCTTGGTTTAGGGAACAAATACCGTTTGATAATCTTCTTGGAAGCATTGGAATAACTCTATCTACTAAGTAGACACTAGTAGCCCTATTGTATGCTTCATCATCTAGCGCAGAATACTCTGTCACATAATGAGATACATCTGCTATATGAACACCTAGAATATACTGCTCACCTTCTTTTTTTAAAGTAATAGCATCATCTAGGTCTTTGGCGTCCTCGCCGTCTATTGTAACTGTACGTTCGTTTCTTAAATCTAGTCTTCCTTCGATATCTTTGTCAGACACCTTATCAGGAATTCTTTCAGCTTCATATTGAACTTCCTCGTCAAACTCGCTTGGAATTTCATATTCATTTACAATCGATAATATATCAACTCCAGGATCACTTACATGACCTAGAATCTTTACAACTTCACCTTCAGGCTTTCTGCCCTTTTGGCCATAGTCTGTAATCTTTACAATTACTTTATGCCCATTGATAGCTCCGTGCTTATTCTTCTTTGGAACATAAATATCCTGGGCTATCTTTTTATTATCTGGAAGCACATATCCAAAGCTTCTGTTGTCCTGGAAATATCCAACTAGCTCAGTAATCTCATGAGAGACTACCTTTACCACTTTGGCTTCTTTTCGTTTGCCACGTGTGGATGGGAACACTTTAATTAGAACAGTGTCATGATGAAATGCACCGTTCTTATAGTTTTCCGGCACAAAGAAATCCTCATCCATGTCTTCTACTTCCACAAAACCAAAGCCCCTGTCATTACTAATGAAAAGGCCTTCTATCAGATTATCCTTGTTAGAATTATCTTTGTGATTTAAGTATTCAATTGTACTTCTTTCTTTTTCGTCCATAACTAATAAAAAAGGGATGTAGTAAACACTACACCCCTAATAGAAAACATATTTAATACTCTACCATTTAATAAAGTCCATATTAAGAACAATAGAAAGTACGAAGAATAAAACTACCATAATCTTTGTAGCCTTTTCTAGTTTACCTTCCATAGAACGGCCTTTATTTTTTCCCCAATATGTTTCAGCTGCACCAGAAATAGTTCCACCTAGTCCTGCTTGTTTTCCTTCTTGAAGTAGTATTACTACTGTTAATCCTAATGAAATAACAATAAATACTATTGTTAATGCTATTGTTAAAGCCATAAGCTTACCTCCATATTACTTTTCAGCACGAATTATACTACCACACTGACTAGTAAAAATCAACTAAAAATCCTATTTAATAAGTAGTGAATGTCCTGTCATTTCTTTAGGCTGTTCCATGCCCATCATATCTATCATAGTAGGTACGATATCTGCTAAAACGCCACCTTCTGCCAACTTAACTCCTGGGTCAGCATTTACCAAAATAAATGGTACAGGGTTTGTAGTATGTGCTGTGTGTGGTTCGCCTGTTTCATAATCTATTAACTGCTCTGCATTTCCGTGATCGGCTGTAATAAACATTTGACCACCTACTTGTTCTACAAACTCCACTACTTCGCCCACGCACTCATCAATAGCTTCTATAGCTTTGATGGCTGATGGAAGCACACCTGTGTGTCCAACCATATCTGGGTTAGCAAAGTTACAGATAATCACATCGTAGTCTCCATCCACAATAGCCTTAGATAGTTCATCACAGACTGTATAAACGCTCATTCTAGGCTTTTTGTCGTATGTTGGAACATACTTTGGAGAATCTACTAATACTCTGTCTTCGTTCTTATTTGGCTCTTCTATACCGCCGTTAAAGAAGAATGTTACGTGAGCGTACTTTTCTGTCTCAGCTATTCTAGCCTGCTTCATACCGTTGTTAGCAATCCACTCACCAAATGTATTTACAATTTCTTCTTTCTTGAATGCGATATCTGTATTTGGAATAGTTACGTCATACTCTGTAAAGCAAACGTAAACTAAATCTAATTTTTTCTCTCTATTGAATCCGTCAAAGTCATCTGCACAGAATGCTCTAGTTATTTGACGGGCTCTATCTGGACGGAAATTACAAAATACTACTGAGTCGTTATCTTGAATAGTAGCAACTGGCTTTCCATCTTTTTCTATAACTGTTGGAAGCATAAACTCATCAGTTACATCTTTAGCGTATGAATCCTTAATAGCCTGTACTGGATCTGTAGCCTTTACGCCCTCGCCCTTTGTAAGTGCAACGTAAGCTTTTTCTGTACGGTCCCAGTTTGTATCTCTATCCATTGCATAGTAACGACCACTAACTGATGCTACTTCACCTACACCAATCTCTGCCATCTTATCAACCATTTGCTGCATATATTCAGCAGCTGATGCTGGAGGTGTATCTCTTCCGTCTAGGAATGCATGGAAATATACTTTCTCGATGCCAAATCTCTTTGCCATCTCAAGCACACCATACATATGTGTATTGTGGCTATGAACTCCACCATCAGATAATAGTCCATAGAAATGAAGTGCACTGTCGTTCTTCTTAACATTTTCCATAGCCTTAACTAAAGCTTCGTTTTCGAAGAATGTGCCTTCCTCTATCTCTTTTGTAATACGAGTTAACTCTTGGTATACAATTCTACCAGCACCCATATTTAAGTGACCTACTTCTGAATTTCCCATCTGTCCATCAGGTAGTCCTACTGACATTCCACTGGCACTTCCTTGAACAAATGGATACTCTTTCATAAGTCTATCCATCACTGGAGTCTTTGCCTGCTTAATTGCATTTCCTTCTTCTTTTTTGTTTAGTCCATATCCATCAAGGATAAGTAACACTGTTGGTTTCTTCATTTTATTACCTCTATATTTGTGATTTATTTCTACTCAATAATTATAAAGTCATTTTTCCAACCTAATTTGTTGGTGCTGGTGTTGGTGCTGCTGTTGGTGTAGGTGTAGGTCTTGGCGTTGGCTCTTCAGTTGTTGGTTCTTCAGTTGGTTCCTCAGTTGGTCTTTCTGTTGGATCTGGTCTAGTTGGTTCAACAGTAGTTGTTGGAACTTCTGGCCAAACAATCTGTCTTCCATCACCACAGTAAATCTG
This sequence comes from Eubacterium sp., assembly GCA_017965495.1. Taxonomy (GTDB): domain Bacteria; phylum Bacillota; class Clostridia; order Lachnospirales; family Lachnospiraceae; genus Eubacterium_G. Next base: position 4,339 of record JAGCPW010000047.1, on the reverse strand, counting down.
TTTAACACCAAACTTAGCTGCTACCACGTTCTTTTCGTTTCTCTCACCATTGCCCTTAAAGATTACAAAATCATAACCTTTATATTTCTTGTTATATTCGCTTCCACATTTTGATGCAGTATTTTCAACCATAGTTCTATACTGCGCATCAGTTATGCTAATCACAGTCTTCTTATAACTGCTTCCAGCTTTCACGTTCTTTTGAACGCCAAAGTAAATAGCATTTCTCTTAATGTTAGCGAAACTATTTCCACTAATCGTAATTCCTTGAATTCCTCCACCAGAAATTCCATGAGAACCTGAACTGTAAGTCAAGTTACTAGATTTTCCAATGTTGTTGAAACTATTATTTTTAATAGTTGCATTTTGCCAATTCAAAACAAACACACCATTGTCATAAATATTGTTAAATCTATTTCCTATAACCTTAACATTTTGGTGGTAAACATGCTTTCCACCTTTTTGTGAATACTTGTGAGTTCCCACTCCACGAGTTGTTCCGTTAAATGTATTATTTTGAATAGTTACATTCACGCAAGGAGTAATGTCCTTCTTAACCCATTTAAGTGGAATACCGTGAGTCTTAGCATCTGGTGTATCCACGTTTATTGCTTCTTTATTGTAGTTTTTCTTTTTTGTCTTAGCTTTGGCTGCGCCAAAATAGTTATTGTGAATATTTACATTCCTTGAACCATTCACCTCAATGTAGTGATCTCCGTTCATTCCCTTGAATGTGATTCCAGAAATCTCAACACCGTCATTGTGAGCGCAAGCAATGCACATTCCATATTTCTTCTTCATGTCAAAAGATACTTTTCCTTGAGCAATGAATTTAACGTTTTTGGAACCGTTGTATCCTTTAACACTATTCTTTTTCATAGATTTCTTCTTAGGAACAATCTGCCACATTCCACTAGCAGCCTTCTGACCTTTGATTCCAGTCTTGCTTGTCTTTACAAACTTAACGCCACTTTTGAAAATGATTGTGACATTTGATGGCACGCAAATAGCATTACAAATCTTGTAAGTACCCTTCTTAATAGTAAGAGTTCCGCCACCCTTCTTTCTCATTTTCTCAAGGTATGAGTTTAGTCCCAAATAATCACTTGTGTACTTATTAGCGTGCGAATGATAAGTTTTCTTAGCCATCTTCTTCAAAGCTTTTTTATTTACTGTAAAGTTTGCTTTTGCGTAAGCAGCTTGGTATGTACCAAGAGATGCTGTAATCAAAACCACTATAAGTAATAAACATTTTACTTTTTTCATGATAAGGTCTCCTTTGTTTTTCGCCCTTTTGTTCCTTTTACATCTTATCACAAGAATATGATAACAAAAGCCTTAGCTCTATGAACTAAGGCTTTTAAATTATTTGTTATAATTTACAATCTTTCCAAAGTCAGCCTTAAGACTAGCACCGCCTACTAATCCGCCGTCGATATTTGGCTTCGCCAAAAGTTCAGCGGCATTGTCAGCGTTCATAGAACCACCATACTGAATTCTGATGGCATCTGCTGTAGCCTCATCATATATTTCTGCAATACACTCTCTGATAGCTGCACATACTTCTTCAGCCTGATCAGATGTAGCTGTCTTACCAGTACCAATAGCCCAGATTGGCTCGTAAGCAATAACAGTGTCTTTTGCATCATCAGCACTTACATTTTGGTATGCAATCTTAATCTGCATTCTTACCCAGTCAATTGTAATTCCCTGTTCTCTTTGCTCAAGAGTTTCACCACAACAAATGATTGGTGTAATACCATGCTCGATAGCCTTAAGTACTTTTTTGTTTACTGTCTCATCAGTCTCTGCAAAGTACTCACGTCTCTCTGAGTGACCAATGATTACATATTTAACGCCAGCATCTGTTAGCATATTAGGAGCAATCTCTCCTGTGTATGCACCACTCTCTTCAAAGTAAAGATTCTCTGCGCCAATGTTAATGTTTGTATCTTTAGTAGCTTCCACTGCTGGAACAATATCGATAGCAGGAACGCAGAAAACTACGTCCACATCATCGTTTGCTACTAAAGGTTTTAGTTCATCTATTAGGGCAACTGCTTCAGATGGAGTTTTGTTCATCTTCCAGTTACCAGCTATTATTTTCTTTCTCATGTTTGTTCTCCTTATTTATCGTTTGCTGCTACTACACCAGGAAGTTCTTTTCCTTCTAAGAACTCAAGTGAAGCACCACCACCTGTTGAGATGTGTGTCATCTTATCGCCAAAGCCTAGATTGTTTACTGCAGCTGCTGAATCACCACCACCAATAATTGTAGTAGCATCTGTCTCAGCCAAAGCCTTTGCAACAGCAATTGTTCCTTCTGCTAGACATGGGTTTTCTGAAACGCCCATTGGTCCATTCCATACTACAGTCTTAGCATTCTTAACTGCGTCTGCAAATACTTCTCTAGTCTTAGGTCCAATATCCAAACCTTCCATATCATCTGGAATCTCGTTTGTAGCAACTACTTCTGTATCAATTGGTGCATCGATTGGATCTGGGAAATCTTTTGAAGCAACTGTATCAACAGGAAGAAGTAATTCCTTGCCCATCTCCTCAGCTTTCTTCATCATCTCTAGACAGTAATCAAGTTTAGTGTCATCTACTAGTGACTTACCAACGCTTCCACCTTGTGCTTTAACAAATGTATATGCCATACCACCACCGATGATAAGTGTATCGCACTTAGCAAGTAAGTTATCAATAACATTTAACTTGTCAGCAACCTTAGCGCCACCAAGAATAGCTACGAAAGGTCTAACTGGATTGTTTACTGCATTTCCTAGGAAGTCAATTTCCTTCTGCATTAAATATCCAACTACTGCTGTATCTACATATTCAGTAACACCCACATTTGAGCAGTGTGCTCTGTGTGCTGTACCAAATGCGTCATTTACAAATACGTCACAAAGTGATGCCAAGTCTTTTGAGAACTCTTCACCATTCTTTGTCTCTTCTGCTCTATAACGAGTGTTCTCTAGTAGAACAACGTCTCCATCATTCATTGCATCCACTGCAGCCTTTGCATTAGGACCAACAACTTCGTTATCTGGAGCAAACTTTACTTCTTTATCTAGAAGTTCTGAAAGTCTCTTAGCTACTGGAGCTAGCGACATTTCTGGTAGAGGCTCGCCCTTTGGCTTGCCTAAGTGTGAACAAAGTATAACCTTGCCTCCGTCATTTATTAATTTCTTAATAGTAGGAAGAGCTGCGATTAGACGGTTTTCGTCAGTAATCTTTCCGTCAATCAAAGGTACGTTAAAGTCACATCTAACTAATACCTTTTTGCCAGCTACATTAATGTCGTCAACTGTTTTTTTGTTTAACATCTTTTTTACCTCGCTTATTTCTTTTAACAAATTAAAAGGGTCCGGTGTTTACCAGACCCTTTAAAATCAAATTTTAATTATGCTAACTCTGAGAAGTACTTGATTGTTCTAACCATCTGGCTTGTGTATGAATTTTCGTTATCATACCATGAAACAACCTGAACTTCATAAGTGTCATCATCAATCTTAGAAACCATAGTCTGTGTAGCATCGAATAATGAACCATACTTCATACCAATGATATCACTTGATACGATTTCATCTTCGTTATATCCGAATGAATCGTTAGCTGCTTCTTTCATAGCTGCGTTGATTCCTTCAACTGTTACATCAGATCCCTTAACAACAGCTGTAAGAACTGTAGTTGAACCTGTTGGAACAGGAACTCTCTGTGCAGAACCGATTAACTTACCGTTAAGTTCTGGGATAACAAGACCGATAGCCTTAGCAGCACCTGTTGAGTTAGGTACGATATTAACTGCAGCTGCTCTAGATCTTCTTAAGTCACCCTTTCTCTGTGGTCCATCAAGAGTCATCTGGTCACCTGTGTATGCATGAATTGTAAGCATGATACCACTCTGGATAGGTGCATACTTATTAAGTGCATCAGCCATAGGTGCTAGACAGTTTGTTGTACATGAAGCTGCTGAGATAATTGTATCTTCTGGCTTCAATGTCTCGTGGTTTGTGTTATATACGATAGTTGGAAGATCGTTTCCAGCTGGTGCTGAAATAACAACCTTACGAGCTCCAGCATCGATATGAGCCTGAGCTTTTTCTTTTGATGTGTAGAAACCTGTACACTCAAGTACTACGTCTACTCCCAATTCTCCCCATGGGCAGTTTGAAGCATCAGCTTCAGCGTAGATCTTGATTTCCTTACCAGCAACGATAATAGAATCATCTGTAGCTTCTACGTGCTCTGCTAAATCATATTTACCCTGTGATGAGTCATATTTTAGAAGATGAGCTAACATCTTAGGGCTTGTTAAATCGTTGATAGCTAC
>JAGCPW010000046.1 GCA_017965495.1 Eubacterium sp. | reverse complement strand
TATAAAAATGCTATTACTGCTAATGCTCCGGACAATGCCAAGAAACAAATCTGTGCAATTGGATTGTTAGAAACTGTGTCAAAATTAGTAAAGCTTGAAAAATATCCTGCCAACAAAAAGTAAATCATTACTACTGTAAACATTAAAATCTTGGCTACTGATTTTTTCGCTTTATAGAGAAATCCTGTTAAAATTCCAAAAGCTACGAATAGCAAAGAACTTTCACAAGAGATGTATTTTTAACAAACTGGATATTTGTCATCTCTTTGAATGATCCTGTCAGAATAGCGGCGATTGCAAGTGCACTCACCACACTAACTGCTATTCCCTCGAAAATTGATTTCTCATTCTCTAAGTATTTTTTTACATGTTTGTTTTCTTTAAGCTTCATAGGAAATCTCCTTTATTTCCAAAACATTACAGTATTGTAAACGTCATAATAAGTATCTGGTTTAGTTTCTGTAAATCCGCTAAATCCAGTGCTCATTGTTACTAGTACATTTATGATTATTGTTACAAGTAATACAACAAATATTCCAAGTAATGCTTGTCGTAGGACACCTTTCTTTCTAGCCCATCCTTCTATTGCGAAAATAACGAATATAGAAGGTATTACAAATGCCCATCCAAAGTCTAGTGAATATCTAAATGATGATCCACCCATCACTATTGTTGTGTAGCAAAGAACTAATGCCATAATAGCTGTTACTATCACAAAGGCTTTGTCTTTGTTGTCTTTAAGACTATTCTTAACTGTAACTGGCACTCCTACAAATGCCCAGATAAATGGATATGCTAAAACTCCTATTCCTGCCATTGCAAATAGATATCCGTGATATCCAATTCCTGCATCTGGTAATTCTAGGAATGGGAAGTTAACTGAAGTAGTTGGTAATCTCAACAATCCGTTTTGAATTACTGTTGGTAGTTTTGAAATGCTTGTTAGTTTGAAGTATGAAGTGTCATAAACTGTAAGCTGATGAGCCACTCCAAAGTCAAACGGACTTCCAAATCTAACCTGGTTGTAAATCATAAGTAGCACGCCCACTACCACATAAGGTGCAGCTACTGCTGCTATTGTCTTTATATTTCCTTTGCTAAATATATTTGCAAAGTATCTTGCTAATCTATTTTTCTTTTCACTTGTTCCTTTGCTTGCCAAGTAGTTAAGTATTAGAGGTAACACTACTATTGATGCTAGCAAGAAACTTGCTTTACATCCCACTGCCAAGGCAAAGGCTAATGCTCCAAGGCTTAAGAACAATGTGTTCTTTGTCTCTCTATGTACTCCCTCGTATACGAGGTTTATTCCAGCCAAAATGCAGATAAGACCTCCTAATGGAGATAGCTCATAGATTTTGGCTCCGTAAAATACTGATGTTAAAAAGATTGTGCTAAGTGATGCACCCATCACTCCAATAACAGCCCACATATTTAGCTTTCTTCTCTTCGCAATATTGTGAACTAGTAAGCACATCAAAACTGAAATGATAATGGCAAAGATTAATGTGACTAGTCTAGTAGTAATCATTATTCCTGTTAATGCATAAACTGGAAGGAATGTAAATATCACTGGAACTGGTCCGTAGTATGTATAGTAATGTCCATCGTTGTATGCGTAATCCCATTCGTACGATGTTCCACTATCCTTTATTGCCTTATCTCTCTCAACTGGTTTATATGGATCTTTCAATCCCTTTAAAATATCTAACTGTTTTTTCTCACCATTTTCAGTAAGCTCATCCACTCCATCTAAGTGTGTCTGACCTTTTGTGAAAGCTATTGCAAGTTTCTGATACTGATCATAACGGCTAACAGTGTTGGTCTTTGTATCTTCAAATAAGAATCCATCTTTTGGCTTCATCTGCGCGTAAGCTAAAAAGTATAGGAATAAGATTTGAACCACTAGTAAGCTTACGATTGCCACTCTTCTAACCTTCTTGGATTTCGCTCCTGCATAGTTTAGATTTCTGTATCTGTAAATCATTGCCAATGCAAAGAATATTAGAGTTACAGCAATCAATCTCCATGGTTTAAATCTAAATGGAATATCTTGGTTCACTCCCACGTTAATACTGCCTGATGAAATTTCATGACTGCTGGATTGTATTCTAAGTTTTAAGGCAGATGTCTTTCCTGCCAAATGAAGTCTGATATACTGTGTATTTTCTCTGTTGTATGCTACATTTACATCTGAATCAGATATTGGAGTGTAATCAGTAAGCACCTCGTCTTTATAATCAACAAATACCTTTGCGCTTACCATTTCTTTAGATGGTGCCACGTAAACGTTGTTTACTTTAGAATCAATATTGTTTATTTCTACTGTAAAAGCTGGCTCTTCACTATTTATATCTTTAGTAACAACATAGTTATTATTTGTACTTTTGGCTTCCGCCAGATTGTATGTTATTACACTCTCGCTTTTCTTAAGTGACTGACCAATGTTTTCATATGTGGTGTAATTGAAAGTAAAGATTTCTAAAACAAGCGCCACTAAAAATGATGCAATAAATAGTGTTGCAATATCTTTCTTTATTTTTTCAGTTTTGTTTAGGAATAACATAATGCCTACTGCTAACACTATTCCTAAAATCATCATTACAATTCCCATAATTACACCTTTTTTATGTAAACCTTATTGTTCTTTGTCTTGGTCCACTTCTTCGTACTCTATTTCTACTACTTTTGGACTACCACTCTGAGTCTTAGTCCATCTCTTAATCTTTCCTGATAAAACTAGTGTAGTGATTAAGTTAATGGCACCCACAAACATAAATGCGATACCTGATGCAGCTACTAGTGTATCTCCTTTGTCTTTGCCTTCCTGGGCTGGGTAAACAAGGAATACTATTGCTAGTATGATAAAGATCAATCCAATTACTAGCATTGGAATCCACTTAGAACCCATTCTCTTTAAGTCAAATGCATTCTCGAGTTTCATAAGTCCACTGACTAAAACAATGGCTGCCACAAAATATGCAAGGAACACTACTAGTCTATCCATCTGAGTCAAAACAACTATTCCAAGAATTAGGAATAATACCGCAAGCACTAATTCATAGCCTGTAAAACCATCCATATCTTTTCTTCTGAAGTACTCGATGCAATGTCTAATGGCATATACAAACATTAGAATTCCTAAGCATACTGCCATAATATCTTTAACGTCTTGTGGGAAAAACAACATTAAAACTCCCATCGCGATACATCCTAGTGAGAATAAAATCATTTCCCATTTTAAGCTTTTTAAATATCTCATTATCTACTCCTTATTTGAAGAATTCTACTCCGCTTTCGAAGACTTTCATATCTTCTTCGCCGTAGATGTTTTTGTTTACGCTTCTTCCTTTTCTCTCGATATGTGCCATCTTACCGAAGCATCTTCCGTCTGGACTTGTGATACCTTCGATAGCCATATATGAACCGTTCACGTTCCACTCTTCATCCATTGTTGGAACTCCCGCTTCGTTCACATACTGTGTAGCAACTTGGCCGTTTGCAAATAGTTCATCTAGCACTTCTTTAGGGGCTACAAATCTTCCCTCTCCGTGTGAAGCTGGGTTTGTGTAAACTCCGCCTAGCTCAGCCTTTGCAAGCCAAGGTGATTTATTTGACACAACCTTTGTATAAACCATCTTTGATACGTGACGGTTAATTGTATTGTATGTAAGTGTTGGGGCTTGCTCATTTTGTCCTGTAATCTTTCCGTTTGGAACAAGTCCAAGTTTGATCAATGCCTGGAATCCGTTACAAATACCAAGTGCAAGTCCATCTCTCTCATTAAGTAGTTTTGTTACTGCCTCTTCAATCTTTGGATTTCTAAATGCTGTCGCAAAGAACTTAGCTGAACCGTCCGGCTCATCACCTGCGCTAAATCCGCCAGGGAACATTAGAATCTGTGATTGATCAAGAGCTTTAACATATGCATCCACTGAATCTCTGATGTCTGATGGTGTAAGGTTTTTAAATACCTTTGTGATTACATCTGCACCAGCCTGCTCAAATGCCTTAGCTGTATCGTACTCACAGTTAGTACCTGGCATAACTGGGATAAACACTTTAGGTCTAGCCACTTTGTTTTTGCAAACGTAGATTGAACCCTTGTCGTATACAGGTGTATCAAGGTCTGATGTATCATCATGACTTCTTGTTGGGAATACTCCCTCTAAAGGTTTTTCCCAAATCTTGATAGCCTCTTCTAGATCTATTGCTACATCGCCCTTTTCCAAAGTCTTTGTATCGTTAGTCTGACCAACTACATCATGGTCAATTGTTACTTCTTTGCCTTCGGCAATCTCTGCCACGATATCACCAAAGCCTGGTGCAAATAAATCTTTAGCTTCCCAAGAATCATCAATAGTGATACCAATCTTGTTACCAAAGGACATTTTGCTTACGGCTGGGATAATACCCTTGGCATCAAGTGTGTATGCTGCCACTATCACACCGTCTTGAATCATCTGATGAATAGCGTCATACATTTTCTTTATCTGCTCGTAGTTAGGTTTTTCAAATTCATCCTTTTCAATTTTGAATCTAACCACTTTATCTCCTGCCTTCTTAAACTCAGGAGTGATAATATCTTTTTCTTTAGCCACGTCCACTGCGAAAGAAACAAGTGTTGGTGGAACATCAATATCGTTAAATGTTCCAGACATACTGTCCTTACCGCCGATAGATGGAAGTTCAAATCCCATCTGTGCATCGTATGAACCAAGAAGTGCTGCGAATGGCTGACTCCAACGTTTTGGATCTTCGCTCATTCTTCTAAAGTATTCCTGGAATGTCATACGAATCTTTCTAAAGTCACCACCTGCTGCTACTACCTTGGCAATAGAATCCACTACTGCATAAATAGCACCGTGGTATGGACTCCAGCTTGATAGGTATGGGTCAAAACCGTAACTCATAATGGTAACTGTGTCGCAATCTCCATTTTGAACTGGAAGTTTTGCAACCATACTCTGAGTCTCAGTAAGCTGATACTTACCACCGTGTGGCATATATACTGAACCTGCTCCGATAGAGCCGTCAAACTTCTCAACCAAACCTTTTTGTGAACACTCATTAAGGTCAGCTAATGTATCTTCCCACTTAGTCTTAAGGTCTGATACTTCTTCTGCCTTGAAGAAATCTTTGTTCTCATCTGGCATATCAACAGCCACTGAAGTTTCCTGGTGAGCTCCGTTTGTGTCTAGGAATTCTCTTGAGATATTTACAATCTCTTTTCCTCTCCACTCAAGAACAAGTCTTGGACTCTCTGTAACCTCAGCCACCACTGTAGCCTCTAAGTTTTCCTCTTTCGCATATGCTAGGAACTGATCAACATCTTTAGGATCAACTACCACAGCCATTCTCTCTTGAGACTCTGAAATAGCAATCTCTGTTCCATCAAGACCAGCATACTTTTTAGGAACTAAATCTAAATTTACATGAAGACCGTCAGCCAACTCACCAATAGCTACAGACACACCGCCTGCGCCAAAGTCGTTACACTTCTTAATCAAGTAGCTAACTTCTTCTCTTCTAAACAATCTTTGTAGCTTACGCTCTGTAGGTGGATTACCCTTTTGTACTTCTGCGCCACACTCTTCGATAGACTCCTCTGTGTGAATCTTAGAAGAACCTGTAGCTCCACCACATCCGTCACGTCCTGTCTGTCCACCAAGTAGAACAATGATATCTCCTGGATCAGATGTAAGTCTCTGTACAGCACGACGTGGAGCTGCACCCATAACCGCACCTATCTCCATTCTCTTTGCAACATAGTCTGGGTGATAAATCTCTTTAACCAAACCTGTAGCAAGACCAATCTGGTTTCCGTATGAACTGTAACCATCAGCAGCACCTTGTACTAACTTCTTCTGTGGAAGTTTACCCTGCATAGTCTCAGCAAGTGACTTAGTAGGATCTGCTGCACCAGTTACACGCATAGCCTGGTATACGTATGTACGACCTGATAGTGGATCTCTTATAGCTCCGCCCAAACATGTAGCGGCTCCACCAAATGGCTCAATCTCTGTTGGATGGTTGTGTGTTTCGTTCTTAAAGTTAACAAGCCACTCTTCTGTCTTTCCATCCACCTCTACAGGTACCACGATAGAACATGCATTTATCTCATCTGACTCTTCTTGGTCATCTAACTTTCCTTCTGCTTTTAGCTTTCTCATAGCCATCAAAGCCAAATCCATCAAGCAGACAAACTTATCTTCTCTACCCTTAAAGATTTCATCACGCACTTTCAAGTAATCCTCATAAGTGCTCTCCATAACTTCTTTGTAAAAGCCATCATCAAACTTAACATCCGTTAGTTCTGTGTTAAATGTAGTATGACGGCAGTGATCTGACCAGTAAGTATCTAATACTCTAATCTCAGTCATGGTTGGATCTCTGTCTTCATCGTTCTTAAAGTAGTTCTGAATATGCAAAAAGTCTTTAAAAGTCATTGCTAGACCTAGTGAGTCATACAATTCTTTTAAAGGCTCCTCTTCCATGTCCTTGAAACCGTCAAAGACTATAACGTCTGCTGGTTCCTCAAATTTTTGTTTTAATGTTTCTGGTTTTTCTAGACCTGTCTCTCTAGAATCTACTGGGTTGATACAGTAGCTCTTAACTTTTTCAAACTCTGTGTCTGAGACATCGCCCACCAAAACATATGTAGTAGCTGATTTGATAACAGGCTGCTCGTCCTCATTTAAGAACTTTACACACTGCTCTGCAGAATCTGCTCTTTGATCAAACTGTCCTGGCAAGTATTCCACGCTGAAGATTTTACTGTTACTCTCGTCGTATGGGAACTCCTCCTCATACACATCATCTACAGGTGGTTCCGAAAAAATAGACGTAAGAGCCTTATCGAATGTATCATCCGACAAATTCTCTACGTCATATCTCACCAAAACACGGACTTTCTCAAGTCCATCTATTCCTAAATATCCTTTAATGTCCTCTGTTAGTTCTTTAGCAGCCATAGCAAATGGCGCTTTTTTCTCCACGTAAACTCGTCTTACCAAACCGATTTTT
>JAGCPW010000045.1 GCA_017965495.1 Eubacterium sp. | reverse complement strand
TGTAGCCACTGGGACAGGTGACTGGGTATAAATATCCATAATAACCTATAACACAGATAGTCCCTTTTTAATAAAAAACTTATAAAATCTAAGGCTTTTCCTTGGATTATTCAATAATTGTTCTTATCTTTGCACCATTAGAACCCGTCATGCCTCATAGCAGGGCCTAATTCGGCGGGGTGTTATCAACTTAAATTTAACATTATGGACACAACAAGAAATTTGGACAAAGAGTATCTGGAGTGGATCGCTGAATTAAGCCAGCGTTATCGCCAAAGCCAAATCAAGGCTGCAGTAAAAAAGAAGCATTGAACATTGAACATTTTCATGATTTTAATATTATTTTTTTAGAAAAAGTAGTAAATTTGCAAACGATATGGCAAAGAAACAAACGATACAACTATTTGAAGAAAAGAAAGTCCGCACGGTGTGGGACGATGACAAGGAGAAGTGGTTCTTTTGTGTGGTAGATGTTGTTGAGGCTTTGACAGATAGTAAAGCCCCTAAAGACTACATTAAGAAAATGAAGAAACGCGACCCAGAACTCTCCAAAGGGTGGGGACAAATTGTCACCCCCCTTTCTATTCAGACGGCAGGAGGCCCACAAATGGTGAATTGTGCACAAAGAGAAGGCATTTTCCGAATCATTCAAGCAATCCCATCGCCTAAGGCAGAGCCCTTCAAACAATGGATGGCACGGGTGGCCAGTCTGCGTGTCGACCAGATACAGGATCCTGAACTGAGTATAGATCAGGCCATTGTCGATTACAAACGTTTGGGTTATTCTGATGCGTGGATTAACCAACGTATCAAAAGCATTGAGGTACGTAAGGAATTGACAGACGAGTGGAAGCGGACAGGTGTGCATGAGGGTATGGAATATGCCTCGCTGACTGATATCATTACTCAAGAATGGAGTGGCTTCACAACTAAACAATATAGACATTATAAGGGTTTGAAGAAAGAAAACTTACGCGACAATATGACAAACGTAGAAATTGCACTAAATACGTTGGCGGAAGCATCGGCTACAGAATTATCCAAACAACGGGATCCTAAGGGTTATAAGGCGCAAAAGCGTGTGGCAAAGGATGGCGGAAGTGTAGCTAAGGCTGCTCGCAAGCAGTTGGAAGGAAAGTTGGGACGTAGTGTTATCTCTTCTGCCAAAGCTTCTGATTACCTGTCTCCTGCTGACAGAATACAAGAATTACCAGAAGAAGATTAATAGCGGTAAGAATCCCATCCTCTCTTTGTAAAATTTTGTCCAATGGATAACGAAGTTACTATGTTATTTGAAAACTACATATTCATATTGATTAAATTATGAAAATAAAAGATATTGATGTAACATTTGACTTTACAAGCGACACCAAAGGCTTTTGGGATGGCTTCTGGGAAAGAAATGATGGACTTGGTGCTGGAGGGGCTGACCCAGATTCAAAAAGCAAAACGCTTAGATTATACAGTCAGCTTATATGGAGCAAGCGATTACCTAACGGTGAGGCGATGGAACTCGAAGATGGAAAGAGCAAATTTTATTTAAGATGGAAAGACTTTTATTTTAGCAATGATTCTATCACGGCATCATTTAGATACTATCGAAACAGACCATTCTTGGAGATGGTAGGGAAGGAAGTAAAAGACTATCATCAGTTTGTTGAAAACTATCTGCATAAACTATATCAGATAGGTGGAGAAGTCATTCTGCCTTCGGCAATTGGCGGTATAAACCAAACTAGAGGATTTAGGTCCGACATTCGTGACAGATGGGATTTGACATTGGAATGTATTCGCAGATACTATAACGGTGAGGACAGTCCTTTGAAGGGAGTTTTAGATAAAAACAAGTCTTTCTTTAACTTATTCGTGGATTTCAAGGGATATGTAGATTTCTTCTTTTTCCAAGACCTTGTTGATGATAAATACTCTAAAGTTCTATTGTGGCTCAATACTCCTTTGTTTATTAAAAACCCGATACCAAATACTATAGAACAGTATCTTGACTTCATAAACAAAGAGATTGATTTCGTAGAAAAGAGAAATAAAAGAATTGAAGAGTATATTGCTTCTTTATAATAAATGGAACTCAGAGGGGAGGGTTCTTGCGTCCCTTCGGTAGCAAGCGAGCAAGCTCGAGCGCTCAGTGAGATCTAAACCACAGTATAATTCCGTGGACGTTAGAAAGCGACTCATTTTCTGCTGCAAAGATAATAAAAAGTTTTATAAGTGACACAAAAGTGCCTGACCCTTCTGTGGAGAGTTTGCAGATTAATCCCTAACTTTGCAGTCGGGATGCCGGAGGGCGCTCCTTGGAGGCTTTGCACCTCCAGCCACTGAGCAAACCACCGCAGTGTTTTTCATGGTTGTCAACACTTTCAGGAAAAAGTCAACCTTTTCAGGAAAGGCGTCAACGATTCCAGTAAAGTGTCAACTTATTCAGAAAAACGACTGTCAACTACATCAGGAAAAGAGTAAAAAACCGTCAACCAAAATCAGGAAAAGACACTAATCCGCCACATTGCCACAATGCCACTTTGCCACATTAAGGTGGTAGCAATAGTGGCGGATTGGAGAAAGTATTATATTA
>JAGCPW010000044.1 GCA_017965495.1 Eubacterium sp. | reverse complement strand
TTCTATATAAATGTTTGAATCTTGGTATCTTTTTATTGCTTTATACTTTTCGTGCTTACCTCTAGCTAGAGCCAAAAGCATTGGAAGTATTTTAATTTTTGGCATCTTCTTCGCCAAATAAATGTCAAAGAATCCATCATCCAAAAGCGCATGTGGAGCTATGTGGTATCCACTACCGTAATACTGTGCATTACAAATAGCCAGTATTGTTATCTCATCTTTAATCTCGCTCTCGCCTATTTTAATCTTTACATTCTTTGGCAAGTACTTGAAATATGTATAAACAAAACTTGCGTTAAACCTTTGACTAGTTGGAATCCACTTTTTCTCTCTAGTAACAGAAACATTTTCTGCCACATCTGCATCCAATCCCACACAAGCAACATTTATAAAATATCGATGGTTAATTGATCCAATATCAATAGTATGAATACCATCATCTAATTTCATCAGTGTTCTTGAAAAATCATTTCCGCTACCAGCTGGGATATCACCTAAAATCTTATTCTTACTTCCAACTATTCCATTCAATGTGTCATTAAGATTTCCATCTCCGCCCACGGAAAAGATTACACATTCCTCATCTGGAATTTCAGCTGCAATTCTTTTAGCATCGCTAGGTCTTTCGGTATATAAAATGTCATAATTTATTTTACGCTTAAAACAAGCCTCTCTGATTTTTCCTTCAATGAGAGACTTGTTATCTTTACCACTTTTTCCATTAATTATAAAATGATATTTCATTACTCAATTCCTACTGAGTCTTTTAAATAGTTTTCTACAGAACTATCGGTCATTCTTACCGGAACACCTTTTGACTTCAAATAGTCTTTTACTTCAGATATTTCTAATTCTTTGAAGTGGAATAATGAAGCTGCAAGTGCCGCATCTGCTCCTCCTGTAGTTAGTGCATCATAGAAGTGTTCTTTAGTACCAGCACCACCTGATGCTATGACAGGAATATTTACTGCCTCTGATATTTCACGAGTAAGCGCAATGTCATAACCATCCTTTACACCGTCACAGTCCATACTTGTAAGCAGAATCTCGCCTGCTCCCAAATCTTCTGCACGCACTGCCCATTCCACAGCATCTATTCCAGTGTCCACTCTTCCACCATATTTATAAATGTTCCAAGTTTCACCATCTTCATTTCTCTTAGCATCAATAGCCACAACCACACACTGGCTTCCAAACTTTTTAGCAGCCTCGCTTATTAAATCTGGGTTTTCAATGGCAGCTGAATTGATTGCAACTTTATCGGCACCATTTCTTAAAACTTCTCTAAAATCATCAACAGTTCTAATTCCACCACCTACGGTAAATGGAATAAACACCTGCTCTGCCACGCGACGAACCAAATCCACTACAGTGTCTCTGTGATCAGATGAAGCTGTTATATCTAAGAATACCAACTCATCTGCGCCGGCAGCATTATAAATCTTTGCCACCTCCACTGGATCTCCAGCATCTTTGAGGTCGACAAAGTTAGTGCCTTTTACCACTCTGTTATTATCTATATCCAAACATGGGATAATTCTCTTCGTAAACATTTTATCTCCTACTTTATATCAACAAAATTCTTTAATATCTGTATTCCTACATCTCCACTCTTCTCTGGATGGAACTGGCAAGCAAAAATATTATCTTGCTCAATGGATGTGTGCATCTGCGTAATGTAATCTGTGGATGCAGTAACCACGCCATCATCCTTGGCTTTTGCATAGTAAGAATGGACGAAATAAACATAAGGGTTTTCCATTCCCTTAAACAATCTTCCATCATTTGAAAGGTCGAGTGAATTCCAACCGATGTGTGGAATCTTAAAGCCAACTTGATCTGGGATATGCAATACTTCACCTTGTACTATACCAAGACCTGTCTTGCCTGGAGACTCTTCACTTTCCTCAAACAAAAGTTGAAGTCCAAGACAAATAGCAAGCATAGGTTTTTTACTCTCTACCACATCGTAGATAGTATTCACTAGTTTATATTCTTTTAACTTATCCATAGCGTCACCAAAAGCTCCGACTCCTGGCAAAACAACTTTGTCTGCGGCCAAGATCTCACTAGGATCTCTTGTGGTCACAGTTTCCTCGCCAATAAAATCGAAGGCATTCTTTACACTATGAATATTTCCTGCATCATAATCAATAATTGCAATCATAATCTTCCTCTAGTTTTTAGAATCAAGCTCGAACCAGAATTCCACGCCATCTTCGTGGTTAATTACACCGCATTCTTGCTCGTGATTATCCATTATGGCTTTTACGATAGAAAGTCCAATACCACTTCCACCGTATTCTCTAGTTCTTGCCTTATCAATCTTATAGAATTTAACCCAGATATTATCTAACTCTTCCTTTGGGATAGGCTTTCCTGAGTTAAAAACCGACACTCTTACTATACCATTATTTTCAGTCACTTGCACCTTAATGATGCGGTTATCATCGACATGGTTAACGGCATTGTTTAAATAGTTTGTAATGACTTCTTCTATGTAGAATTCGTCGCCCCAAACATATTGTTTATCAGGAGCAATAACTTCCACATCCACATTATCTTTCTCCGACAAAATCTGTCTTCTTGAAACTAATGTGTTAATAACTTCTACTATATCAAATCTTTCAATATTTAGATTAACGCTTCCAAACTCAATTTGATTTAGAGTCATAAGCTTTTGAACCATTTTATTTAGCTTATTAGACTCATCCATAATTACTTCACTGTAATATTTAATATCCTCTGGATTATCACTTATTCCCTCATTCAATCCTTCAGCGTATCCTTGAATAAGAGCGATTGGTGTCTTAAGTTCGTGAGAAACATTTGAGATAAACTCTTTTCTAAGTTCATCCACTTCTTCTTTTTGCTTAATATCTTTTTCTAGTTCCAAGTTAGCAGTCTTAAGTTCTGTGATAGTACTCTCTAACTTTTCAGACATCTCATTCATACTATCGCCAAGAACTCCTAGCTCATCATCATGACTTCCCTCATACTTAACATCAAAATCCAATTCAGACATCTTCTTAGAAATAGATGCAAGCTGAAGCATAGGAATTGTATACCTTCTAGTTAGGATAATCATAATCACTGTAATAATGATAATCATCACTATTGCAAGTCCAGCATAGAAATGATTAGTAATGCTTAAGCTTTCTTTGAAGTTCTCGACAGAAAGACGAACCACCAAATCACTTTCGTTCGATAGTTCAGATACTAATTCATAATGATAGGTCTTGGCTGATGGATCTTCTGTATACAAAAGATTATATTCATTGTTCTTCTCAACAACTGCTGATTTATATCTCTTATCATCACCAAAGCCAAAAACTAAATCACGCCATCTTTGGCGAAGTGGAACCTCTGAGCCATATGTGTAAAGCGCAGTTCCACTATTATTAATTACAATTGCACTAGCACCAGTCTTTTCCAAAATGCTATTCAACTCTTGAATATCTTCGGACTCACTAAAGGCCGGGTCTTTCTTCACGACATTATCAAATGTCTTATAAACTTGTTTGACTGCAGACTGCTTTTGCTTAGTGTAATATTTCTCTAAAAAGAGCTTCCCAAAAACGCCTGCAGCTATAACAGACAAAAGCATCACTGCCACAATAAGAAAAGTCAATTTAGTAGAAATAGACTTTGTTATTGGGACGGTCCTATTAGTTTTTCGTTCTTCTTTAGACTTCAAATTTATACCCCATTCCCCAAATAGTCTGGATGTAATCTCCACAGTCGCCTAATTTGGCGCGGAGTTTTTTAACGTGTGTATCAATAGTTCTGGCATCGCCAAAGTAATCGTAATTCCAAACATTGTTTAGAATATTCTCACGAGAAAGTGCGATACCTTTATTTGTAATAAAGTATTCAAGAAGTTCAAACTCCTTAAAACTTAGTTCAACGGGCTTGCCCTTAACTGTAACTGTGTGAGCAGCCTGGTTAATCTCAATATCGCCAGCCTTCAAAATCTGGTCTCCATCAAGATTATTAGTTCTTCGTAAAATAGCATCTACTCTTGCCACCAAAATCTTTGGACTAAATGGCTTTGAAATATACTCATCTACTCCCAGTTCAAAACCAAGAAGTTCATCACTTTCTTCTCCTTTGGCGGTAAGCATAATGATAGGAACTTTAGAAATCTTTCTAATCTCCTTGCACACTTCCCAGCCGTCCATTTTTGGCATCATAACATCGAGGATAATAAGATCTATATCATTATCCTCGACAAAGATATCGATAGCCTCTTCTCCGTCGGCCGCTTCTTTTACTATATAATCTTTTCTAGTGAGAAAGTCTTTTACCAACTTTCTCATTCTAGCTTCATCATCTACTACCAGAATTTTTAAATCTGCCATAGTTTTATCCTCCGTATGTTTATCTAGTAGATATTATCTTCTAAAAATGTGTTTATTATATGAACACCAA
This sequence comes from Eubacterium sp., assembly GCA_017965495.1. Classification (GTDB taxonomy): domain Bacteria; phylum Bacillota; class Clostridia; order Lachnospirales; family Lachnospiraceae; genus Eubacterium_G. Next base: position 119,427 of record JAGCPW010000044.1, on the reverse strand, counting down.
CTACTAGATTATAACATAAAAATAAGCACATCTATAATGATGTGCTTATTTTAGTGGACTAGGTGGGAGTTGAACCCACGTCCAAAAATTCTTCCGCTGTGCTTCTACGAGTGTAGTCTATCATTAACATTCCCCATCTCAAACGGAGATAGACACCCAAGTGAAATAGGTAGCTTCTAGATACGCCCAAATGCTTTGAAGCGAAAGCATTTGTCGTTTCCTACAAAAACATAAAACCTGAAATTAAAGTGTAGGTGCATTAAAGTCAGATCGCTACGAATTAATTACGCAGCAAATGCTAATTTTTTATCAGCGTTTAAATTTAAAATTGGCATTTAACGCATTCCATACGACTCGCTTCCCCAGTTTCCAAATCCCTGTCGAAACCAGTACTAGCCCTTACTGGTTGATATGTAATTATCAAAATGCAAGACCTATACTAACGCGATAGTTAGTATAGGTCAAGTTCTTTTTCATTATTTCTTCACTATTCGTTAGTGTATTCATTAATGTTCTTTGGAATGTCCATCCAAAATACCACTCCATCGTCCACATTATCAAATCCGTAATCTCCATTGTGGACTTCCATCACACTCTTAACAATGGAAAGACCGATTCCGCTACTCTTCATCTTGTTTCTCTTATTCTTGTCATCTTTCGAGTAGAACATATCCCAAATCTTGTCTTTGTATTTGTCTGGTACTGGATCACCGTTATTTCCAACTTCTATACGAATGCTGTCGCTACTATTTTTAACTCTAACTACTATTTTGCCTGGCGTTTTGCAATGCTTGATAGCATTTGAAATATAATTACTAACCGCCTGCGAAATATACCTAGTGTTAACTCTAGCGATACAGTCTTCGTCATAATCTTGTTCCACTTCTATTTCTCTATCTTCAAACAATTCTTCGTAATTGCCAAGAGTATCACAAACCAACTCGGCCACATCAGTTTCTTCGATAGCGAATTCTTTCTCGTTACTCTTTGTGGCATACATAACTATCATGTCGTTAATCATGTCAGTCATTCTGTCAGTCTCTTCTGTAATAGATTTGATGTATTCTTTTCTCTTCTCATCATCGTCTATCAAGTCAAGCATTTCTATCTGACTAGAGATCACCGCCAAAGGAGTTTTAAGTTCGTGTGAAACATTATTGATAAACACACGTCTCTCTTCTTCTGCAAGAGTTTGATTACTTAACTCATCCTGCAAATCGGTCATCTGATTTCTAATCTGTGTAAGCATATTGTTAATGCTGTTAGCCAAAGAATCCACTTCTTTAAAATCGTGCTTAGTCTCTACATTCAAAGAATATCCACTACTAACAGCTTTACTAGCAGCTTGCTCAATCTTCCTTATAGGACGAGTCAAACGACTAGCTATATATAGAGAAATCAAAATTCCTGCCACTAGTACAAACACACCCACTATAAAGAAGAACCATCTATAGTAGTTAAAGAATATGCTAGTGGCCTCTTTACTCTCGTAAATGTAGATGTAGTAATCTTCATCATCCTGAAGTTTCTTTCCATATCCTACTATTCTTTTGCTTGTCTCTTTGCTTTTGTATTTATAAGAAAAAGATCTTAAGTTTGCAACTATATCGTTCGCAATACGAGTCTGCGCATCTATAGGCTTCTTTTCCATCTTGGTAACATAGACACGCTCAAAACTACTATTACAAATAATAAAGGTGATACGCTCATCTTCATATTGTGAAATAGGTTCATTATTTTCATTTAAAGTTAAAACATCTGTCTTCTCTAACTTTTTGTATGCATCTGAAATCATTCCCTTTTTTCTTGAGTAATAATAGTCATCTGCAAACAAAGCGAAAACAGAAAAAATGGCCACAGTTAACACTAAGATAGTTAGCGTCATCAGTATGACCATTCGTCCTCTAATAGTTTTAATCATCATTTACCTCAAAAATATAGCCTACGCCGTAAATTGATCTAATGTATGGACACTTCTTGCCCATTTTATTTCTTATCTGTTTGATTACAGTATCGACAGTTCTAAATGTTCCGTCGTAATCCTGTCCCCAAACAGCATCCAAAATCTGTTCACGTTTAAGAGCCACACTTTCATTCTCAGCTAAGTAAACTAGAATATCAAATTCCTTAGGGGTGGTAGGCATTAACTTACCATTAATATAAGCCTTTCTAGAAGTGACATCTAGTTTGAGTTTTCCAGCTTCAATAGGCTCTAACTTCTCTTCAATGTGACCTGTTGGAACATGTGATGCACGTTTAAAGATAGCATCGATACGAGCTTTCAATACCATTAACTGGAATGGTTTCTTAATGTAGTCATCCACACCATTGCTAAAGCTCTTAATCTGTTCAACATCACCTGACTTAGCTGTCATCATAATGACAGGGACAGTGGATACTTCACGAATCTTCTTTAGCACATCTTGTCCGTCAATTCCAGGAAGCATAATGTCTAGAAGAACCAAATCAATATCTTCAATATACTCCTCGAACTGTGCGACACCTTCTTCGCCGTCCACTGCTTCTAAAACTAGATAATCATTAAACTCCAAAAACTCCTTAACGGTTTTTCTAAGCTTATCATTATCTTCTACTATTAATATGGTTTTGCTCATAACAACCTCCACATTTTTTATTCCGTACTCTCTATCATTATTATTTTAATATAATTTTAAATTGTATTCAATAAATTAGTCCAGGTATTCTAATGTGCCTTTTCCACCTGCTGATGTCACTTTAGCTTTTGCGCCCATAATCCAAGGGAACTGTGGGCCCATATGACCTAAGTCCGCGTCAAAGATCACTGGCACATCTAAATCTCCTAAAATTGACATAACAGCATCTTTGTACTCATCATAAGTCCAATGCTCATACATACAAGGTCTTCCAAAGACAAATCCTTTTGCATTTTCAAAGTAGCCTAATTCTTTCATCTGCCATAGACGCGTAACCATATCCACATCTGCCATGGCAAAACTCTCTAATGCCCAAACAATTCCATCATCAGCATATTTCTGGATAAAGTCTTTTGTTCCATCATATTTAGTGCCAATAAGGAAAACTAAAACGTCAAGACAACCTCCAAGTAATCTTCCTGACATTTCGACCTTCTCTTCATCTTTTCCATTTACCCATATCGTTTCTTGATCGTTAAAATAACCCTCTAGACCAGTCACATATTCATGTCTCTCAGTCTCGTGGAAATCGTATGAATCAAGTTTTGAAACACTTCCATCTAGAACACCTAGAGAATCCTTTACACATTTCTCCCAAGGCTGCATTCCAAACTCTCTAATGCCACAACCATAAACCGCAGCTATATCACACTTAGTAACAATCGGATAAAGTAATGTCATATTATCAGAATACCCTTGGAACCATTTAGGATTCTGCTTCAAAGCTTCCCAATCCACATACTCTAACATCTCAAATAAGAAGTCTCCACCACCTGCAGAAACTATCGCACTTACATTGTCATTCTTTAAGAACGCATTAAACTCATCAGCACGTGTTTCACCACTAGCACTAACACCTCTCTCATCTGCTTTAAACACACTATCGGAAAATGCCACTTCATATCCGGCATTTCTAAGATTTAGTGCACCGTTTTTTGTGCGCTTTATTTTAATGTCTTCTGTGACACCACCTGATGGAGCACATACTCCTATAATGTCACCTTTTTCTATATGTTTTGGAAATATCATACTTCTTTTTCCTTTCCTAATGTTACAGAATAAATAATCTTATCTGACACATCTTTGCCAGTTATTTCTTTTACTGCTTTTTCATAAACATTGAGCTGTCCCTTATACTCATCTACTAATTTATCTGCGCTATCAACATTATCTGTTTTGTAATCCACAATTACATACTTGCCATCTTCCACAAAGCAAGCATCAATAATACCCTGAACTATCATAGTCTCATCAGTCTCAATGCCTTGAACTTCTTCTATAAACTTACCATCCACTTGAAGTAAGAATTTGCGCTCGCGGTATAGTTCATTTCTATCAAAGGCAGCTTTCATTCGTTGTCCAATACTACTCTTTGCAAACTGAGTAACCTTTTCTTCTTCTATGGATCCTCTCTCTTCTTCTGTTAATTTATTATTGCTAACTAAATCATCCAAGAAGTCTTTAACCACTGATTTATCAGTTATATCTTTAGAATAATCTAGCAGTTCAAAAACCTTATGGTAAGCGTTACCTAAATCTGCACCTGTTAATCCTACATCTTCTTGCTCAACAAAGTTAGGCTTACCCTTTGTGCTTCTATTTGGAATAAAGTACTCTGCATCTTCATCCACAAACTCACCATTCAAGCGTCGTTTAATTTCAGTAACACTCATCTTAGCACGAAGTTTGGCTTCTTTCTTATAGTCATACTTATAATCAAAGTTCTCAATTATCTTATTAGTTATTTCTTCATCAGACTTTAACTTCAAATCATCCATAGACTCATCTTCCGCTAAACCGACAAATGGATAACTCTCTATGGTAGGATACATTTCAACCCTGTAATACTTTTTGTTTATCTTCTCAGGGTTGCTTTCATGATCTATTAATTCTGGCACTTCATCATAAATCTCAGTACCCAAAACTGGCGCAATCATTTGATAAAAATCAGAAGTTTTAAGTATTGCATCCTTTTTGTTTGCATTGTTTATAGGTTTAAAGTCTTTTTTCTCTATTTTTTTTGCAAGCTTAATTGCAGTGATAACTAGTTTCTCTTTTGCTCTAGTCATCGCAACATAGAGAAGTCTAAGTTCTTCTGCTTTGTCTTGCTCATCTTCGGTTTTAACAATATATCTTTCAAGCAATGTGTCTGTCTTAGTCTTGTTTTCAGTATCTAAAACATCAAGTCCAATATCACCATCGCTATTTACTAAATAGTTGCTTTCTTTATTTCCACCTCTAGCGCCAGGAGCCACATTGGATAGTATTACCACTGGATACTCAAGACCCTTACTCTGGTGAATACTTGTTATTCTAACTACATTATCATCTTCATGTACGTTGGATGCCTCGCCTATCTCCTTATTATTATCGATACTCTTATTTACATAACGCACAAAATTGAATAGCGATCTGTAAGACGAATTCTCATATTTATACGCAATCTCTTTAAGCATATCCACATTGAGAATACGCTTAGTACCTGCAGGCAAACTTCTAACATACAAATCAAAATGACTTGAATCTAAGAAATAGTTTATAAACTCATATACTGACATGTATTTAACTTTTTCTCTGTAGTCCTTAAGAGAATCCAAGAATGATTTTACTTTATCTTTCAACTCTTGGTCTGTGCCATCTTCAGCATACTTATTTACTGCCTCATAAAAAGTACCATCCTTTTGTACTAGTCTAATATAGCCGAGTTCGCTCTCGTCAAATTGATAGAACGCACTAGTCATCACTCCCGCCAAAGGAATGTCTTGCATAGGGTTATCTATAACTGACAAGAAATCTAGAATACATTTAATCTCGCTAGATTCATAGAAACCATCTCTCTTCTCACCGTACACTGGAATTCCGTACTCTTCCAAAACCCTTAAGTATGTATCAACTACATTCTTAGGATATCTTGTCAAAATAACTATATCGTTATATCTCAACGATCTTTTTTTGGCTTTCTCATCAGTAATCTTTAGGCCAGTCTTTTCATTCATCATATTGAGAATCTTCTTTGCGATGATGTTAGCTTCTACCTCGTGTCTCGAAATACCATCCTGACTAGGAACGCAAATAAGTTCTGATTTATTGTCCTGTTCACCGCCGTTTAAAGATTCATTATAATTCTTAGCACCTTGAACTAACTTCTGACCATCTTTGTAGTTAATTCCACCTACATCTTTATTCATAATCTCATTGAAAATAAGGTTCGTGAATTCAATTACTTCTGGTCTACTACGGAAGTTTCTATCAAGGATAATTCTTGTATGTTCATCATTTTCTTCTTCAAAGTCATTAAGCTTTTCAAGGAAAATCTTAGGTTCTGCAGATCTAAAACGATAAATACTCTGTTTTATATCACCCACCATAAATACGTTGTTAATACCTTGTCCCTTAGACAAAGCAAACAACATATATTCCTGGATATAGTTACTATCTTGATACTCATCAATTAGTATCTCTTCAAAGCCTTCTGCCATCTTCTTTGCTGTATCACTGGCAGTAGGTCCATTCTCTCCCGGCACACAAAGAACTTCTATGGCAAAGTGAGCTACATCACTAAAGTCATAAGCACAAATGCGTTTCTTTTCTTTCATACATTTTTCAAATGACTTAATGGCTATCTCAAGCAAGACATTAGCAGTTTTTTGACTCTTATTAACATCTGCCATAGCTTCTTCTAAAGAAGGGAAATACTTTGACTTTTTATTATCGCCAACAAAACTTTGTATGTATGCTAACAACTTATTATGTTGCTCTTTAAAATCATCAAAAGACTGTTTCGATCTCTTTATTTCACCGTAAGATAAAATGGCATCACGATACTCACTATATGTGGAAGCTGCCTCTAGATTAGGTAAAATACTTTTAATTTGATCTATTACTTCAACTGTCAATTGAGTAGGTGTTTCATTTTCTTCTACATCATTGAGAGCTGTCCACAAATCATCACTAAAGTCTTTATATTTTTCAAAGTCATCAATAGTTCTCTTAACAAACTCTTTTTGATTAAAGTCCTCTTCTGTCTCTGAATAGTTTCTATCAATAGCATCTGCCAACCACTTAGCAGGATACTCTTGGTTTTTAGCCTTTTTAACTATAATAGATACTTTATTTACTACATCAGTAGAAACATCTCCCTTTGCCAACTGAGACATAGCATCCAAGAAATCTTGATTGCCCTCTACATACATTTCATCCACTGTCTCATCGATACAATCTTCTAAGAGCAAGTCAGACTCTTCCTGCTCCATCAATCTAAAACTTGGATCTATATCGAGCTTTTCAAAGTTAGTGGAAACTACTTTTTTGGCGAAGCTGTCAATGGTAGAAATGTTGGCAGTATGAACTAAAGACAACTGTCTCTTTAGGTTTTCATCCGTAGGATTTTTATATGATAGTTCATAAAGTTTTTCTCTGATCTTTTCTCTCATCTGCGCTGCGGCAGCCTTAGTAAATGTAACTATCAAAAATCTGTCAATATCGACTGGATGATCAGGGTCAGTTACCTTCTTAATAATGCGCTCGACTAATACAGCAGTCTTACCAGAACCAGCTCCGGCAGCTACTAATATGTCTTTTCCACTCGTATTAATTACTCTTTTTTGTTCTTTAGTCCATGGAATCTGCGCCATCTTCTTCTCCATTCAATATATTAATAACATCATCTGCTTTTAAACTTTTGGCTTTTTTATATTCAATATTGCCCATCGATTTTCTGCAAACACCTTGATAAGAACAAAACTCACATGCTCTATCATAAGGCTCTACTTTAATATATCCATGTTTAATATCTTTTCTTATATCATCAATTTTGTCATCTACGTAGTCTAAAAGTTTCAAATAATTTTCCGTGTCAAACATTACCTTTTCAGGATTATTGGCTGGAAGACTAATTGTTTCTTCAGGTTTGTTTTCATCGTCAAAGACCTTTATGGCTTCTTTATTTAACAAGCCAGCCATCTTGAAAGCACTAGAAATGTTTTGTTCTTCTACTTGCTTACCAGACATACTATCTGTTCCGTTTGACTTAACCACGTAGTTTTCTCTCGCTCTGAAATAGAAAGCACCTGCTGGAATAACCTTCTTGCCAGGGTTATTCTCAATTTCCCTTTGCAAAGCATCTTTTAGGTATACGAATACCTGCATATTCTTTCCATACATTAACTCACCAAAACTAAATCCAACACTGCTTCCAGTTTTGTAATCAATTACTTTTACATAAATATCATTACCATCTTCGAATCTATCTACACGGTCTGCTTTACCACCCGAAACACGCTCTTCTAAATATGACACTTCAAACTTTCCTCTTTGAAGATGTTTAATAAGAGCATTTACACTTTCTTTTGCAATGTTAGATAGCTGGTGTTTTAAAAATTCCTTAGATGAATCAGTCTTAATAAAATCACCCGCTCTTTCACTCGCGAAAGCTTCCTTAGTGGCGGTATCTAGTATTTGATCAATTTCTTTTTGGTCTGCATTCTTTAAGTCAATTTTATTTTCATTGATAGACTTAAAAAATCTTTCCAAAATGTCATGTTCTATATTTCCCTTTTGTAGGTTATCAAACTGGTAGTATTCACGGTCTTGTAAACCAAGTCCATAATTTAAGAAATGATTATATGGACAATTAATAAACTGTTGAGCTTCAGTAACTTTAATTTTTTCTTCTGGCTTATACAAATCTTTAGCAAGAGATGTCTCAATACCTCGCTCTTTATATTCAAATTTCAATCCATCATTCATTAGATGAACTGCATCTATCTCTACTTCGTTTTGAAGCATGTAGTTCTTGAGTGATGAATATAGTTTCTTTTCTTCTTCATCTTGAGAGTACTTAATTACTCTTCCCTTCTTCGCCAAAAAATCAAGTGCCACATTCGCATTTACTATGTCTTCTACATTGCTATCATTTTCACTATCCAATATAGTGTTTGTCTTTTTAAGAATAGCCCTTAACATATCTACAAAGTATGACTGTTTAAGAGGCTTGAAGTCTTTGTCTTGGTTGCTAAATGAAACGACAAACTTCTCTGTAGGTTTAGTGAGAAGCATATACAAATAGAACATTTGCTTAAAGACATTGTCCTTGGTGGTAGGCGCAAATTCATAGCCATTTTCTTTTAATCTTTCTCTATCAGCATCGTTCACTATGGTAGCTGGATTAGAAGTGTTAGGAATGACACCATCGTTTGCTCCTAGAAGGAATATTATTTTCTTTATATCTTTGAGACGAGTTCTCTCGATATCACCCACCATCACATCATCTATGCCAGGAGGGATAATACCAATCTTTAAGGATTCAATAGCACTTACGATAAGCTTTTCAAAATCATTTAAAGTGATTTTCTCATCGCCCATAGTATTCTCAATAGTCTCAAGCAATTTAACTATAGCAGAATAAATTTGACTATACTCTTCTTCTAGGGCATAGTTTCCTTCCTTATGGAATCTCTCTACATATGCGTCCACTTTCTTATCTATATCAAACTTAACGAGAATATCATAGACACTCTTACAGTAATCACTAACTGTAGAGCCAGTGTTTCTCATAACGCTCATATATGGCTTGAATGTCTCGTAAATACTTTTTCTTATCTCATTTACACGAACTAAATCAAATCGATCTAAAGGTCTCTTCCACTCCTGTGCAAAACTGTTAAATGAAGTCCTCTTAAATGTGATAATGTAGTTTTCAATAAAATCTATATCGCTCTCACTGATAGGTGTAAGACCTGTTCTCAAGACATGGAAAAGCGAATCATACGAGAAATTCAAACGTGCTAATCTAGCCAAAGCCACTACCAAATCTGCAAAAGCATTCATACCTGTTCTGCGCTTATAATCAATAAATACAGGTATTTCATATTTGCGTGTGATTTTGTCTAAATATGGATAATAACTCTCTAAATCGGCCGTTATTATGGCAAAATCCCTATATCTGTAGCCTTCAGTCCTTACTAATCGCTCAATACGCTTAACAACGGTTAAAACCTCGTTTTCTAGCGAATCTGCTTCATGAATTTCTATAGAATCTTGCTCTTCTTCATACTTATCTGCACTCTGTCCAAATATAGTTCTAGACACGAATGAGAGTGCATCATTATCTTGAATTCTTCTTGGTTTATCGTCTTTATCCTTTATCAGATCAATATAACCCTCTAGTCCGTTTTCTGCGGCAAAGCGTCTTAGATGTTTAACGGTATTCTTTCCTAAATAGAATAAATCATCACTTCTTAGATCCGATGTGTTTTTATACTCATCTACAGGTATGGTGGCTGTCACTGTGACATCTTTAGCCTTTCTAGTTAGACCCTCTATTACTCTCTCTTGAATAGGTGTAAAACCAGTAAACCCATCTAGGTAAATATATGTATTTTCAATAATCTCTGAGTCAGGAATACATTTTATAAATCTATCTAATAACTCGTCTGTAGTTAAATTCTTTTCTGTGACATAACTATTAAAACGCTCTCTCACCTTGAAAGCGTCTTCTAACTTCTCGCTTAGTAGATCGTCACTCTTTTCGATAATCTCTCTTAACATATCTTGACTGACATTGTATTGACCTAGCTCATTAATTACAGACTTCATCTTATCTGTAAATCCAGGCATATTTACTTTGCCTTTAAATACATTGAGATCATCTTTGCAATCTATTAAGCACTTTCTAACCAATATAGTCTTAGCTAAATCTGTCATCAATCTGGCTTCGCCAAATCCCTGCTCATCCAACACTTCGTAAGCCAAACGATTGAAACTAGATACTTCAATATTGAACGCTCCATGATTTGGATGCTTATCCAAAATCTCCTTTTGTGCTTCTAGAGAGTATTGATCAGGCACTAAAAGAACGAATCTACTTTCTGGATTATCAGTAGATTCTTTTATTAACTTTTGTTGTAATTCATAAGATTTTCCGCTACCTGCGGTTCCGATAATAAAATTTAACATTCCGTACCCTCACTGTTTAGTATTATACCATAAATAGCCGTCCAATAAATGGTACATTTGATTTGTTTATTAGTAAAAAATGTATTATTATATTCATTGCAAAAAGGATTAAACATATGGAACTTTCAAACAAAAAAGCATACATAAAAGGATTAGAAACCGGCATACCTATTGGGCTTGGTTATTTTGCTGTGGCTTTTGCATTAGGCATCCAAGCCAAAACTGCCAAGATTTCTGTCATTAAGTCTGCACTTATGAGTTTTGGGCTCCACGCATCTGCTGGAGAGTATATATTCATCACTCTCTTTGGCGCAGGCACTACTATTCTTGTAATGGCTTTGATGGAGATGGTAGCTAACGCTAGATACCTTTTGATGTCATGTTCTCTAAGCCAAAAGATACCTGAGGACACTCCTATTTGGAAGCGTCTTATTATGGGATACTTTATTACCGATGAGATCTTTGGCGCAGCCATCGCTGTTAAGGGAAAGCTTAATCCATACTACATTTTTGGTATGGCTACTGTGGCTTCACCTGGTTGGGTAGTGGGTACTGCTCTTGGTGTGGCTTTGGGTAATGTTTTGCCAGAAAGCGTTATTAGCGCGCTAAGTGTTGGTTTGTTTGGTATGTTTATTGCAATTATTATTCCTGAGGGCAAGAAAAACAAAGTGGTTGCTGTTGTTATTATTGTTAGTTTCGTTGCAAGCTACTTACTATCTGTTATTCCTGTGGTTAAGGGAATTGATAGCGGTGTTAAGATTATTATTCTTACTGTCGTGATTGCTGGAATCTTTTCGGTGTTAAAGCCGGTAAAGGAGGTGCCAGATGAGCAGTAAGTTTTATATAACACTCCTTCTAATGACTATCGTTACATATTTAATTAGGGTTTTACCTATAACGTTAATTAGAAAAGAAATAAAGAATAAATATATAAGATCGTTTCTATACTACGTGCCATATGTCACACTTTCAGTTATGACATTCCCAGCTTTTATAAACGCAACACAGTCTTGGATTTCTGGCACGCTGGCTTTAATTGCTGCAATCATTGTGGCTTGGAAAAAGCCAAACCTATTTATAACAGCTGCCATTAGTTGTATAGTCGTATTTATAACAGAATTATTCATATAAAAACACCAGTTGAATTAACAACTGGTGTTTTATTATCTTCTACCGACTATTTAGTCATCATCTTCTGCATCTGGTTTGTCTTGGTCTTGTGAATAATAAATCTCAACTTTGTCAAACTTCTCTTTTGTATCAAATCTTTGTTTAACTTCAGTTCCCTTCACAAAGACTTCAGAATCATTGTCTATCATATCTTCGCTATCAACATCTACAAGCTCATCATCTTGATAGAACAATACATGAGTATCAACTCCTAGCAAATCAAAATCGCCTTCGTTTTTAGATGTAACATTAACTATATTTCCGTTAATGCTCTTCTTGTACATAATGTTCTTTAAGCCAGGTTTAATACTTGTGGCCGCTGCCGCTGTAATCTTGTAATCAACATCTTTCACTTTTCTACCCTCAGTATCAAAGTCAAATTCGACAACAGACTTAGAGTTAGCATCCATAAATATAGATTCTCTTTCAGTTTCAATAGTTGCGTTAGCTCCGTCAAAGATCTTTCCAACTACTGCCACTGCAGCATCAGCTTTTCCAGTGTTTTGAAGAACTAATACTAGTGTGAAATCATCTTCATCATAGAAGTTGTACTTTTTAACTACCTTGATGTCTGAATTTTCTACATTTACTTTGGCCGTAGGCGCTCCTGTTTGTGTAGCCTGAGTAGCTGCAAGTGTTGGTGCACTAGTAACTTCTTCTTTACTTATGTTTCTTCCAAGTACAAATGCTAGCACTACTATCAACACTACCACTACCACAATAAGTGCGATAATAATTCCATTTTTCTTTTTCATATTTTCCTCCTAAATATAATTTATATTTAAACGTCCAATAATTAAGTTCTATTTTAAATAATCTAGCCAAGCCTTGGCTGATGCATCAGATGGCATCATAAAGCCGCCTCTTGGTGAGAAACCAAACGAGAATACTTGTGGTCCATCCGGACTACAGTTTCTCTTAAACTGTTGCGAGAAGAATCTCTTTATAAATACTTTTAGCCACTGCTTAATAACATCAGGCTTGTACTGCTCCATAAAGTTAAATGTGGCATCTGACAACACTTCTCTTGGGTTTTTGCCTAGATACAATATCTCATACAAGAAGAAATCGTGCAACTCATATGGGCCCACTATGTCTTCGGTCTTTTGTGCAATCTTATCTTTCTTGCTTGGAAGAAGTTCCGGACTAACTGGCGTATCTACAATATCTTTTAGAATCTTGCTTAAGCGCTCATTCTTAATTCTATCAGATTCATAACTTACCACTTCTCTTATCACTGTCTTTGGAATGTTAGCATTCACACTATACATTGCCATATGATCACCGTTGTATGTGCACCATCCAAGAGCAAGTTCTGAAAAATCTCCAGTTCCCACTACCAAAGCATTATTATCATTAGCCACATCCATCAAAATCATTGTGCGCATTCTAGCTTGCGCATTTTCGAACGTAGCATTCTTATTTCTAACACCATGCTTGATATCCGCAAAGTGCTGTTTTACAGATTCTGTAATATCTATTTCTTTCTTTGTAACGCCATAAAATCTCATCATCTTACTTGCGTTATCATGAGTTCTACTTGTTGTTCCAAAACCTGGCATTGTAATCGCAATAATATTCTTGTGATTAATCTTTAACTCATCACAAGCATTAACACAAGCAATCAGCGCCAAAGTAGAATCAAGTCCACCTGAAATGCCCACTACCAATTTGTCGGCACCGATAGTCTTCATTCTCTTAGCTAAAGCCTTAGACTGAATCTTTAAAATATTTTTGCACATCTGTGTTTTTTCACTGTCTTCATCTGGTAAAAATGGATTATATCCAAGCATATCGTAAGGCATAGACAAAAACTCACTATCCGACATAACAACTTTAGGGCGTTTGTGTTTGGAAGGACCTTCTTCTGATTTAGCAATAGTTTGTCCATACTGATTTCTAACTAGTGCATCCTTCTTTTCATCTATGTCCACATCTTCTATTATTGTCTGATTCTTGAACGGAGTAGATTTTTTATAAACTGTGTACTCACTAGCAATAGCACTCTCTCCGGCAAAGACCATATCTGTAGTGGACTCTCCATCACCTGCTTCTGCATAAACTACCTGAGCATTGGAATCATAAGCCACGTTTTGAACAAAGTCAGCAGTGTCTTCATCCACTACTTTTCTTCTAGCGCCAAGGTGGGCAACTATATCTACTTCATCACCTCTGTATGAGCATTCATAGTATTTGCCCAAGCCATCATTTCCTATTCCAACACCTAGAGTAAAACCTAGCTGTCTTTTGAAATCAATTCTTAAGTTCTCACTTATATCTAAATCATAACCAGATTCATTTTCGATTAGTTTTCCTGATTTGTTTTTCAATGATTCTGGGAAAAATACTATATTCTTAACTGTTCCTCTTAGTCTATATCTAAACCATCTAAATTCATCGCCGTATGCATCCCAAAGTGTTTTGTTCTTAATATCAAAACCGCAAAGTTTGCCCTTAAACAAAACTGCCGCCACATTATAAAGATCGTAATCCATCATAACAGGCAAGCCAAAAACAATAGCAGCCTTTATATCCTTAGTCTTCTCTGCTATCACTTCTAGATTCTCCATAGCACTCTCTAACAATGCATCTTGGAAGAACAAGTCTCCACAAGTACACCCTGTTAGCGATAGTTCTGGAAATACAATAAGCTTTGCGCCTTTTTTTCCAGCATTTTTAGAGATTCTAATAATCTCTTTTGCATTTGCTTTTGGGTCAGCTACTGTAATGTTGAGAGTAGCCGCACATACTTTAATTTTCTTCATATGACCTCCGTGATTCTAACCTCATACTGTTCTTATTCTAACACATTTAAGCACAATAAAAAACACGGTGATTATTCACCGTGTCTTCTAATTAGTCTATAACATCGCTCATGTCATACATTCCTGGGCCTTTGCCGGCTAGGAATTTAGCTGCGTCTATTGCGCCTTTCGCAAAGACTGCTTTTGAGTAAGCCGTGTGACGAATCTCAATTACTTCGTCAGTTCCAGCATAAATAACATCATGCTGCCCAACTATTGTTCCACCACGCACTGCAGAGATTCCGATTTCATTATCACTTCTCTTCTCGCGCTTCTGACTTCTATCAAATACGTATTCGTATCTATTATCTTTAGTCTCGTTTATAACATCCGCCAAAGCCAAAGCTGTACCACTTGGTGCATCTAGTTTTTGGTTATGATGTTTTTCAACAATCTCGATATCATATCCTCTGTCAGCCAAAACGTCCGTAGCCATCTTTAGAAGTTTCATAAGTGTGTTAATGCCAAGTGACATGTTAGCAGACTTTAGAACTGCCACATCTTTTGATACTTCTTCCACTTTTTTAAGCTGCTCTTCTGATAAACCTGTTGTACATAGAACAACTGGGATACCTTTTTCTTTAGAATAATCTAGCAGCGCATCCACAGCTACTGCCACAGAAAAATCTATGATAGCATCCGCTTCCACATCACAATCCATGATGTTTGCGAAAACTGGATAACCAAAATTTTCTTCTGTATTTAAATCTATACCAGCTACAATTTCCACATCAGGGTCGTTACTTGCTAACTCGGAAATAACTTTTCCCATGTGACCATTGCAGCCATGCATTATTACTCTTGTCATAATCTCCTCCTATAGAATGCCGTAGTCTTCCATTGCTTTTCTTAAGCGTTCTTTGCCGGCATCTGTCATCTCTGTTAGAGGTGGACGAAGTGATCCTGCGTTGTATCCTAGCATATTTACACCAGCTTTAACTGGGATAGGATTTACTTCGCAGAAAAGCGCGCCAATCAAATCGATTGCTTCTAGTTGAAGCTTTCTTGCTGTCTCCACATCACCGTTTAGATATGCTGTAGCCATATCGTGAACCTGTTTAGGTGCCACATTACTCCATACAGAAATAACACCAATTCCGCCAAGTGACATAAGAGGAAGAACCTGGTCATCATTTCCTGAGTAAATATCAAGACAACCATCAGCTAGTGCTGCAAGTTTTGCAACCTGTGCAATGTTTCCTGATGCTTCTTTAATAGCAACTACGTTTTCTACTTCTTTTGCTATTCTAACTGCAGTCTCAGGCTGGATATTAGTACTTGTACGTCCTGGTACGTTGTACATAATGATTGGAATATCTACAGCATCTGAAATAGCCTTGTAGTACTGATATAAACCATCCTGTGTAGCCTTATTGTAGTAAGGTGTTACACACAAAAGTCCATCTGCACCAAGATCAGCAGCCTGTTTTGATAGGTTAACTGCTTCTTTAGTGCTGTTTGAACCTGTACCAGCTACTACTGGGATTCTACCAGCTACTTTATCAATACAATACTTGATAGTAGCTAGATGCTCGTCATCGTTCATAGTAGATGCTTCACCTGTAGTTCCGCATACGATAATGGCATCTGTTCCACCTTCAATCTGCATCTCGATTAGTTTTCCAAATTCTTCAAAGTTAACATCTCCGTTTTCTTTGAATGGTGTAATAATAGCTACACCCGCTCCTTTAAATATAGACATTTCTATGTCCTCCTAAAAATATATTTTAAACAATAGTGTACTTATCTTGTAAAAAAGGAAGCTCATTACTTCGAGCTTCCTTTTTCAAAAATTAATAAGTAGCTCTCCATCTTTTTGATGACAGTCATAAGATTATTTATCTTATGCCCAGGACAACCTTCCTACCAGTTATCCTTCGGCGCTATCTCCTTTCAGTTATACTCAACTGCTTAGGTGCATCCTATAACTTACTCTTATCTAGCGCAGCCTCTACTATGTTTAATTCCCTATAATCTTAACATTCTAATATAAGCATGTCAACCAACCACTATCACATTTATCCACTAAAAAAGGAGCCTATCTCTAGGCTCCTTCTTTATCTTTATTTCTTAACTTTAACTTTCTTTTTCTTACTCCACTTACCGTAAACAATAGTTTTATTTACTTTCTTGTAAGCTCTAGCTTTGATGTAATACTTAGTACCCTTATCAAGCTTCTTTAGAGTAACTTTAACTTTCTTAGTATACTTCTCCCAATAACCGTCAAACTTCTTGCTGTCTGAATATCTGATGTGATATCCTGTAACGCCTTTCATCTTCTTAAGAGATAATTTAATCTTTCTCTTCTTCTTATTCTTAGCTGATTTAATCTTAGCTTTGCCAGGCTTTTTAATCTTGGCAGTAGGCTTAGCTGTAGGTTTAACAGTTGGTTTCTTTGTAACAGGCGCTGTGGTAGGTGCTACAGTAGTTGGTAATTCCTTAGGATAAACTCTGTTTCCATATTTATCCTTAACTATTGGCATATAGAAACTAATCTGGTTAGTACTATTAATCCATCCTAGTCCTACTACTATTTGTGGAACACCCTCGCTAGATACTTCTGTTTTACCTGTTAACTTCTGATCTTGACCATTCAAATATGTTCTGTTGTTGTCGCCATCTTCTCCATTTGAAGAAACAAGAGTTCCCTGTTTAACTTTAGATACGATAGGCCACTCATATGTATATTCCTCATTTGGATCAAGGCCAGGTAATTCAAGTTTAACCTGAGTTAACCAAGCGCTTGTATATGTATCATTTGTTCTCTTAACTACGATATGTGATGGGTCTTTAGGATCTACTCCAGCCTTAGCTGTATTTGATCCTTCCCAAGTACCAGTGTATACACCATAATTACCAAATTTACCCCACTCATCTTGAGGTACATCTATGTTAGCCTCAATGTCTGAGTATGGTTTAAGTGTTGTGGTAGGTGGTGTAGTTGGTCTAGGTGTAGTAGTCTCATATGGATCTCTTGGGTTAACTTCTGGACCAGCTACATAGTCTGTTTCAGGATTACCCTTATCTGCAAACATCTGTCCAGACTTTGAAAGTTCGCCTGTTGAATAATTATATAATCCACCGCCAAATGATGCTGAGTTGAACGAGAACCACGCATGTCTCTCCACATACTCTAACTCATCCAATGCAGGGAATAAATTCTCAATAAATGATGCTGTTCCCTCCTGAGTAATTCCGTTTCCTGAAGTAGAATATTCTGTAATCCAAATTGGTTTATGATATCTGTTGTAAGCATCTTTTACTACGCTTTGAATGAACCAATCTGCCATTGATTTTCCACCGTTCCAGTCAGCTGGATAACAGTGTAGGCAAACGAAATCTACATTGTTTTCTACTCCTGCCATGAACTGAACCATCTTACTGCCGCTTCCCCAAATAGCATACGCTGGAGAACCAACTCTGATTCTGTCCATATACTGAGTAAAGTTAGGCCATAGATTTATAGCTGTACTAGTTTCCATATTACAACCGCCACCGCTCCAGTCCATATCTGGCTCGTTAAAGCCAAGCATATGTTTACTTCCTTGGTTGATAGCTGTTTCCATTTTACTCTTAATAGTATTGGCATTAGTATCACCCCAAACCATTGGGACATACTCTAAATCTTTATACTTGTCAGTATTAATTGCGCCTCTACCCCAGTTATAATACCAGCCGAGACCCATTTCTTTAGTCTTGATGTTGTTCTGGCCCATTCCAGTTTCTGTACCAAGACCCTTCTTAGTAACACCAAATCTTATTGTTCTAGTGTAATGGTTTGATCCATCTTTAAAGTTTGCTCTAATCCAAACTTTATGGAAGTTAACTTTAGTAGTATAGAACTCATATTTGGTAGCTGTAGTATTCTTTTCCAACTTGCCATCGACAAAGACATCATAGCTTGCAACCTGTTTCATACTGTTTGCATCTTCCCAAGTGATATCAATTGGACCAGCCGCCTTAATGGAATCTGTCTTTGGCGCTGTAATTGCAAAATCTGTAGCCGCACTTGTATCCTTTGGCGCAACTAGGTATAGTCCGCCCACTACAAGAGCTAATGATAATACAATTGTTAAAATTCTTTTAGTGATTTTCATATCGTCACCTTTATCCTTTACAAATATTCTTCCTCACAGAATATCAATAAACAACAACTAATTATTTTTTAGTCTTAACTGACTGTCTACCACTCCATGCACAGTAGTAATTCTTTCCTAAGAATTGTTTGATCGCTCTTACGCGTACATAGTATCTTTTCTTTTTCTTAAGCTTCTTGATAGTACCGTTCTTCTCGTCTGAAGTAGTAGCTCCTACTGTCTTAATCTTAGTCTTGTATTTTTTCTTCTTACTAAACTTCTTGCTTAGTGAGTACTGGATCTGATACTTAACAGCACCATCCATTGCTTTGATTGAATATTTGAATGCTTTCTTTTTCTTTGTTAGTCCGTATAGAGTAGTCTTTTGTGATGCAATACAAGATGCTACTGAAGTATTTACATTAGAACCAGAAGGTACACCATATGTCTTAGCTGGATAACCTGCTGGATTTCCAATCTGAGCATAAACCTTACCTATAGTTGTAAGATTTCCTGTTCCATAGTCAAATAGACTAGATGAACTTGCATCTTTTGAGTTATAGTCTGGTGAGAACCAAGCATATCTCTCAACATAACTTCTCTCATTCAAACCTTTAAGAACTATTCTCATGAATTCCTGAGTCTTAGCGCATCCTGCTTTGTCGTTCTTATCGAACTTCCAGATAGCGAACTCTGTAATCCAAATAGGTTTTCTATATTTGTTATAACACTCATCTATCTTCTCTAGATAATCAAGCGCTGTCTGTGAACCATTGTAGTATTTATTGTAGTTATGTACTGCTATAAAGTTAGTAGCTGATTTAGCAGAACCTGGAAGAATATTCCAATACTGTTTCCACCAATCTGACCACTGTGGGAATACAGAAACTGCTGGTGAACCAAGAAGCATATTGCCCTTGTTTGGCATAATGTCTTTCATCCATCTTCTCATAGCAACGTCTGTCTTGAAGTTAGATTCCCAAACCAAATCTGGCTCGTTGAAACCTAATACATATTTATATCCCTGTGCTTTAAATCTATCGAAGCAATCTGGATATGGATCTCTTGGGTCTCCCCAGAACTGAGGTACATAATCCATTCCATAGAATTTAGTATTCGAGAATCCAGTCTCTTCAAATGATTTATTATCCCAGTTGTAGTACCAACCAAGGTTCATATCTGCTGGGTCTACTTTCACACCCATATCTTTTGTATTAACGCAGATACCTTTTTTAGTTACGTAGAATTTTACTGTATCTGTCTGAACTTTTGTGCCGTCCGTCTGTTCTGCTACCACATAGGCTGTGTGAGCACTAACTTTTACAGTATAAAAATCTACACTCATCATTGCTGGGTCACCTGCGTTCAATGTCTTAACAGCTTTAGAATCTACATATGCAGTATACTTACTAGCATTTTCAAGATTACCCCACCATTTAAGATCAATGTGACCAGCACCAATCAAACTATTAGCTTTAGGAGCTGTAATAGCTTGAGTTTTCCATTCGTCAGGAGTCATAGTATCTTTAGCCGCTACTGGAGTAACTGTCATTCCTGATACAAATAATGCAATTGATAGAATAATTGTTATAACTTTCTTCATTTTTCTTCCGTTCCTTTACATTTATTTTTTATTAAAAAAGGCGTGGGGAAAATATCTAAGTCTCCCCACACCACTATTTCCTTTTTTATCTTACGTAAGCCACTTTACGTGAGCTCCATGCACCAAATACTTTGTTACCTGCTGAGTCAAGATTGAAAGCTCTTGTCTTTACATAAACTACTGCGCCCGACTTAAGAGACTTAATAGTGTATGTGGAGGTATTCGTTGTATTCTTAGTCTTTGTTTTGAATTTTGATTTCTTCTTAAATTTGCTACTGTAGGAATACATTACTTGGTATCCCCTTACATTCTTGTTAGCTCCGAATGTTACTGTTTCTCTCTTCTTCTTTTTACTCTTAACTTTGAGTGATGCTTTACCAGGAGCTGGAGTCTTAGTCCAAATAGCTCTTAGGTTCATATCTTTAGTTAAGATAGTTGAGAAGTTGAACTTCTTGCCAGTAGCCATATCTGTATATCCAGCCAATGTGTTATATGCTCTTGAGAGTTTAACACTATTAGCAGATTCTTCGTCATTTACGAACTTTGTAGCCTTGTGTACAGCACCGTCATAATACTTAACTGTGTACTGTTTTCCAGCCAACATCTTCATATTCTTGATATGAATGTTTCCTCTCATCGATCCTTCATTTTTATATGAGATTAAGTTTGCTCCAAGTGCGAACTTGATACCCACATTAGTGAAAGAACCTTTGTGTTTTCCACCACCCCAGTCATCTGGTGACTCAGGGATTTTAAATTTAGCAACTATGTGAGAGTAACCTGCATCTTTTTTCTTAACTTCTATAAATCCATCTTTAGAGATTTCTTTATCATCTTGTTTAACATTTTCAAATGCCGCAGATGGTTCGCCATTTGAATTGTAATCATATGCCTTAAGCAAAATGTGTTTTTCTGCTGGTTCATATGTGGTCTTGCCAGTAAGAGCGTCATATTTAACTGCATTAAGATCACCAAGCATATCAAATTCCATTGTATAGTAGCGACCAAACTCAACTGGAATGCCTGTCATAGTTAGTGTCATTCCCCATGGGTTATCAGCAACTAGAATAGATGGGCCTCCTCTGGTCATCTGTCCATATTCACCGTCCCATCCAGTAGCCTTGCAGTAGAAAGTAACTTCACTAGAATCATTTTTCAATCCTTCTGATCCGTTAATCCAACCTTCTGTGGCGTAATCAACACCTTTTACAAAGGTAACTTTATTTCCATTCTCATCTAGAAAGTAACTACCATCAGAATTGGTTCTATAAACCTGTTTTAATGAGTCTTCCCAAGAACCGCCGTCTTCTCTTGTACAAATAGAAAAACTAGTCCACTTAGCAGTGCTTGGAATAACATTAGCTCCGTTAGGTGCATGTGATGCACCAAAAACTGAACCAGATAGTCCAAATACCATAGATAGAGAAAGTATGCTAACTACTAGTTTTTTCATTAAGTTTCTTTTCAAAATAACCTTCTTCACAACTATACTCCTTTAAGTTTTAGATGTTTTTTCATCTAAATCTAATCCGGTCAAACTTCCTTATAATTATAACAAAATGTAAGGATATTTACTAATATTTTTTACATTATTATACTAACATAAAAATAGCACAGAAAGGTGATGATTGGTCACCTCTCTGTGCATTTAAAAATGAAAAATTATTTAACGTAAACGCTCTTTCTCTTGCTCCACTTACCATAAATCTTGTTTCCACAAGAATCTAGGTTGTAAGCTCTAGCTTTAACATATGCTATCTTAGATGACTTAAGTCCTTTGATTGTATAAGTTGATGTCTTTGATGTGTTCTTAGTCTTTGTTTTATACTTAGATTTCTTCTTGAACTTCTTGTTGTGTGAGTATTTTACTTGATAACCTCTAGCGTTAGCATTCTTCTTGAATTTTACTGTGATTTTCTTTTTCTTCTTACTCTTCGCAGTAAATGATGCCTTTTTAGGTTTCTGTGTCTTAGTCCAAGTAGCTTTTAAGTTAGTATCTTGCTCAATTAGAGTTCCGAAACTAAACTTAGAACCTGTAGCCATATTGATGTAACCAGTCTGTGTATAGCCCTTCTTCTTTAGAGCAATATTCTTAGCCTGATCATATTCGTTAACATATCTTAAATCTTTCTGTACTGATCCATCGTAATATCTTACAGCATACTGTGTGCCTGCGATAACTTTCAAATCAGTTACATATATATAGCCTTTATTAGCAACTTCTTCCCACTGAGGAGCTTCGCCTTTTTCCACTTCATCTTCATGAGATTTTGAGAATGCGCCCAATGCAAATTTAATTCCCATCTTTGTGAACATACCTGCATCGTGTCCACCACTCCACTCATTCTTAGAATCTGGAATCTTAAATGTGGCTTTGATATGTGTTTTTACTAGATTTTCTCCCTTAGGAGTTTTAGCAATTTTAAATTTACCATCTTTTGCAGCTTCTTTTCCATTTACCTGGAATGATTCAAATGCAGCTGATGGTTCTCCTCTTGACTGATAGTCAAAAGCTTTAACGATACAATATTTATCTGATCTTTCTTGTAGACCTGTTTCATTATCCTTACCCTGTAGATCTGATGCAATGTCAAATTCCATTGTATAGTAACGAGTATACTCAACTGGAATCTTATCCATTGTAATTGTTAATCCCCAAGGATTGTCAGCAACTAATTTTTTCTCTCCACCATAAGTCTGTGCAGCATATTCTCCGTCCCAACCTGTGTTGGCAACGTACATAGTTGCTTCTTTTGATGTGTTAGGGTCAATCATTCTACCTTGTGTAAAACTCTGCCATCCCATAATTCCGTCCCAGCCAGTTACTGTCTGTAGACGTTCATATTCAGCATCTGAAACTTTACCTGCGTTATGTGCGTCTGTCAAGTTTGACATAGCTGTAGCATAGTTCTGCTCTAGAGTATATGGGTTCCATGTTTTAATATTAGTGTAGTAACTACCTAACTCTTTCTTAAGATTGGTATCCATCTCTTTTAGTAGAGCAATCTCCCATTCAGTACATGGGCCCTTTCCACTTGGATCATAATTCAAATCATCACGAACACAATCTGAAACCCATTTGCCATTAGCTGGCATAATGTTTGAACCATTGGCAGCGTGTGAAGCTGCAGCTACTGGAGCTGAAAAACTGAACATAAGAGATAGAGATAGAACACTAACTATAAGTTTTTTGAAAATATTCTTTTTCATCTTTCTATCCTCCTAATCAAAGTTATTTCTTAAAGAGCCCGTTGTCTTAAACAGCGGGCTCTTAGATAAACTTAATTATTTAGTAAGTTTTTTCTTAACTGTCTTTGACCATGCACCCGTCTTATATCCAGCTGCCATAGCTCTAACTTTAACTTTAACTTTCTTACCTTTTTTGAACTTCTTGTTCTTAATCTTCTTAGAAGTCTTTGTAGCCTTGTAAGTCTTGTTTCCTACCTTAATCTGGTATGACTTAGCGTTAGCTGTCTTCTTCCAAGATACTTTAATAGTTTTCTTCTTAACACTCTTAACCTTAACACCAGTAACCTTAGCTAATGTTTTAACTGCTGGAGCTGGCTTAACTGTAGGAGCCTGTGTAGGCTGTGGAGCTACAGTAGTAGCTGGAGCTGGAGCTGTAGTTGTGTATAGAGGTGGTTCTGTAGGATCAGTTGGCTTATCAGGATCTAGGTCTTCAACCTTAACATCACTAAATGTAACTGTTCCATTCTTCCACTGAGTCTCTTCACCCTCACACTGAGGAAGTGCATTTCCTGCATAATCATATACATTTCCGTCTCCATCCTGTGTGAATGAACCAAGCATAAAGTCTACAGTAAGTTCATGTCCACCAACATAGTTAGGGAATGTGTATGTAAACTCTTTCTCCTGAGTTCCAAGTACGATTACTTGCTCGTCGCCTGTAAGTGCGCCTTCTACATTGTCGTATGGTGACATTTCATGTCCGTCTACAACTGTGTTGAAGTTAACGTAGCAATATTTTTTCTTTGTAGCTTTAGCTTTGAAAGTAACTTTATAATTGTGGTCGTAGTTCATACCATTGAACTTAGCCATAGCCTGAATAGACCAAGGGTTAATTCTTACAGTAGGATATCCTGTAACTTCTTTCCACTGAGCATCCCAACCATTGTTTTCAATAGTTATAGCTGCGCCAGTATCAGCTGAAGCTGTCTGAGTCTGAGTATTGTACATTCCTCTTTCCCATGAGTTGATTGTCTCGCCATTAGTTGCCATTGCTACACTACTAATGTAACCGACATTTCCCCATTCAGTTTCTTGTGCACTTGAGTAGCATCCACCTTGTTCAAATGCCCAACCTGCTGATCCTAAATAAGAAGCAGCCTGAGTATCTTTTGTAAAGTAGATACCTGCACCTAGTGCAACTACCATTGCTAATGAGATAGCAACTGCTAATGTTTTGCTGAATAATTTTTTCATTTTGTAACCTCCTTAATAAAAATAATTATTCTTATATTTAAACGTTCATCTAACCTATTAATATTATAGCATAAACGTTATCACATACAACTTGGTTATCACAATTGTAATTCAATTACTTTTTGATTTTGATCTTCTTAGTGTTAGACCAAGGGCCTGTACCAGCATCATTAATTGCTGCTACTCTAAAGTAATATGTTTTCTTTTTCTTAAGTTTCTTAACTTTGTAGCTAGTCTTAGTAACTATCTTTGTCTTGCTCTTCTTTGTGAACTTTTTATTCATAGCCCAGTTAAACTTATACTTCTTAGCACCTGAGACAGCACTCCAAGAAAGTTTAGCTGATTTTTTCTTAACGTTTTTACCCTTAATAGTAGTCTTGCCAGGTTTAACAACAGCAGGTTTAACTGTTGGTTTAACTGTTGGTTTAACTGGCGCTACTGTAGGAGCTTGTGTTGGTGCCTGAGTAGGTGCCTCAGTGGTAGGTTCCACTTTTCTGTCGATTACGAAACCTCTAGTCTTTGTAACCATTACTGTAGTATCATCCTCAGTGTAAAGTGTAAACTTAATAGCATGCTTACCTTCATCTAAAGCAGATACATCTATCTCTCCACCATTTTCAATTTCAATTGGTTCATCATCTAAAGTAATGTCCATCTTAGGCATAGTAGGTAGTGTTCCCTTATCCCAAGAAATCTCGGCTGTATCTTTAGACTTGTTATAAGTAGCTGCAAATTTAACTCTAGTATCCCAATTGAACATTTCATTGCTAGAAATCTTGCTAGCATTGTATCCTTCTGGATTAGCTATCTCTGAATAAGCTTTTCCAAGATCTGTATATAGTCCTGAACAATATTCAAACATTGATGTTCCACCGGAACCGTCAAAGTTATCTATCGCATTAGCGCTCTCAACATCATATGAGAACCAGCAATATCTCTCTACATATGGAAGTTTATCTAACTCAGTTACAACCTCTTCCATAAATGCTTGAATCTCTGCTCTCTTCTCAGCATTTTCATAACTCATATCAGTAGAGTCACTCTTTGAACCAAATAGTCCAATCTCAGTAACCCAAACTGGTTTTTTATAATCTCTCCATAGATTCTTAACTGCTTGAATTAATCCGCCTGCACCTATTCTGTTTTGGTAACTATGCAAGCATACAGCATCACAATCGCTAACACCTTCTACTTCAATTGGTATAATAGATGGATCATCTGAATACATATTATAGTAATCCCACGAGCCGTCTGGTAACCAACAATAAGTGTCGCCATTTACAAATGATTTTAGCCACTTAGAAGTTCCACCTGGTGATGCAGGTGCTGGAGATACTTTTCTCTTATTAATAGGAGAAACGTACTGCTTCCACATATCTACCGCTTCAAAGAATGGCATATTAGCTTGTCCTTCTATATCTGGCTCATTGAAACCTAGGATATAGTTTGAATCATATTCTAATTCATTAACTTGATTTTGAATTTCTTCTTCTGGTCCGCCCCAAATCATTGGCATATGTGCTACACCATCATCCACTGAATTGTGGAATCCATATGCGTTCCAGTTGTAATACCATGAGCAGTTTAGTTTCTTTAGAGATACTTTATTACCCATGTCATCACCCATAGCCAATCCTTTCTTAGAAACATAGAAAGTAACTGGATCGGATGTTATAGTCTCTTCATCTTTTGTAGCTTTAACTGTAATTTCGTGTTTAGCAACAGATGTAGTATATACTTCTGTCTTTGGTGTATCGCTTGATTTAAAAGTCTTTCTTGTTCCCTGACTTTCGTCTTCGTCTAGCTCAGGTCTTAGGATATCTCCATCTTTCCAGTAAACAGGATTTCCATCGAGAAATACTTCGTAAGTATAGCCAGCCAAAGAGTTATCAAACTCTACGTCTATGTAACCTGCTCCTAATAAGTTTCCTTCTGTAGGAGTTTTAATTGCACTTGCTTTCCATTCACTTATCTCGTCTGCTTTTACATTTCCAGCAAAAACAAAACCACTAAATACAAGTGATAAACTTAAAACAAGAACACTAATACTTTTAATAACTTTTTTCATATCGGTTCCTTTCCGATGATTTCCGCTCCCTCATCTTTTAAAATTATATCACGATAGAAAATCTCTATCAATTACAATAAAGTGCTAGTTTTTTAGAATGTCTATATTTTTTTACCAATCTAATAAACCTATTATCCGCTCCTTCTATAGTGTAAATGTAACACCACATAGTGATATAAAAGTGCAGATGAGCAACAAAAAAAGACGTGCTAGCATTTGCTAACACGTCTTCTTTATTTAAAGTTTTCTTTACTTAACTTTAACTTTCTTTGTAGCCCATTTTGTCTTGTAAGCTTTGTCAGCTGAGATACCTCTAACCTGAACTTTCTGCTTACCTTTCTTCTTAGCCTTGATTGTGATCTTAGTCTTAGTAGTTTTCTTTTTAACTTTTCCTACTTTGATTTCGAAAGTCTTGATTCCAGCTGCTTTTTTCAAAGTAACTTTAACTTTCTTCTTACCCTTAGCCTTAGCTGAGAATTTGATCTTTGTAGGTGCAGCACCAAGTGAGTAGTTAGATACTGTGATATCTGTAACTGATGAGAAATCTCCATCACAGTCAAGCTGACCTAGCTGCTGACGTTTAATCTTAAACTGTTTCTCGAAGATACCATATCTTGCAGCTGCGTCTACATCAGAACCATCTCTGTCACCAGCGTCTCCGCCTAGACCGAATGTAATCTGGTTAGCTGGATTTGCAGCCTTAAATACTTGCTCTACCTTAACTGTTTTTCCCTTAGGAAGTTTTACCCAGTAAGCATGTGCAATGTTTTCGTTTGTTGACATCTTAACGTAGATATACTTGTTAGCCTTTGTAGACTTGATAGTATATGACTGAGCGTAAGCTTTGCCCTTAACTAGTTTGATTGGCTGCTTAACCTGGCATCCCCAGACACCGCCCCAACCAACTGATGTCATTCTAGCTGTAAATCCTTTAGCTGAAACTCCTGCCATTGTACCTGTAGCGCCTTCCCAGAATGATCCGTCGTTAGCACCAAAGTATCCGTCCCAAGCTGCAGCTGAAGCTGATGTAGCTAGTCCGATCACTAATGTAAGTGCTAAAACTACAGAAGCAATTTTCTTTGTGAATCCTTTCATGATTCTACCTCCTTAAAAATAAATAAAAAATAAATTATTAACTATATTAAACACGTTTAGAATATTCACCCGTACGTGTATCAATAACAATCTTCTCGCCTTCTTCTACAAACAATGGAACGTATACTGTAGCTCCTGTTTCTACTGTAGCTGGCTTTGTGGCATTGGTAGCTGTGTTACCTTTGATGCCTGGCTCTGTTTCTGTAATAGTAAGTTCCACTGTGATAGGTGGCTCTATTGCAAATACATCACCGTTGTGTGAACAAATCTTTACTGTCTCACTCTCTTTGATAAATTTAAGAGTATCGCCAACCTTGTCTGCTTCAATTGCGATCTGCTCATATGTCTCGCCATCCATGAAGTGATATAGTTCTCCGTCTGTGTAAAGGTATTGCATATCTTTTCTATCGATATGTGCATTCTCAAACTTCTCTGTAGGTCTGAATGATGTTTCTGTAATACCACCAGTCTTGATGTTTTTAAGTTTAGTTCTTACGAATGCAGCTCCCTTACCTGGCTTAACATGTTGAAATTCTATAATCTGATAAATGTTACCATCGTATTCGATAGTTAAACCATTCTTGAAATCTCCTGCTGAAACCATATTAAATTCCTCCTCACCGGTCTTTTTTAATCCTAGAATATTATAGTTTAGATAGGGGTTATTTTCAACCTCAAATTATTTTTAATACGGTCTCATTCTTTATAAAAGTACTCCTTTTTCTTTCAACTGTATAGTAGCACTTAATTGTGTCATAATTATGTAACATACAAAAAATGGATGCTTGGTTTTAGCATCCATTTTATCTCTATTCTTTTGTTATTATTCTTTGTTTAATCAGTGCAACTATTATTCTATAGCACGTCAAAATTCTATTGTTGCTATCCACATTTACTGTGATATCTGCCGCCTCTCTGTATCTGAGTTCTCGCTCATCCATCAGTTTCTTAATGTGGTCTAGATTCATATTTCCATTTAAGAGTGGTCTGGTAGTTCTTCTGCTCACTCTCTCAAAAATAGTTTCTGGATCTGCATCAAGTCTAACTATAGCGCCAGTCTCTTTTAGCACATCTGAATTCTTCCTTCTTATAACTGCTCCACCGCCACATGAAATAATCTGATTCTTTGTCTTGGCAATTTCTTCAATAGCTACAGACTCGGCATCTCTAAATTCTTCCTCAGACATAACCTCAAACATCTCTGTGATTTCTTTGTTGTACTTTTCTACAAGATATTTGTCGGTATCTATTTCTTTGCAGTTGAGAATCTCCGCCAAAGCTTTGGACACTGTAGTCTTACCTGTACCCATAAAACCAATGACAGAAATGTTGCCGTTTAGTTTTCCTCTTCTATTTACATCAACCAAAGTCTCTGCAATCTTGAAAGGCACCTGCCCCAAAGAATTCATCTGCTCGATACATTCTTTTCTAAGCTCACCCTCGAAAGTCTCGTCTTCGCAAAGCGATGCAAAGGTAAGCACTGAGTGAGTCTGTGTGAGCGCTACTCTAGTAACCGCGCCCAGTTCACCCATCGAGATTGCAATGATAGGATTCTTTAGTTTATCATCCGCATCTTGAGATGCATTATATATAGAAAAAACATCTCCCTTATGTCTTGGCATGCAAGCAATTTTGCAAACGTCTGCACCACTTTCTTCCATATCTTTTAAGATATCAAATATCTCATTTCGCTTTGGAGTCTTGTTAAAGTCATGATATGAGCCAATAACTTTAAGACCCATCGCATGCATTTCATCGACCAAGGTGTTAAGACCTGTTACTCCTCGTTTACCATACATCTCAATATCAACTAATTCTACATTAAACTTCTTAGCTTCTAGAGAAACATAATGATAATACTCTTTATACTTTTCAAAGTTTACGTGGCGCTTACCGCCCTCCTCTTTACTTCTGAAAGTAAAAATAAGAGGATACGACTTGAGCGCTTTATGTACGCACTTTAATGCATACGCAATCTCAAATGTATCCTTCTCTTCATTCTCTATCTTTAGACAGTCAGCTCTCCACTCTACGATGTCTGGGTTTAGCCTTTTAATAACCTTTGCTTGTTCTTTTATCTCGTTCAAATTCGAGCCTGTGACAGACACACAAATCAAAGGCTTTTCGCTATTCAATGTGATTTTTCTACAAGCGAGTTCTTTCATCACTATCCTCCGATTACTGTTGTTACTAGTATAAATTTATATATCAGTTTAGTCAAACAGAAAATATTATAGGGCAGGAAAAAGACAAGGGTGCGAACGACTTTTCTAGTGAGCTCCTTGTCTTTTTCCGAACCCCCTTGCCTTTTCTCCCCGGGATAAGTATAATTTTTTGTATGATTAAAGTAGATAAAAATTTAGGAACAACGAAGTTGACTGGATTAATAGGTTATCCGGTTGAGCATAGCAAATCACCTTTAATGCATAATACGGCGTTTGAAGAGTTAGGGCTCGATTACACATATGAATTGTTTGAGGTGAAGGAAGATGAAGTGGCTGAGGCTTTTGAAGATTTGAAGGCTTTGGGTGTGGCAGGATTTAATTGCACTATGCCAGATAAGATTAAAGCTTTTGAATTGGCTGATGAAGTTTCAACTGCAGCCAAGATGATTGGTGCTGCTAACACTATCGTAAATAAAGATGGAAAGTTTGTGGCATACAATACTGATGGTGTGGGATTTGTTAATGCTTTGCGCGATGACGGTTTTAATGTCAAAGACAAAGTGATTACAATTCTAGGATCTGGCGGTGCTGCTTCTGCTATCATCGTTCAGTGTGCGCTAGAAGGTGCTAAGGAGATCAATGTTCTTTCTATTAAAGATAAGTTCTGGGATAAGGCACAGGAATTAGCGGACACTATTATAGAAGAAACTCCTACCGATGTTAATCTAATCGAGATGAGCGATGAGGCTATAGAGGAATGCGTTACAAAGAGTTCACTACTCTGCAATGCTACTCCTGTAGGTATGGCGCCAAATGAAGATGCATGCATTATCAAAGACTCTGGTCTTCTTAGAACTGACCTTGTGGTAGTTGATATTATTTATAATCCACTAGAGACTAAGCTATACCAGATGGCTAAGGTTAATGGTTGCAAAGTCTTAAACGGAATTGAAATGCTAATATTCCAAGGCGCTGCATCATTCGAACTCTGGACTGGTGAAAAATTCCCAATCGACAAAGTTCGTGAAGCGGTATACAAATCAATTAAAGAGTATTTCGAGTAATTGTACTAGCGTGAAGAAAACAATTAGAAATTAAAATATATGACAACAAAAAAGAAAACAGTAAGGTTCTCACTAGAAAGTCGTTCGCAACCTTACTGTTTTCTTTTTTATATACTTTATTTTATTTTTCTAATTGTTTTCTCCAACGCCACAAAACAAACTTCTCAGGAATTCTCTTTAGAATGATTTGGATTTCTTCGTGTTTGTCGATTAGCTTAACCATTACACTTTGAACTCCAGTCTTCTTTGCTCCCCAAATGTCTGTAAATATCTGATCGCCTACAAACAAAGTGGACTTTAAATCAGTGCCCATTAGTTCCATAGCCCTTTTGTAATTCTTGGTACTAGGCTTGTGAGCATTGAAGATATATTTGG
Source organism: Eubacterium sp. (assembly GCA_017965495.1). Taxonomy (GTDB): domain Bacteria; phylum Bacillota; class Clostridia; order Lachnospirales; family Lachnospiraceae; genus Eubacterium_G. The sequence goes on along the minus strand of JAGCPW010000044.1, from coordinate 87,933 downwards.
ATCCTACGGCATCTGCAAAAGGTTGAACACGTGGCTCATCATTGTTGGAAATGATGCAAGTATCAATTCCCATATCGTGCACTTTCTTAAACCAATCTATAGCATGCTGATCAGCTGGTGCACCGTGAGGAACGATTGTGTTATCAACATCGGTAATGATGCCTCTTATGCCTTGGTTATAATACATCTCTAGGTCTATACTGTCGATGCCATCCAAGTACTCATCTGGATATAAATTCTTAAACATGTAATCACCTTACTTAAGCAGTTTGTTAAGCTCTTTCTTGAAAGTATTAACATCTTTAAATTCTCTATAAACAGATGCAAATCTAACATAAGCAACTTGGTCAAGGTCTTTTAGTTTTTCCATAACTAGCTCACCAATAACGTTACTTGAGATTTCTTTTTCTTCCATATTAAAGATAGCGTTTTCCACTTCTTCTACTGTCTGAACGATTTGCTCATAAGAAACTGGACGCTTGTTACATGAACTGATAATACCTTTCTCAATCTTAGATCTGTCATACTGTTCTCTGATATTATCTTTCTTAATAACTATAATAGGAATGCTTTCCACCTTCTCGTATGTAGTGTATCTCTTGTTACACTTCTCACATTGACGACGGCGTCTAATAGCATTGTTATCCTCTGCAGGACGAGAATCGATAACCTTAGTATCGTCTGCTCCACAATATGGACATTTCATAATTATACCTCCGTAAAAGTAAACTTTTTCCTGATATAAAAAATGGGGCACAGCTATCTGTGCCCCATAGAAATTTATAGATTATTTATTCTGAAGGAAATCTGGAATCTTGATAGCTTTTTCTTCCACACCTGGTGCTTCTTCTTTAGCCTCTGGCTGAGGAGCAGCACTTTGTGTACCTGCATTATTAAATGAAGCGAAAGGCTTCTGAGCAGCTGGTTTACCGAAGCCGAAAGATTTCTGAGCCTTACCATTATCAGGATCACCAATACCAGTAGCCATTACTGTAATTGAGCACTCATCTGGGTATGTGTCTTCATATCTAACACCGAAAATGATATTTGCATTTTCGCCAGCAAGTTCCTGAACATAGCTAGCAGCTTCGTTTGCTTCAAACAAGCTAACATCACCAGTAATGTTAATAATAACGTTCTTAGCACCTTCGATAGTAGTCTCTAGAAGTGGAGATGTAACAGCAGCCTGAACAGCTTCTGCAGCCTTCTCGTCACCACTAGCTTCACCAATACCAATGTGTGCAACACCAGCGTCTCTCATAACTGTCTGAACGTCAGCAAAGTCAAGGTTGATCAATGATGGTACATTAATCAAATCTGTAATACCCTGAACTGACTGCTGAAGTACTTCGTCAGCTTTCTTAAGAGCTTCTGGCATAGTAGTACGTTTATCAACAATCTCAAGTAACTTATCATTTGGAATAACGATAAGTGTATCTACGTTTTCTTTTAATCTCTCAATACCTGAAACAGCATTGCTCATACGAGTGTTTGCTTCAAATCTAAATGGCTTTGTAACAACACCAACTGTAAGAGCTCCCTGCTCCTTAGCAACACGTGCAACTACAGGTGCAGCACCAGTACCAGTACCACCGCCCATACCACATGTTACGAATACCATATCGGCACCCTTTAGTAGTTGAGCTAATTCCTCTACATTCTCTTCAGCAGCTGCTTCACCAACTTCTGGCTTAGCTCCTGCACCAAGACCCTTTGTGACTTTCTCACCGATCTGTAATGTAGTAGGTGCTTTACTTCTCTTCAAAATCTGAGTGTCTGAATTTACTGAAATAAATTCTACACCACCAATGTTTTCATCAATCATTCTGTTAACGGCATTGTTTCCAGCTCCGCCAACACCAGTAACTATTATCTTAGCTACTGCATCACTTTCATTAGTTGTAATTTCTAACATCGTTTCATTCTCCTTCATCGAATAAAAAAATTTTTCCTCATAGTAAGAGGGCGCATAGCCACTCATACTATGTATATTCTACAATTCAATTGATAAAATATCAACAAGAAATTTACAAAATATAGGTATTTTTTACTGTTTTTTCACTATATTTTGTGATTTATCGTCTTTTTTCTCTCTTTTCAATATATATTTACCTTCATTATTGACAAATTTCATATTCAAAGTGCCTTTATACTTTTTAAGGTTATTACTCATGTCGTTTAGATCAGACAACTTCTTTTTCAAATTGGTAGTTGTTCCAAGATCTACTCTCACCTTTCTTATGATAATCGACACTTCACAATTCTTATCTACTAATATTTTCTTTACGACAAAATCGTAATCCGATACTCCGTTTGCAACTTGCAAAACTGCATTGAACTGTTTTGGATTACTCACTTTAATCTTCTTATAAAGATTAGCATTAGTAATTGTAAGACCAATTACTTTAGGTTTATCTTTTACTTTTTCTTGGGCAATCTTTAGAAGTTTGCCGTCCTCGTCAAAGCAATAAAACTGTTTGTCATTTTTTATATAGCCCCTGAACTGTTTTTCATGAGCTTCTATTTTTAATCTTGTTATTGACTCAAAACTTACATCGTAGTCTTCAAACAAATCAATCTCTTTTTCTTTTCCGATCAAATCTCTAAACCATAGAGTAAATGAATTGTTTATATCATTAGCATCAAGATACGCTTGTACTTCCTCTTTTGTAAACTGATTCAAATCAGAAGTGTAATGAATGTCTTTTAGTTTAAAACCAAATACAATAAGACAGACAATTCCCGCAATGACAGGAATTGCCACTATTACTACTTTTACCCATGTTCTTAATCGTTTCTTTTGTGCCATAGTTTATACCTACTGAATTTGATTGTCCCTCATGGCATTGGTCTTAGACACCGAGAATACAAGTCCCATCTCGGTAATCAAAAATGCCAGGGACGTTCCACCGTAACTAATGAACGGCAGCGATACACCTGTGTTAGGCATAGAGTTGGTAACAACCGCAATGTTTAATAGTACCTGTATTGCAACATGAAGCATTACTCCTACCACTAACATTGAACCAAACAAATCTGTCTTTGGAACATTCATAGCGATTGTCTTCATTCTGAATATCATAAATATAAATAGCGCAACTACACATACCGCGCCAAAGAGACCTAGCTCTTCGCAGATGATTGAAAAGATCATATCGTTTGTGGACTCTGGCAAAGTACCAAGCTTTTGTGCACTGTTTCCAAGTCCTTTGCCGAAGAAGCCACCTGAACCGATAGCATACAATCCCTGCATGATTTGGTATCCGCCCTCTTCTGAATACTGCTCAGGGTTTAACCATGTCATAATTCTGGCAATTCTAAATCCAGAACCTTTAATTAACATTACAAGGCCAAGGCCGGCTGCGCCCACTCCTAGTATTCCTAAAAAGTATTTGTAGAACTTTCTTCCTGGTCCTGCAATCACAATCATTAAAAATCCGATAAGTCCAACGATGATAGCTGAACTCATATTGGATGTTAGCACATATAATAGCGCTGAAGCCAAGGCAGTTCTTGCGAAAATCTTCACTGCCACCACTGGATTCTCCAACGATTTATCTTTACATTTTGAAATCATGGATGCTGTAACTATAATGACAGCAATTTTTACAAGCTCTGCTGGTTGGAACTGAATAAAACCTAAATCCACCCATCTTCTAGCACCGTTAAGTTCTAGTCCAAGTGGTGTTCTAACCAAAACAATAGATGCAAGAGAAATCCAGTATATAATATCAGCATACTTTTCAAAGAACTTGTAGCCGAGTTTCATAACAACTACAAATCCTACTATACCAATTCCAGTCGCAAACATTTGTCTCTTTAAGAAGAACAATGAATCGTCATGCGTTGATGAAGCAGAGTATGAACTTGCACTATAAAGTAATACATATCCTATTAATATAGTAATAATGCATACAGCAAGTAAGTTGTAGTCAATGTATGAACTACGACTTTTACTCTTCTGTTTTTTTACTTGTTCTTTCTCCCTTGCCATTTTAAGCCTTCCATTTATTTCTCTAAATTGTTAACGCACTCTTTGAACATATCTCCGCGCTGTTCATAGTTATCAAACATGCCCCAACTAGCACATGCTGGAGATAATAAAACTGCATCGCCTGGCTTAGCGTTTTCGTAACACTTCTCTACTGCTTCTTCTATAGAATCAACTTTTATAACATTGTCAAAACCTTTTGCTTTAACAGTTTCTTCTATTTGATTAGCAGTCTGTCCCAAAACAACTAAGCATTTGACTTTGTCGCCAAAAGCATTTGCCCATTCATCAAAGGATACTTCTTTGTCGTATCCGCCTGCTACTAAAATAGTAGGTCTAGACATAGCTTCGATAGCCTTGATAGACGCATCAGTATTTGTGCCCTTTGAATCGTTATAATAAATAACATCATTTATAGTGTTAACGTATTCAATTCTGTGAGGAACTGCCTTGAAGTTTTTGATAGTCTCGCGAATCTTCTCCACCGGCACTTTCATATTTATTGAAATGGCAACAGCTGCCATTATGTTTTCCAAATTGTGAACTCCCACTAATGTAGTTTCATTCTTGTTGCACACTCTGATTGGCGAATCACCCTCGTCTGGGTCAAAGTAAACAATATCCTCACCATCTAAATAAACTCCGCAAGGAACTTTTTGCTTTGAACTAAACCAAACAATTTTGCAATTTAAATCTTTGGCGTGGTCGCGCAAAATTTCATCTTCGTAATTTAGGATTAGTGGTTCATCTGTATCTAGATTTTTTGCAATTCTCATTTTGCAGTCAGTGTAAACTTCCATTGTTCCATGGCGGTTTAAATGATCTGGTGTAATGTTTAGAATCGCACATACATCTGGATTAAATGAATGAACTGTCTCTAGTTGGAAACTACTTATCTCTGCTACTGTCACTGTCTCATCTGTGGATTCATATGCTGTAGTAGTATAAGGGATTCCAATATTTCCAACCACCTTAACATCATCAAAGTAGGATTCCATAATCGCACCCACTAATGATGTGGTAGTAGTCTTTCCATTTGTTCCAGTAATTCCAATTACACGGCCTTTTCCTGCCACGTATGCTAGTTCCACTTCACTCCAAATTGGAATGCCTGCCTCTGTGGCTTTTACCATAAAATCAGCTTCAAGCGGAACGCCAGGGCTTGCAACCAAAACATCTACATGGTTGTTTTTAAAAAAGTCTTTATCTATTTCACCACTCAAAAAAGTGACATTGTCCGTACTCTCCAATTGTTTGGAGACTTCGTCAAAGTCTGTGTTTTCATCACTGTTATAAAGAATCAATTCTGATCCTATTTTTACAAGTAAGTTTGCTGATGCTATTCCACTCTTACCAGTGCCCGCAACAAAAAACTTTCCGTGACTAAGATCCATAACTACTTCCTTCTAACTTATTTTATTGACAAGAAAGCAACTAGACAAAGAATGAATGTGATGATTGTAAATCTGTTAACTACCTGAGTTTCACTCTGTCCGCCTTCTTGATAGTGATGATGAAGGGGTGCCATTCTAAAGATACGCTTTCCTTCACCATATTTTTTCTTTGTGTATTTAAAGTATGCTACTTGAAGCATAACTGAAATTACTTCTATTAAATATATGAATGCTACTAAAATAATTATAAGTGGCATTCTCATAACGCATGCCATTCCCGCTACAAATCCACCTAGTGCTAGAGAACCAGTGTCTCCCATAAAGATGCTAGCTGGATAACAATTCACGGTTAGGAATCCCAATAGAGAACCTAAAACCGAACCAGAAAATGCCATATAGCCATTACCTGTATAGCCAAGTTTTCTTGCAGCCATCATAAAGAATGCTGCAATCACTACTGTAACACTAGTAGCAAGACCATCTAGTCCGTCTGTAAAGTTAGCACCGTTTACAGTTCCCACTACTGCTATAAATACAAAAATAACGAACAACCAAATTGGCATATGCCACTCTACTCCAAATGCAAATGGAATAGTGATGGATGTTCCAACATATTTTATAAGGTAAACACAGAACAATGCTGTCACAACTATCTGCGCAGCAAACTTTTGAATTTCTGATAATCCTTCGTTTCTTTTTTTAACAACAATAATTAAATCGTCTATCAAACCAATTAACCCAAAACCAAGTGTTAAGAGTAAAACTGGAACTATGTCGTAGCACTTGAAAACAAATATTAGAATAAGTGAAACCACAGTGATCGCAAACAAGAAAATAACTCCACCCATAGTAGGTGTGCCTGATTTCTTCTGGTGCGATTTTGGTCCTTCTTCTCTTATAGTCTGTCCAAACTTAAGCCTTCTAAGTAATGGTATTACAACTGGATTAAGTATCATTACTATGGCAAATGACAACATTATAGAAATGGTTGTCACCAGTATCGCATTATCTTTTATAAACTGTACTACGTTCATTTTTCTCTCCTAATCAACTTCACAAAGACTATTCACCAAGTGTCTTATCTTTAAGAACTAGCGAACCATCATCACCTTGAATAATTCCGTTTGAGTAGAATTCTTTAGCAAGTGATTTCTTCTTTGCCTTTTCCTCTATCTTCTCTGTTTTTTCAATGCCCATATAAGGCAATACTTGTTTCATTATATTTGTCCAAAGTTCAGTATTGTAAGCTGTTGCTTGTGTGTTATCTCTTGGACTATCCATAAGAGTATAGCACACTACCTTAGGATTTTCACAAGGAACCATTCCTAAGAATGACAAGATATATTGTCCAGCCAAACGACCTGTTCCACTTCCTGATGTGTTAACCTTCTCGGCTGTACCAGTCTTACCTGCTACTGTATATCCATCTATAGCAGCTGTAGTTCCTGTACCAGTTAGCACTACTTCTCTTAGAGCTTGTCTAAGGAATGTTGTAGTATTTCTAGTACATGTCTGCTTAACCAAAGTCTTAGCATAACTCTTAACCAAGTCGCCATCTTTGTTGATAACCTGTTTTGCAATATGTGGCTCATAATAATTTCCACCATTGATTACTGATGAAAATGCTTGAGTCATCTGAATCATATTTACAGTTAAGTTCTGTCCAAATGAGTTTGTAGCTAGTGTAGTCAAGCTCATATCTTTATCATATACTAGACCTCTTGTTTCGTTTGGAAGTTCTATACCAGTCTTTGTTCCAAAGCCAAATCTAGCCTGATACTCAGCCATCTTCTTTGGCCCTACTTTAAATCCAATCTGCATCAAGGCATCATTACAAGACTGCGCCAAAGCATCTTTCAAACTTAAAACTCCGTGTCCACTTACCACGTGACACTTGATATCAAAGTCTCCCACATGCTGGTGTCCATCACAGCCAAATGAGTTTCGTTTACTTACTTTGCCTTCCTCTAATCCAGCTGCAATAGTAAACGGTTTAAATGTAGAACCAGGTTCAAAAGAATCTGATACACAATAATTCTTCCAAATCTCATTCATCTTTTCAGATTGATCTTTTTGAGACATAGAATCTATTTTGGCTTGGGAGTAATACTCCTCTAGATTGTAAGGATCGTTAAGGTCAAATACCTTATCATCTGACATGGCTAAAATATCACCGTTGTTAGGATCTGCTATCACTACAGCAATTCTCTTTGGATGATATTTTTTCATGTATTTACGAACTGACTTTTGAACAATTCTTTGAATGTTTGAATCGATAGTAGAAACTACTGTGTTTCCATCTACAGGATCTCTGATAACACCTTCCATGTTGTTATCGGAATCCATATAGCCGTACTCTCTTCCATCAATACCTTGTAAGTACTTAGAGAAACTACTCTCCATTCCAATGTCTGCTACATTGTTCGAGTTAGCAAAACCAATAGTACTACAAGCTAGTGTATTGTTTGGATACATTCTCTTGTACTTCTTCTCAAACCAAACACCTCTTGTGTTTTGAACTGCTTCTTCGTCTTTATCGTCTTTTATATAATCACCTTTGATGTACTTTTCAAACTTTTCGATTTCTTCATACTCTAGGTTTTTAGCTACTATCCAGTAACTGTTGTCTTTACGTTTTTTGATTCCGGCGCGAAGTTCGTCTTTATCAAAATCTAGATATTCACTGAGAGCTGAAACTGTAGGCTCTAGGAACTTCTCATCGCTCATAATGACTTTTGAATCAAGAATTAGGTTATAAACCATAACACTAGTAGCCATTACATTGCCGTTTCTGTCCTGGATATCTCCTCGTTTGTAAGGGATAGTTCTACTAGTAAATCCTTGCTGAGACAAAACCTTTATAGAATATTCGTTTCCTTTGGTCACGTCAATGTATAAAATTCTAAAGCACAACGCAATTAAAGCTAGCACAACTATCGCTATGATAACTGCTAGCTTTTTTTGCATTTTTGTATTAAAAATTAAACCTTTTTTTCTATAACCCCTTGAAGGTTCTGTTCGTTCACTCATAACTATTTATTAGGTATATCTCCATACTGTACAGTATAGCCTTTGTCACTAGATTTGTATATAGATAGTTGATTACCCTTTGCCTGGTGCATACCCAACTTCTTAGTTGCTACCTTGTAAACATTCTCTGAGTCCTGATATGTGTTGATTGAATATTTCAAAGCGTCATTTTGAGATTGAACTGTATTGATGTCTGTCTTAATCTTTGCAATATTGTTTCTAGTCTCTGAGATTGATGAGTGTAAGAAAAGGTATGCCATAATTGTGGCACCACACAAGATACCGACTATAGTAATAAATAATACTGAACCGGCATTGATTGAGTAAGCACTCTTCATTTTCTTACGCTCAGAAACTCTATTGTTTCTGATTTGTGGGCGATCCTGTACCGCAGGCTCTAACTGTCTAGCAGTGTTACCCATAATGTAATCATTTCTTCTGTAATTCTTTCTCTCCATGATTTTCTCCCCTTTAAGCCCTTTCAAATATCCTCAACTTTGAACTCTTGGACCTTTTATTGTTCTCAACTTCCTCATCACTTGGAACAATTGGTTTTCTTGTTATCACTTTACCCTTTGACTTCTTGCCACAAACACAAACCGGAAAGTCTGGTGGACAAGTGCATGGGTTTTCGTTATTTCTAAAGTTTAGCTTTACTATCCTGTCTTCTAATGAATGGAATGTTATAACGCAAATTCTTCCGCCTGGGTTTAAGTGTTCTATCATCTTGTCTAGCGTCTGCCTCAAAACATTTAATTCATTGTTTACTTCTATTCTTATTGCTTGAAATGTTTTCTTTGCAGGATGTCCTTTTGCTATTTGATATTTCTTAGGAACTGCATTCTTTACTATTTCGCTTAGTTCCTGTGTAGTAGCTATAGGCTTATCTTTTCTTCCTTCTAGTATGGCCTTAGCTATTGACTTAGCATATCTTTCTTCTCCATAATCTCTTAGCATCGCTATGAGCTGTTCTTCAGTGTATCCGTTCACAACGTCCGCTGCGTTCAGTAACTGTCTTTGGTCCATTCTCATATCGAGCGGAGCATCTTCTTTATATGAAAAACCTCTCTCGAGATTATCTATCTGGTATGATGAAACTCCTAAGTCTAAAACTATTCCGTCTATCTTGCTTATCTTTAAATCGTTTAAGATTGTTTCTATCTCGCTGTAGTTACTTCTTACTAGTTGAAACTTTCCTTCAAACTCTTTAAGTCTTTCACTTGCTGCATCGATAGCGTCCCCATCCTGATCAACACCGATTAGTATTCCTTTACCTGTCAGCCTCTTTAGTATTTCGTATGAATGTCCACCGCCGCCAAGTGTTCCGTCAAAGTATATGCCGTCCGGATTTATGTTTAAGCCTTCAATGGTTTCATCTAATAAAACTGATACATGATTGAAATCCATAAGACTTATCCTCCTATATTCCTAGTTCTGCCATATACTCGGATAATTCTTCCATGTCGATACTGTCTGCAGAATCGCCAGTAAACTTATCGCTGTTTTCTTTCCATTTATCAACATCCCAAATTTCCATACGATTTCCTACACCAACCCAGACAACTTCTTTGTCTAGTAGGGCGTATTCCCTCAAAGCTGAAGATACAAGGACACGTCCTAACTTATCAGCTTCGAGGTTATTAGCGCCCGCGAGGAAAAATCGATTGAAATTTCTAACTTTCATATTTGTCATAGGTAGCTCTTCTAGTTTATTAACGACTTTTTCCCAAGACTCTCTTGAGAATGCATACAAACACTTTTCGCCCAATCCCTTAGTAACAACAACCTGGTTACCAAGTTCATCACGAAACTTAGAAGGGACTACTACCCTTCCTTTTGTATCCATTTTCTGTTTATGTTCGCCAATAAACATAGTGTCTCTCCTATGGGTAACAAATCCGGGAATTTACCACTATCTTCCATTTGTTACCATTCTTTACCACCTATACCAAAAGTTTATACTATTTTTTCCACTTTGTAAACCCCTTTTTTTATTTTTTTTAAAAAAGTTTTTTGGGCTCTTTTGCCCATAAAAAAAGGAGCTCCGACGAATCGAAACTCCAAATCTTTATATTTTTCTTCTATATATAGTGAAAAACATACTTTTCCACTATTCTTAAAAATCTACCCCAATTTACCACTTTGGGTATTTTTTAGTTATTATTATTTATTTTTCTTCTTATTACTATCTCTGCCACTATCGCTCCTACCACTAGTAGTGCTGATAACACTTGTGATACTGGCCAACCCCATGGTAGTAATAGTTGGTCTGATCTTAAGCCCTCGATAAAGAACCTGCCCAGTCCATATCCACCTAAATACCAAATGAATACTTCTCCTTGGAACACTTTCTTCTTTCTAAAGATTAAGATCACTATAAGTAGCACTAAGTTCCACAATGACTCATAGAGGAACGTTGGATGAACTTGAACGTATTTTAAATCCACCACTGACTTAGGTGTAATCTTTGCCATTCCCTTTAGCACAGATGATGGGACCTGACCTATTGCGAATTCTTTGTCGAAGAATAATCTCATAGCAAAAGGATTGCCATTACCGGTCACTCCGCCAAAAGCTTCTCTGTTAAAGAAGTTACCCCAGCGTCCAATGATTTGTCCAACTAGCAATCCTAAAATGGCTGTATCTGCTACTTTGCCGAAGCGTAATTTTTTAACTTTACAAAAGACGATAGCTGTAATGACCGCTCCTATCACTCCACCGTATATAGCAAGGCCACCACCTCTTACATTGATAATCTCGCCAAAGTTATGGCTGTAGTACTCCCATCTAAAAATTACATAATAAAGTCTAGCACAAACTACTCCCACTATAATCACAAAGATAGCAAGATCAATATATGTGTTGTAGTTTTGTCCAGTCTTCTTTGCTTCACGTAAAACCAAGAAGATTCCGAGAAGCATTCCGATTGCAATTATTACTCCATAAAAAGAAATCTCAAATCCAAAAACACTGAATGACTTTGGAAGAGAATCAATTTTAATGTGTAGATTTGGAAACTCTATAGCTGTAGCTATTTTTGATAGCATGTATCTACCCTCCTATTTCACTTTGAATATTATACCATATTATGATAAACTCTTTCTTGGTATTTTAGTAAACAATTTAGGAGGACAATATGAAATTAGGTATCGTTGGTCTACCAAATGTAGGCAAAAGTACTCTATTTAATTCATTAACAAAAGCAGGAGCAGAGTCGGCTAACTACCCATTCTGTACTATTGATCCAAACGTGGGTGTAGTTACAGTTCCAGACGAGCGTGTTGATAAACTAACTGCTTTATACAATTCAAAGAAAAGCATTCCAGCTGTTATCGAGTTTGTGGACATCGCAGGTTTGGTAAAGGGTGCGTCGAAGGGTGAAGGTTTAGGAAACCAGTTCCTCGCAAACATTCGTGAGGTAGACGCTATCGTTCATGTGGTTAGATGTTTTGTGAACGATAATATCGTGCACGTAGATGGAAACATAGATCCGCTAAGAGATATCGAGACTATTAATTATGAGTTGATTTTCTCTGATGTTGAAATATTGGAGCGTCGTATTGCAAAAGCAGCGCGTGCTGCAAAGAACGATAAGACAGTTGCTAAAGAACTAGACTTCATGGAGCGCATCAAAAAATATTTGGAAGAAGGCAATCTAGCAATTAATTTCGAAATAGATGACGAAGATGAAGAAGCATGGATGGCTGAATATAATCTACTAACTGCGAAACCAGTGATATATGCAGCAAATGTATCCGAAGATGATTTGGCAGATGATGGTGCTTCAAATGAACAAGTTCAAAAGGTACGTGAGTATGCAAAGGAAACAAAATCAGAGGTATTTGTTATCAGCGCTGAGATTGAACAAGAAATTTCAGAACTAGATGATGAAGAAAAGCAAATGTTCTTAGAAGACTTGGGAATCAAAGAATCAGGTCTAGACAAGCTAATAAAGGCAAGCTATTCTCTTCTCGGTTTGATAAGTTACCTAACATCAGGTGAAGATGAGACTCGTGCTTGGACTATAAAAGAAGGTACTAAAGCACCACAAGCTGCAGGAAAGATTCACACAGACTTTGAACGCGGTTTCATCTGTGCTGAAGTAGTTTCATATGAAAACCTAATTGAACTTGGTTCTATAGCAAAAGCCAAAGAAAAAGGTTTGGTTGGACAAGAAGGAAAAGAATATGTAGTTAAAGACGGAGACGTCATAACATTTAGATTCAACGTATAAAAAATGAGGGCTTTGCCCTCATTTTTATTTGTAATCTGCGAATGGAATAAATACTGTTTTTTCTATTTCATTTTCCCACTCGCTGATTTTATTCTCCCACTCTTTTCTTGTAATATAGAATTCTTTTTTCTTAGTTGCCTTTCCATTTGGATTGTATAGATAAAATGGTTTAGCTACTTCATCTTCATCTTCTGGTAATTCAGAGTCTAATATTACCATAGCGATTGTCTTGAATTTATGGCCTGTCATTTTAATTTTGCTAGTATGTGAGCAAAAGGCTCCACCCGAAGCCTCGTTCAATAAAATATTACCTTTTAGTAAATAATACTTATTTCTAGCCCAACCATCTTCAATCTTCTGCACACCTTTACCGTCTATATATTGGTAAATAGCAATTATATAGTTGTAATATCCTTTCTTCTCTAATAAGGATATCACCAACTCATCTACTCCATCATCATTAAGATCTATCAATTTGTAACCAACTTTATGTGGCAAATCTTTTTCACTTGCCATTTCCATTAAGCCTGTTGATAATTCTTGTTTATTGTCAAAATCCGACTCTTCATTAGTCTCACAAGATCTCTTATACTGATTCAGTATTCTTTTATATAAGTAGGTATGATCAATGCGTTTATTAGTTGTACCGGATTCTTTGCTCTGTTTACTACCACCACATCCAGCAAACAACGTCGCCATTATTATGCAAATTGTTATACAAATTATCTTTTTCATTTTTACCCCCTAAAATGTTTAGTGTTTAAAGTCTTTAATTAATTTGACATTGTTTACATCAACTTGGTCTTCCCACTCTTTACACTTATCTTGCCAGAACTTCTTACTAACCTGGAACTGCTTAGTGTTTTCTGGCTTACCAACTTCTGCATAAAGGTAATTGATTTTGCCTTTCTTGTTATACTTCATAGCAAGTGTGCTCACATATTCAAAGCCACCATCTCTCATATGAAGTTTTGAAATCTCTGCATCGTCTTCTCCACCTGATGCTTGATTAAGAATTAGTTTATCTTTCATCAAGTAGTAAGCGTTTTTGCTCCAGCCTTCAAGCAATCTCTTAACTCCATCACCTGTGTACTGGTAAGCAGCTATTATATAATTGTTTAGTTTGTCTTTCATATCGACTAGAGACACTAGAAGTTCTTCTGTTCCGTCTCCATTAAGGTCAGCAAATGTATATCCAATTCTTTTATTAAGATTCTTCTCTTTTGCCACTTCGCCAAAACCAGTAGTTAGTTTTTGTTTTGCCTTGATACCTTTTTTATTATTTATCTGGCAGAGACTAGCATACCCTCTTAACGTTTCATGGAAAAGAGATTCTCCCTTAACCCACGCTATAGTGGTAGTCTCTTGTTCGGACTTTTTCTCACCGCAACTACATCCAGCGAGCAATCCTATCATCATTACTACTAATGCAAAACTGATCAATCTTTTCATAGTCTCTCTCCTATTTAAAACTGTTCAAACTTACTCTTAAAAGCTTTTACGTTTTCTTCTATGTCCGAGCCAAAGACTGCAGATCCAGCCACTATTACATTGGCGCCGGCTTCTAGTGGAATGCTTACATTATCAAGTTTTACTCCACCGTCCACTTCTAGCAAGCAATCGTAACCTTCTCCTTCTATCACTGCGCTTAAGATTTCAATCTTCTCTGTGCACTCATCTATATATGACTGTCCGCCAAATCCAGGGTGAACTGTCATAACAACAATCAAATCTACCATTGCTACATATGGTGCAATATCTTCTAGCGGTGTTTCAGGGTTAAGTGCAAGTCCAGCCTTTTTATCCATAGCATGGATAGCATCTATAGTAGCTGCTACATCCTCGCAAGCTTCCACGTGCACTGTAATATAATCAGAACCAGCTTCAGCAAACTGCTTCACATATCTAATAGGTTCTTGAACCATCAAGTGAACATCCAAAACTTTGTCTGTAGTTTTTCTAATATCTTTTACCACAGGAATTCCAATTGAGATGTTTGGCACAAACATACCATCCATAACATCCACGTGAATCCATTCACTTCCAGCTTTATCTGCTATCTCAATATCTCTTCCGATATTTGCAAAGTCCGCTGATAATATTGAAGGTGCTAACTTAATCATAATTACTCCTTAATACTGATTTTCTTGTTCTTTTAATTCGTTGTAGAAAGTCACATAGCTTTCATATCTACTCTGTGCAATTTTGTTTTCCTCTAACGCAGCTTTTACTGCACAGTCTGGCTCGTTAATATGAGCGCATCCGATAAATCTGCATTCATTAGTGTATAGCGAAAACTCTGGAAAACAATCTTCCAATTTTTCTTTTGTCATACCTGGAATAAATAGTGAGCCAAAACCTGGTGTGTCAAATACGTATGTGTCATCATCAGTTTTGAATATCTCTGAATGGCGTGTGGTGTGTTTACCTCTGCCAATCTTTTCACTGATATCTCCAGTCTCCATCACTGCATCTTCTTTAATAGCGTTTAACATAGAAGATTTGCCGACACCAGATGGTCCGGCAAATACAGTGCTCTTACCCTTAAGGGCTTTCTTCACTTCTTCCACTCCTTCATTTTCTGTGGCAGAAGTAAATAAAACTTTGTAACCTGCGTTTCTATATATAGAAGCAAGTTCTTCTGCATATTCTTTATCGCCAATATCTGTTTTATTAAAACAAATGATTGTCTCTATGTTTTGATACTCCATACAAACAAGAAGTTTGTCTAACAAATTCATATTTGGGTTAGGAGCTTTTAGCGCAAACACAATCATCGCTTGATCTATGTTTGCAACGGCAGGACGAATTAGTTCATTGTCGCGCTCTAGGATTTCGGTAACATTTCCTTCGCGGTCTTCCTCGTGAGTAATCTCAAATTCAACATTATCGCCCACCAAAGGTTTTATGCTTTTGTTTCTAAAAATGCCTTTGGCCTTACACTGGAATACTCCCTCATGAGAATCCACATAGTAAAAACCAGCTATTCCTTTAATAATCTTTCCCTGCATATTCACCTATTTAAGATTGACTGTATCTTCTATTACAATCTTTCCATTAACTAGCAACTCAATTTGAGCCACGCCCTTCTTCTTGCCTGAGAATTTATATACATAATCTCCTGGCCACTTAGCCACGTTGCTGTACTTAGAATTAACACTTTGAGCTGCACCATTTAATAGAATAGATACAACACCAGACTTGATCTGCTTGCCATTCTCATCCACTAAGTCTTCTTTGGCGAAGTTATATGTGGCAGAATATTTACCAGCCTTAGGTCCCTTGCTCACAATCAAGCCAATAGATGTGCCAACAGGTGCCTTTGTGCCAGGCTTAATAATCTGTCTTATAACTTTACCCTTCGCTATCTTGCTATCTTCTACTTCTGTGATAGTACCTACGCCAAAGCTAGCAGCTCTAATTGCACTCTGCGCTGCAGACTGACTCTTTCCTACCACATTAGGGACTGTAGATAGTTTCTCACCACTACTGTTCTGACCACGACTTACAATTAACTCGACTGTATCGTGCTTGCTAACAGGAGCCTTCTCAGAAGGACTACAATCAATAACTTGTCCTATCTTTTTAGAACTAAACTCATATTTAATCTTCCAGTTAAGTCCCACTTCATCTAGTTTTCTAGTAACGTCTGCTAGGTCTTTGCCGATGATGTCATTTGGAACGTTTATCTTTTCAGGACCCTTGCTAAGAGTAAGATTGATAGTTGAGTTTTTCTTTATGCTCTTTCCTGGGTCCTCACTTTGGCGAAGAATATAATTCTGAGGATATTCATCTGAAAACTCAGAATCCGAATTATAAATAAAACCAAGGCCAGCCTCGTGCAATGTCTCTTCTGCTTCTTCTTTGCTTAGGCCAACCACGTTTGGCATTTCCACTTTACTAGGGTCTGTAGTTACTTGCTCTTGATCATCACTTTCAGGAAGTGAAATACTTCCACCAGTGATAAGACTTGTAACAATAATCGCAATAATAATTAATGCTAAAATACCTACGCAGATTCCACCGACAGTAAGTAACTTGTCCATCTTAGGATTAACTACGTCAATATCATCCTCATCGTCGTCTTTCTTTGGCGCAGCCGGAACTACTCCAGGAATCTTGTCGCGCTCATCATCTGTAATCATAATGGTTGAAGTGTTATCGTCCACCTCATCCATTACTACAAAATCTGTATCAGGTTCCACAAGACTTCTCTTAAGATCTGCTATAAGAAGTGCAGTCTTTGGATATCTGTTGTTTACGTTTCTCTGTGTACATTTTAGGATAATCTTCTCAAGACTGATTGGAACATTATCCAAATATTCTTTAACACTTGGCACTGAGTTTTGGATATGCATCAAAGCAATAGATACTGTAGATTCTCCGTCAAAAGGAACCTTTCCAGTAAGCATCTCAAACATAGTAATACCAAGTGAGTAAATATCACTCTTCTCATCCACGTACTGTCCGCCAGCCTGTTCAGGTGAAATATAATGAACAGAACCCATAGCATTTCCACTCATGGTGTTAGCAGATGCAGCTCTTGCGATACCAAAGTCTGTAACCTTAACTTTTCCCTCACGAGAAATCATAATGTTTTGAGGCTTGATATCTCTGTGGACTATTTGATTATTGTGGGCACACTCCATACCGTTTGCAATCTGTATTGCAATGCTGACTGTTTCTTTGAAAGACAAAGAACCCTTCTTTTGGATGTAACTCTTAAGAGTAATACCCTCTATTAATTCCATTACAATATAGTACATGCCGTTATCTTCACCAACGTCATATACATTCACAATATTTGGATGAATAAGGCTGGCAGCTGACTGCGCTTCGGCTCTAAACTTAGAAACGAAGTTTTTGTCTTTGCTGAACTCCTTCTTCAACACTTTGATAGCGACATTTCGATTAAGCTTATGGTCAATGGCTTTGTAAACGTCGGACATTCCGCCCGCGCCCACTCGACTCACTATCTCATATCGATCATTTATAAAACTACCTTTACTTAACATATCTATCTCCTATGGTCTAACCAAGACGGCTGAGATGTTATCCTTACCACCGTTCTCGTTTGCTTGCGAAATAAGTTTAGAAACTGCAAGTTCTAAACTGTCATTGTCTTTTACGATGTCTCCAATTTCTTCGTCAGTAACCATATTTGTAAGTCCGTCTGAGCAAAGTAAAAGTATATCTCCAGGGATTATTTCTACTTCAAAGATATCAGGGGCAGATGAATCATTTCCCTGCACTCCGATAGCTTTTGTAATGACATTCTTCTTCAAATGATTTCTAGCAGCATCTGGAGCTAACACTCCCATACGCACCATGTCTTCTACTAGTGAGTGATCTTTAGTGATCTGTTCGATTTTTCTATTCACAACATAGAGACGACTGTCTCCAACATTGGCAATATAAGCACGCTTGCCCACAATAACACACGCTACAAAAGTAGTTCCCATACCGTGGTAATCCTTGTTAGAATTAGCCATTTCAAATATCTCTTCGTTTATGTTTTGAATACCCGCATTTAAGATATTGGTTGGGTCAATCATGTGTGTGGAGCACGCATATTTAACAAACTTCTCAATAGCCGCTTTAGATGCCACGTCGCCAGCTTTGTGACCGCCCATTCCGTCTGCCACTATGAAAAGATTTGGAAGTTTTCCTATAGGCTCTGTCGACACAAAGATACTATCTTGGTTGATAGTACGCATCAAGCCGACATCTGTCTGCCCGAAAGCTTCAATGCTGTTATCCATTTCTTTAATCATTTTGTAACTCCCTGTTTCTTAATTGTCCGCAGGCACCGTTAATGTCCCTGCCCATTTCCCTTCTTATTGTAACATTTATATGGTATTTTTCAATCGCGCTGCAAAAGGCCTGGATGCGCTCTTTTGTACTCTGTTCAAGGTCTCTTTCGTCCACTGGATTCATTGGAATTAGGTTTATGTGGACGTTTTTGCCGCCTATTAGTTTGCCAAGCTTTACTGCATCTTCTGGCGAATCATTAACACCATTTATTAAACTATATTCGAAAGACACTCTTCTTCCAGTCTTCTCAAACAAATACCAGCAAGCATCTAGTTCTTCTTGAATACTGTATTTGTTAGCTATTGGCATAATCTTTTTTCTTGTCTCATCATCTGCTGCATGCAGCGACAGCGCCAAAGTAACTGGAAAACCAGTATCAGCTAACTTCTTAATTCCATCCACTAGTCCGCAAGTGGAAAGTGTGATGTTTCTCTTACTTAGGTTAGTGCCATTATCATCTGATATTACTTTGATGAATTGAATTACATTGTCAAAGTTATCAAGCGGTTCTCCACTACCCATTAGAACGATGTGCGTTACTCTCTCACCCATATCTTTTTCTATAGCATATGACTGACCGAGTATTTCGGATGTGGTTAAGTTTCTATCTAAGCCATTAAGCGTAGATGCGCAAAACTTACATCCCATTCTGCATCCTGCCTGAGATGATACACAAACGGTGTTTCCATGCTTGTATGGCATCATAACACTCTCGATTATCTGTCCATCTTCTAGCTTAAACAAATACTTTCTAGTTCCATCTATTTTTGAGATTAGGCGTTTGTGAATCTCTAGAGTTTTTATTTCAAACTTTTCATCTAACTTTTCCCTTAACTCTTTTGAAATGTTTGTCATCTCATCGAAAGTTTCTACTCTATCGATATGAAGCCACCTAAAGATTTGCTTTGCTCTAAACTTAGACTCTTCCATCTCAAGGATTAGTTCTTCTAACTCTGTTAAATTGTAAGATAAAATATCTAGTTTGCTCATCTTTATTCCTTTATGAATTCTGAGACAAAGAAGCCATCCATATTTCCACTTGGAAGGATTTGGACCATTCCATCTGTCTCTTTAATGTTAGAAGGAAGTTTATCTACTGATAGGATTTCTTTTAAGTTAATGTCTTGTTTCTTTAATCCTAGTTCTTCTATCCATCTAGCATTTACTTCATTTTCATCTTTATTTATGGTGCAAGTGGAATAAATAAGTTTTCCACCTGGTTTAACATATTTGTGAACAGTTTCTAGGATTTCTCTTTGAAGTTTTTGTAAGTCTTCTAGCTGTTCTTTTGTCATTTTGTTTTTGATGTCACTCTTGTTTGCAATAACTCCAAGCCCTGAGCAAGGAAGATCTGCTATTACTATGTCAGCCTTTTCTATAAGTGATTCATCTAACACTTTGGCATCATGTTCTGAAACCTTTATATTTTTGTAATCAAGTCTTTTTATGTTTTGCTTGATTAGCTTAGTCTTACTTTCTGATAAATCTCTGGCATCCACTGTGCCTGTTTCTTTTAGTAGTTCTGCTATGTGAAGTGCTTTGCCGCCAGGCGCTGCACACACATCCACCACATAGTCATCTTTCTTAGGGTTAGCTACTAGCCCTACAAGAACTGAGCTTATGTTTTGAACTGTAACCATTCCTGCTTTAAAGATGTTTAGGCTATCTAGTGTGTCGTAGTTTGAAATGAATAGTACTTCATCCACTAAATCTGATTTACGAACCTTTACATCATTGTATTCAAGAAAGTTAATTACATCTTCCACTGATGCTTTAGATGTGTTTACTCTAATAGTGGTTTCATGAGATTCATTTAGTCCATCTAGTATTACTCCCGCGGAGCCGTATTGCTCGTCAAACAGTTCAATCATCCAAACAGGAACTGAGTACTCAATAGACAAACTTTCTGGATACTCTGTTGGATATTCTATGTTATCAATCTCACGAATGATAGTTCTTAAAACGCCATTTACGAAACCTTTAAGATGAACGAACTTGCGCTTCTGTACAATCTTTACCGCTTCGCTCACTACTGCTCTAGCAGGAACCGAGTCCATATACTTGATTTGATACACGGACATGCGAAGCACATTTCTAATAACTGGTTTCATCTTATTAGTCTTTATATTTGAAAACTGATTAATAATGTAATCAAGTTCGATTTGCTTTTCTAATGTACCTTGGAACACTCGTGTGACAAAAGCTCTGTCTTGTTTTACTAGAAAAATACCATTCGACATCAAACGATTTATCTTATCGTTAAAAGCCACATGGCTCATCTTGCCCTTTTCTACATCAAGGAGAAGATCTAATATTACATTTCTAGTGTTTACCTTTTGTTCCATTTCTAATACTTTTCTATAAGTGCAAGGCGGTCGTTTTCGTAGATGCCGAAGTAATTCTTTCTAAGGTATGAATACATTGGGTATTCTCCCATTCTACTAACAACCATATATCTTGCTTTGTTTGATTTGATTAGTTTAGTCCACTCTGCTTTAGTTTTTTCATCATAGTATGAATGTAAATCTTGAGTGTGGAAATATTTATAACTTGGCTTGGTATCTGTAACTATATAAAAGTAAGGATTACTGTCTACGCATAAGATCTTCGCCTTTTTATCTGGCATATGCGAGTAAACATCTTTACACTTCTTTTCATAATCAACAGCCAAACCTTTTAAGTAACTTTCATAATTTCTAAATGCGATATAGTTTGTTCCAATAAAGACAACTACAAGCAATGCCACATAGCCTCTTGCAAACCACTTCAAAGCACCGTAGTCCTTTACTACCAAGATGAGTGTTATTGCAATGGTTGGAACCCAGACATACAAGTAATGTGGGAACAAGGCTCCAGTAACATACATTGCCACTGCCACTATACTTTGAACCAAAAGCGCTACACTAAGCCAAACATCTTTTTTCTTTAGAATCATTGCGATTTGCATAATCATTCCAAAGATAAATGGCAACAAATATCTTGCTGTATGTTTGAATATTCTTAGACTATCTGCCTTTAAACTTTTGGCTGACATGTATTTGTAGTTGAAAACAAATGTGGCATAAATCATATCGTTAAATGCGCCATTTACTGCAAACCAAATGAATATTGGAATCGTTATAATTAATGCGCCTACCACAAATGCCAATATATTTTTAAAAATATTCTTCCAGGCTTTTTGCTTGATTAGGAAAATAAAAATTATTCCTGCAAAGATTAATACTGGAATGGCATTAGTTAGTCTAGTAAATGCCGCAAAAGCAAAAGTCACACCATAAAGAATTGAGTATTTATAGTTATGTTCTTTTTCTTTGTAGGCGAAGAACCTTACTGTGAAGTATGAACTCCAAACAATAAATGGAAGTATCCACTCTTCTACTATGTTGCCGGCCTGTCCACTTAAGAATATGCTGCAGATTATAAGTGATACAAAAGCTAACGCCACTGACTTCTTTGTGCTAAGGAAAATCTTTGCGATTTTATATACACCGTAAAGTGCTACTGTTAGGAAAATTGCTTGTAGTAAAAGCAATGTGTAATCACTTTTTGTAATACCAAATCCTAACCACTCAATGAGTATGATTATTGGTCCTTTGTGATCAAAGAAGTCTTTGTAGGGGGTGAGTCCATCTGCCATAAACTTACCCATTGCTTTGAAGATACTTGAATCGTATCCAAAGAATGTGTAAAGCGGCGATGTGTTCCAAGAGAAGATTACGAGAAAAATCACTGCACTTACAAAGAACAGTGATATTAAAAGTATTTTGTTAACTCTCTTACTCTTAGCCAAGTTTACTTCCCTCTATGCTTCTGCCATTCAAGAAATCTGATGCTTTCATGCGCTTCTTTCCTTCTAGCTGAAGTTCATTAACCTTAAGCGCTTTGTCGCCTGTTGCTATAACAAATGAATCTTTGTCTTCATTAATTACTGTGCCAGGCTCTCCAGTTTCTTCTACCACATCCGCATCCCAAATCTTCATAACCTTGCCATCTAGATATGTGAATGCGCTAGGCCATGGATTAAGACCACGGATTAGTCTCTCGATGCTTACTGCATCTTTTGTAAAATCAATGTGACCCAAATCTTTTGTCATCTTCTTAGCGTAAGTAGACTTTGAGTCATCTTGTTTTATAAATGTTGCTTTGCCAAACTCTAAGTTTTGAAGTGTCTTTAAAATTAACTCTCCACCCAGTTTAGACAATTTATCAAATAGGCTTCCGCCTGTCTCTTTTGGATCTAGTGTGATTTCGTCTACATCAATAATGTCTCCGGTATCCAAACCTTCGTCCATCTTCATAGTGCAGACTCCACTCTTCTCTTCGCCGTCTATCACAGCCCACTGAATAGGAGCTGCTCCTCTGTACTTTGGAAGAAGTGATGCGTGTACGTTAATACAACCATACTTTGGCAATGTTAAAATATCATTAGACAAAATCTGTCCAAACGCAATAACAACTATCGCATCTGGATTAAGATCTTTTAGTTCTTTTACAAAGCTTTCTTCTTTTACCTTCTCTGGCTGTAAAACTGGAATATTTAGTTTTAATGCAGATTCCTTAACTGGTGTAAATGCTAGTTCTTGTCCTCTGCCCTTTGGCTTATCTTTTTGAGTGACAACTGCTACCACCTCGTGCTCTGATGCGATACGCTCCAAAGCTGGCACCGAGAAATCTGGCGTTCCCATAAATACTACTCTCATTGTTCTTCCTCAAGCTCTTGAAGTTCTTCGTTATCGTATAATCTTCCTTCTACTTTATCTACATAAACCACACCGTTTAGGTGATCAAACTCATGCTGGATAGCTCTTGCAAAAAAGCCCTCTGCTTCTAGTTCAAACTCTTCCATGTCTTTGTTGAAGGCTTTAACTTTTACTTTCTCTGCTCTTGCCACTTTTCCAGACTTACCAGGAACACTTAAGCATCCTTCAAATCCCACCTGAACACCATCGCGCTCAAGAATCTCTGGGTTTACAAAGACAAATGGTTTGTTGTTTCCTTCTTCATCTCCCACGTCCACCACAAAGATTCTTTTCAAGATTCCTACTTGTGGCGCAGCAAGTCCTACACCATTTGCTTCATACATAGTGTCAAACATATCGTCTATTAAAATTCTAGTACGGCGGTTAATATCCTTTACTTCTTTGCATTCTTTGCGAAGGACATCATCGCCCAATTCTCTTATGTTTCTAATAGCCATGTTTCTCTCCTTTATGACTTAAAATCAAACTGAACATTTACATATTTTAGTTTGTCTGATTTGTTTATTACATCTTCTAAATAGTTTTTCAAATTGATTAAGTTTGTAATACTAGTCCCCTTTATATAAATGATGTTTCTATGCACATCGTTTATAAACGAAATCTGTGGAACAGATGGTCCAATGATAAAGAGTTCATTGTACTTCTTTTCTTTCACCTGTTTGATAAGGTTTGCAATCTGCTCTGTGGCAGCGTCTAACTTTCTCTTGTTCTTATCTTGAATCAAGATGCTAACCATATTTACGATTGGTGGATACTGAGAAAGTTTTCTGTATGGAAGTTCATTCTCAAAGAATTCTTCATAGTCTTGTTTGCAAGCGCTCTCAATTCCGTAATTGTCTGGCGAGTAAGTTTGAACTACTACTTCACCTTTGCCTTCGCCTCTTCCAGCTCTTCCTGCAGCCTGGCATATCAACTGGAATGTGCGCTCAGTAGCTGTGTAGTCTGGCACATACAAAGACATGTCTGCAGCTAACACTCCTACCAATGTGACATTTGGAAAATCGTGACCTTTCACTATCATCTGTGTTCCAACTAAAATGTCTGCATCGCCACTCTCAAATGCCGAAAGGATTTCTGCATGTCCACCTTTAGTGGATGTGGTGTCTCTGTCCATTCTTAATACTTTGGCTTGAGGGAAAATGTCTTTAATTTCATCCTCGATGGCCTGCGTTCCTGTACCCATTCTTGATAGATATTTAGAACCGCACTTCGGACAAACCTTTGGAAGAATCTTCTCTCTTCCGCAGTAGTGACATTTCATAGTGTTTCCGCGGTGAAGCGTAAGTGTTACATCGCAGTGGTCACACTTGATAGGTTCCCCACAATTTTTACAAGAAACTACTCTTGAAATTCCTCTTCTATTTAGGAATAACATAGTCTGTTCATTTCTTGATAATCTATCTGTAATCAAATCTCTTAGTCTATCACTAATGATTGATTTGTTACCCTTTTCGTGCTCCTCTCTCATATCGATTATCTCGACATCAGGAACATCGCCTTTTTCCCTTTTGGTGAGCTTGTGAAGTTTGTAATAACCTTCCTTTGCTCTGTAGTATGACTCCATAGATGGAGTAGCTGAACCAAGTACTACTGTAGCTCCGTTATCAAGTGCACGCTTCTGGGCTACTTCTATCGCGTGATACTTTGGGACGGACTCAGACTTGTATGAAGTCTCGTGCTCTTCGTCTATCACTATAAGTCCCAAATCAGGAAACGGAGTAAAGAGAGCTGATCTTGGTCCAATCATAACTGAGATATCTTTATTTTTTGCTCTTTCAAATTGATCAAATCTTTCACCCTTAGAAAGTTTTGAGTGGATGAAAGATACCTTATCTTTAAACTTCTGCGAGAAGCGTTTCATAGTTTGGAAAGTAAGCGCAATCTCAGGGATAAGAACTATAGCCTGCTTACCCTTAGCTAGACAATGGTCAATCAAATCCATATACACTTCTGTCTTTCCACTTCCTGTAATTCCATGGATTAAGTGAACATTGACTTTTCCATCTTTTTCAAAAGTCATAGTTTTTTTAATGGCTTTTGAAACTCGGTCCTGCTCGTCGTTTAGCTGGATGTTATACTCACCAAGTGATTCATCATAAGGTGTTCTGTAAGCCACTTCTAACTTAATCTCTATATCTCCAAGTTCTTCCATCGCTTTTAGAGTACTTGGAGAAATGTTTAATTTGTTTTTAACAATATCTTTTGAAAGTTGTTTTGAGGTTTTAAGTTCTTTAAGAAGTCTAACTCTCGCTTTTGCATTTTTCTTAGAGTACTGCTCTATCTTTTCATCGACATTATCTATTTTTAAAATAACTGTCTGGTTTTGATTTTGCTTAACCTTTTGCTTCACTGGAAGCACAGTTTTAAGCGCCTGATTCATAGTAGATGCGTAGTGTTCTTTTATCCACCAAGCAAGACCAATCAACTCCTGCTCTGCCTCCACATCAGAATCGGCCACTGACTTTATACTCTTAAGTTTTGACTTATCAAAGTCGGTATCGCCCACCACATCAATCACAAAACCTTTAATCTCGCGATTGCCTTTTCCAAAAGGAATGATGACTGGAGTTCCAGCTTGTATCTTTGATTCCAAATCTTCAGGAATAATATAGTCAAAAGGTCTGTCGATTTTGTCTAGGGAAATATCAACTATTACTTTCGCAAATTTCATTTAGTTAATCCCTATTTATTTAGTTCTACACTCCTTAAGCAGTTAACTAGAAGCATAGTTACTGTCATTGGTCCAACGCCACCCGGCACTGGTGTGATAGCTGATGCGATTGGTTCTACTTCGTCAAAGTCCACATCGCCACATAGTTTTCCATCTTCATCTCTATCCATTCCAACATCAATGATGATAGCGCCCTCTTTTACAAAGTCTTTTGTTACAAACTTTGCTTTGCCAAGTGCAGCCACAATAATGTCTGCTCTTTTACAAACTTCTGGCAAATCTTTTGTGCGAGAGTGAGTAACTGTAACTGTAGCATTTTCTCTTAGCATTAAGATAGCCATTGGCTTACCAACGATATTGCTTCGTCCGATAATCACGCACTCTTTGCCTTCGATGTCTAATCCACTTCTCTTTATCATTTCAATAATGCCTGCTGGTGTACATGGAAGGAATGAATCCTCGCCTATTACCATCTTTCCTACGTTCACTGGGTGGAAACCATCCACGTCTTTCATAGGATCAATTGCAAGCAAGATTTTGTTTTCATCTATATGTTTTGGCAAAGGAAGCTGAACTAAAATACCATTGATGGCTGGATCTGTGTTTAGATCGTCCACTAACTTTAATAGTTCTTCTTCAGTAGTTTCCTCTGGCATTTCAATCTTCTTAGAGTTAATGCCGATATATTCGCAAGCTTTTTCTTTGTTGCGGACATACACAGCTGATGCAGGATCTTCTCCCACTTTCACTACAGCTAGTGTAACCTCCACGCCTTCAGCTTTAAGCTTAGCCACTTGCTCCTTTAACTCATCTTTTATTTCCGTTGAAATCTTTTTTCCATCTATAATCATCTTATTGCTCCTTTAGAATAATCCTGTTATTTTTCCATCGTCTGTTAAGTCAATTCCAAACGCTGCTGGTGTTTTTGAAAGACCTGGCATTGTCATAATTGAACCTGTAATTGCAACTACAAATCCTGCACCTGCTGACATATACATTTCTCTAATATTAATAGTAAAGCCTTCTGGTCTTCCTAGTTTTTCTTTGTCATCAGAAAGTGAGTATTGCGTCTTTGCCATACAAACTGGGCAATCACCAAAACCAAGTTCCTCTATCTTAGCTAGAGCCTCTTCTGCTTCATCTGAATATGTAACACCATCTGCTCCGTAAATCTTAGTGGCAACAGTCTCTATCTTTTCTTTGATAGACATATCATCTGTGTAAAGTGGGTGATAGTTAGAAGGCTTAGTATCGATAGTCTCGATAATCTTTTCTGCTAACTCTATTCCACCTTTCCCGCCCTCTTTGAATACTTGGGCTGGTGCAAACTCACAACCTTTTTCTTCACAGAACTTTCGAACGAAATCTAGTTCTGCATCTGTATCTGTACCAAACTGATTTAGTGTAACTACAACTGGCACATCATACTGCTGAATATTTTCAATATGTTTTTCTAAATTTACAATTCCTTTGGCGAGGGCATCTAAGTCCTCAGTCTGTAAATCTTCTCTTGGCATTCCACCGTTGTACTTAAGCGCTCTTATAGTAGCAACCAAAACTACACAATCAGGTTTAAGCCCTGCTTTTCTACACTTGATGTCTAAGAATTTCTCAGCACCAAGGTCTGCGCCAAAGCCAGCCTCTGTCACCACATAGTCTGCCATCTTTAGAGCAGTCTTAGTAGCACGAACTGAGTTACAACCATGAGCAATATTAGCGAAAGGTCCACCGTGAACCAATGCTGGTGTATGCTCTAACGTCTGAATGAGGTTAGGCTTCATAGCATCTTTTAAAAGTGCTGCCATAGAACCTACAGCCTTAATGTCTTTAGCTGTGACAGGCTTTCCATCATATGTGTATGCAACAATGATTTTGCCAAGTCTATCTTTTAAATCTGCATAATCATTTGCGAGACAAAGAATAGCCATAATCTCCGAAGCAACAGTGATTACGAAGTGATCTTCTCTCTCCACTCCGTCCACATCACGGCCACGTCCAACTATGATGTTTCTTAAAACTCTATCGTTTATATCTACACATCTTTTCCAAACAACTTTCTCAGGGTCAATGTTTAGTTCATTGTCCTGTTTGATTGAATTATCAAGCATAGCTGCACATAAGTTGTTAGCTGCTGTAATAGCATGGAAGTCTCCAGTAAAGTGAAGGTTCAAATCTTCCATTGGAACTACTTGAGCATATCCGCCACCTGCAGCTCCGCCTTTTATACCAAAGCAAGGTCCAAGTGATGGCTCACGAAGTGCAATAACTGCCTTCTTATCAAGCTGACCAAACGCTTCACCAAGTCCTACTGTGATAGTAGTCTTTCCTTCTCCTGCTGGAGTTGGGTTGATAGCTGTAACTAAGATTAACTTTCCATCTTCGTTGTCTTTGATTTTGTCGTAAAAGTCATTTGAGATTTTGGCTTTATACTTTCCATAAAGTTCCAAATCATCTTCAGTCATTCCTAGCTTTGCTGCCACATCTTTTATTGGCATCATTTTTGCTTCTTGAGCTATTTCAATATCTGTTTTCATAATTTCACCTTTCTATGAATCGATTTTCCTTTATCTCATAATAGAGTTAAAAGGCAAAGGGTTTTCCTTCGCCTTTTTATTTTATCCGTTATTTAGCATCTCCTCGAATTCTTCTAAACTCATTAGAATCTTTCTTGGCTTGTTAGTCTCTTCTTGTCCTACCACTCCAGCATCGTATAGTTGATCCATAATACGAGCCGCTCTGTTAAAGCCTACTCTAAACTGTCTTTGAATCATACTTGTGGAGCCTTTGTCTTTCTGGATACACAATCTTCCGGCATCGCCAAAGAGCACATCTCTCTCATTGTCTCCGCCACCAGCTGCAGCTTCAGCATCAGATGTTAGTTTAGCATCAATACCTTCTTCATACTGCGCCTCACTACTGTTAGCCTTAATGAAGTCTACTGTATCTTTGATTTCTTTTTCTGATACATATGCGCCCTGCAAACGGATAGGTTTAACATATCCTGCTGGGTAGAACAACATATCACCAAGACCAAGTAGTTTCTCTGCACCGTTCATATCAATAATAGTACGTGAATCTGTACCTGAAGCCACTGTAAGAGCAACTCTTGATGGTACGTTAGCTTTAATCAAACCTGTAATGACATCAACTGAAGGACGCTGTGTGGCAATAACCATATGGATACCTGCAGCTCTCGCTAACTGTGCCAAACGACAAATAGCTTCTTCCACTTCCTTGGCAGCTACCATCATAAGGTCAGCTAACTCGTCTATAATAATCAAAATCTGTGGCATCTTCTCGAGAGTCTGTCCATTCTCGTCAGTGACACCAGCTTTTACTTTTGCATTATACCCTTCAATATCTCTAGTTCCAGCATCGGCAAACTGTTTATATCTGTTTGTCATCTCAGCCACTGCCCAGTTAAGAATACCTGCGGCACGTTTAGGGTCAGTAACTACTGGATAGAGTAAGTGTGGAATTCCATTGTAAACTTGGAACTCAACCACCTTAGGGTCAATAACAATAACACGAACATCGTTAGGTGTAGTTCTGTAAAGTACACTCATCAAAATGGAGTTTGTAAATACAGATTTACCAGCACCTGTAGTACCAGCGATTAGCATATGAGGCATCTTAGCCACATCACCTATCACTACCTTACCTGCGATGTCTTTGCCGGCAGGGAATGCTAGGTTAGATTTGTTTTGCTTAATCTCTGGAGTTCCTAGCAAGTCTTTTAGATAGACCATATCTCTTCCGCTATTTGGAATCTCAATACCAACAGCGGCCTTACCAGGAATTGGCGCCTCAATACGAATATCTTCAGCGGCCATTGCTAGTTTTATATCATCTGCAAGGTTAGTAATCTTATTAACACGTGTTCCTTGCTCTGGTTGCAATTCATATCTTGTAACAGCTGGACCCTTACTAACACTTGAAACTTCAACGTTTACGCCAAAGTCTGCAAGTACATCTTTTAGCTTGTTAGCAGTCTGTGTTAGTTCAGCTCTTGTCACATCACTTCCACCAGCCTCGCCATCTGCAAGTAATGTCATTGGTGGCTTTTTATATTTAAATACTTTCTTAGTAGGTGCAATTACTTTTCCTTCGTCAGCCAAACGTTTTTGTTTGTCTGTCATCTCTTCACCTTCACCCACTTCAGTAGGAGCATCTGCATCAAATGGTTTTCTAGCCATAGCATCTTTAGCATCCTGATTCATCTCTTCACGAGGCTTTGGCTCATACTCGCCGTTAAGAACCTTGTCATCATCAGCTGGCTCTGGAAGCACCCCGTCTTGTGTAAGTTTAGGCTCTTTATCCTTTGGATCTTTGATTTCGATCAACTCATCGCTCTCTTCAAAATCACTATCGTCAATAGAAGGTTGATCATCAAGTCCTGCAATCTTAATCTCTGAAGGTTTCTTTTCTTCTACTGGTGGTACAGGTTCTGGTTCTGGAGTTTGTTCTGCTTTCTTTCTACCACGTTTAGGTTTTTGATCGCTCATATCTGTAGCGCCAAAGTTAACACCACGTCTTGTGCTTTCTCTATCTTCACCTTCTTCTGGCTCATAAGATTCTTCAAACTCTCTTCTAGCCTTAGCATCTTCCTTAGCCTTATCTATAGCGTTCTTTCCTCTATTCTTTAGATACTGTGAAATAGACTTCTCAGTAAGCATAACTACTGAAACTATAAGAAGTGCAATTGCAATCAAAACTGCTCCTGCCATTCCAAGTCCTGCATGTAAGCCATTTCCTAATAATCCACCAACAGCTCCACCGCAAACTTCACCTTCTTTACCAATATCGTAGAAGTAAGAAACTGCTCTATTGGAATCAGAGTAAGTAAATAGGTGGAAGAACAATGTAAAATCGATAAATAGTAGCGCTGTTCCAACCACTCTAAATACTACTGTTCTATTTTTCTTTTTGTTGTATGAAAGCAATGCTACGATTATGATCAAAACTATTGGGAACAAGTATCCCATAGTTCCAAACAATCCTAGCATAATGTCTTTAAAGAAGTTTCCAACTACACCACAAATTCCAAAGTTAGATAGAAGCAAGAATATACCAATGACGATTGAAACCCAAACGCCCACTTCACTAAGAACCTTTTGTCTTCTTAGCTTGTTTTCTTCCTCTCTTCTCTTCTTCTCAGCATTTCTTCTTCTAGTCTCTGCTGCCTTCTTTGCGCTAGCGCTCTTTGAAGCTGCTGACTTTGTGTTTTTCTTGGCAGTTGATTTCTTTTTACTACCTGACTTTTTGTTTGCCATTTTCAAACCTCACAAATTATTTATTACTAATTACAAAATGTCCTATTATTGCTGCTAGACCTACAGCTGCGCAATAATATGAGAAATATTTGAATTTCTTTTTCTTAACAATAACTAGCATAGCTTTGATACATAAATATCCAACTATTGCTGAAACTATAACTCCCACCACATAACACATAGCTGGTGTAGAAGTTAAATCTTCTTTCATATCAGGAATCTCTAGTACTACTGCACCTAAAATGGCTGGTATAGACATCAAGAATGAATACTTAACTACGAAGTCTCTTTTTAGTCCACAAACCAAACCTGCTGTGATAGTAGTTCCCGATCTTGAGATACCAGGCATTGTTGCAATACCTTGGCACACACCAATGAACAATGCATTAGCCCATGAAGTGTTTTTCTCTGTTTTGTTTCCGTCTTTTAACATATCTGAGACAAATAGCATAACGGCTGTTACAAGTAGACAGATGCCAGGAATTAAAAGTGTAGCTCCCGACTCCTCTACCAAGTCCTTCATAAGTACACCCAAGATAGCTGTAGGGATAGTGGAAACAATAACTAATACTACAAATCTTCTGTATGGTGTTTTTATGATTTTTCTAAAAGGCTTTTTCTTGCCGCTAAGTAATGTTACGAAATTGAAAATAATGTCTGC
Source organism: Eubacterium sp. (assembly GCA_017965495.1). Classification (GTDB taxonomy): domain Bacteria; phylum Bacillota; class Clostridia; order Lachnospirales; family Lachnospiraceae; genus Eubacterium_G. Next base: position 56,105 of record JAGCPW010000044.1, on the reverse strand, counting down.
TACAATACCAAAGAATTCTTTTATTAGTTCAATAACATCTTTATAAAAGACTGCAAATACAGCTATCAAAGTTCCAAGATGCAAGAACACATCAAATGAAATTGAGTTGTTTTCAAACCCAAAAAAGAACTTAGCAATAGCTAAATGTCCCGAACTACTGATTGGCAAAAACTCCGCCAAACCTTGTATAATTCCAAGTATTATTGCCTCAATTATTGTCATTAATTCGCTCCTTTATATTTCGTCCCACAATCCCCTATATTTTACCATATTTTAAGCGATTTTGCGATATAAAAAAGCAACAAAAAAGCCGATATTTTCGGCTTTTTTTGATATATTTATGTATTTATTTTTACTTGTAGTTTTTCACATCATCATAGGCTAAATTACCACCAAAAATGTCTAGCGCACTGCCTATTGTAAAATCTAGTTTCCCATCACATGCTTCTTTAAATTTTTCTATCTGTTCTAGGCTAGAAATACCTCCAGCGTATGTGATTGGCTTTCCTTCGTAACTAGCAAGAATTCTAACTAGTTCTTCATCCATTCCTGCTCTTTTGCCTTCTCTATCTACGCCGTGCACTAAGAATTCATCACAGTACTGATCTAGTTTTTTAAACAGTTCAGGATTTACCTTTTCTTCGGTAAAGTTTTGCCATCTATCTGTAACTACAAAATAGTCATCTCCCAGTTTTCTACAGCTTAGATCTAATACTACTTTGTCGGGTCCCACTGCTTCTGCTAGTTTCTTTAGATTGTCATAGTTAATGCGTCCTTCGAAGAACACATAAGATGTAACAATAACATGTGTAGCTCCAGCTCTAATAAACTCTGAAGCAGTTCTATTATTAATTCCTCCGCCTATTTGCATAGCATCAGGATATGCTTTTAGTGCCTTAAGCGCTTGCTTTTTAGTAAGCTCATATGCAGGAGAATCTAGCGAGTTTAGCATAATGATATGTCCACCAGTTAGTCCATCTTTTTTGTATCTTTTAGCATATCTTTTGGCACTTTGCTTTGCGACAAAGTTCTCCAATGCTGTAGACGAATCCTTATTTAAAGATCCACCCACTATCTGCTTTACTGCTCCGTTGTGAATGTCAATACAAGGTCTAAATTTCATAATGTTTCCTTACTTCTTTTTGTCTGGTTTATAGTTCTTTAAAAATTTATTTGAAATAATGGTGCATGCTGCAAATGCCACAAAGATTACTCCCACTATCGTTAGGAAAACTGGCATTGGTAACACTCCCACCACGCAAACAACTATAAAGAATGCTACAAACAATACTGTGTTTACTTTGTTTAGGATTAATCCTATTTTGATTTTTTTCTCTTCTGTTAAATTAGCCATAATTTCTTTTGCGATTAAATAATTAAATCGCTTTCCTCTATCTTATTATTAAAAAATGATATGATTTTTAGACAAGGCTTTCTAAGCACTAGTCCGATAAATAATCCAACTACAATAAATAATGCAAATAATCCAATTTGTTGTAGGTAATGTGCTGTGTTTACTCCCGCCACAGTCTCTCTGAGCGCATCTACACTGTACTTAAATGGCAAGAATGGTGCCATTGCTTTAAATGGACCAGGAAGTACTTCTATAGGGAATGTACCTCCGGAGCCTGCTACTTGAAGTACCATAATAATTACTGCTATAGCTTTACCTATTACACTAAATGTTACAGTGAGTGAGTAAATTAGCATTGTATAAACGAAACTTGATAACATACAAGTCAATATAAACAATATTGGACTATCACACTGAATCTTTAAGAAGAACAAATCTCCTAGTGCAATAATTAGTGCCTGCAATTGTCCAATAATAAAGAATGCCAAATATCTTCCAAAGTAACACTGTGAAGGGTTTGGGTTATCTAGTTTTTCTCTTTCTTTCTTAGATACCACAACATTAAGTACCGCTACTAGCACTAGCGCACCTACCCAAATAGCAAGTGTTGAATAGAATGGTGCCATAGCTGAACCGTAGTTCTTAATTGGGTAAACTCTATGTGTATCATATGATACCGGTGAAGAAACAAACTTGCCCAAAGCGTTTGGATCTTTCACGATAGGAAGAATTATGTTTTCGATTACATTATCTCCCTTCACATCTTTTACCTTAACTATTACTTTGTCTATTCTTTTATCTACAGTAGTTAAGAAAGTCTTTAAATTCTTTAGGGCTTTTTTAAGATTGGCTGTAGTATCAAGCGCGCTGTCTAATACATTATCTATTTGATCTGGTCCTGCTTTAAGGACGTTGATAAATTCTGAGACATCGTCAAAGACTGAGAATGCCTTATTCACTAGCTTATCGATTTTAGGTTTTACTTTAAGGTAAGAACTCTCTGCCTTTGCCAAAGCCTGGTCGGCATCTGAAATAGCCTGCTTAACTTGAGCCTGTACATTCTCAGGCACTTTTCCTGTCGATCTTATTTTTTCAACAGAAGCATCAATAACACTTATTATTGCTTCCTGCTTTTTATTAGCAGTCTGCAATCTCTTAATTGCCTTAGAACAATTGATTCCTAAATTAGACTGCATATTTTCTAAGACTGAAATAACCTTATTGTTAACAGAAATAATTTTCTGATTAGTTACGTTCATTCTCTCTAATTTATCTGCCGCTTTTAGTGGATCACTGTCTGAGTAGCCAAATGCCTCATCTGCTTTATCAGCCACATTTGTCATATAAGTACTGCCCGCGCTCATAATACCTTCTAGCGAAGCAGTGACATCAGACGCTGTACCTTTAGTAGCAGTAAGGATAGACTTGATGTCTTCGTTAAAGACACCAGCCTTACTCAAACTCTTCTTAACTGTAGGCATTAGTTCTTTGTTAGATTGAACTAAATCTTCTATGGAATCAAGAGTATCAATCAAAACATCAACTGAACTCTTAAATGTTTTTATATCTTTTTTAGTATCTTTTAAATCAGATACTACTCTATCTGCTAACTCACCTTTTTTATTTGTAATCTCATCACTAGCTAAACCTAGCGCTGTACCAAGAGTTTTTCCAAGAGTATCCACATATTCTGTGCCGATACTTTCTTCTATTGCTTGGACACCTTTGTCGGTGATTTTAGTAGCAATAGCATTTTTCTTTTCATTTGCATAGTACTGTAATTTTGCTTGTTTAAAATTCCCTGAAACTATAGACAAAAGATTTTCACTAAAATCTTCAGGAATAATTACGGCTGCATAGTACTTGCCGTCCTTCACTCCATTCTTTGCCTCTTCTTCGCTCACGAAATCCCATTTCATTTGAGGCTTACCTTTTAAGCCCTCCACAATACTATCACCTGCATTTATCTCGACAGTCTTGTATTTATAGCCTACATCTTTGGTGCAGACGGCAAATGGTAAATCCTTTGTATTAGCGTAAGGGTCCCAGTTCGAAGCAATGTTAAACCACGCATACAATGCTGGAAGAATTGTAATACCTATTATTACGACAAATATAATAATGTTTTTGGAAACATTCTTCGCATCATGTTTAAAAATATTAAATATCTTCTTCATCTTCTTCTCCTTGCTCTTCTTCATCTATCAGTCCAAGTAATTTCGCGCACTGATGATATCTGTATTCAGATCTAATCATTAGCGCTGCACAATAAATGACTGATATTACCCAGAGTATCAAGAAAAACACTTTACTCTCCAAGCTAAACATGAGTGTCAAGAAAAATACTCCAGAAATAAGAATAAAAAGAGGTCCGTACTTTTTGTACTTATCTCTTCTTACTCTCAACTCTTCGAACAGTTCAATCATATTCTGACTGACTTTATGTTCATCAATTTTATCAAAATTGTACTCTTCGTTCATTTTAATCATCAAACAACGGTGTGGAGAAATATCTCTCGGCAGTATCTGGTAGTACCGTCACCACTGTTTTTCCTTTTCCTAATTTCTTTGCAAGTGCAATGGCAGCTGCCACATTTGTTCCACTTGAAATACCGCACATCAAACCCTCTTTTCTTGCAAGGTCTTTGGCGGTGTTTATTGCTTCATCGTCTGTAACGATATAAACATCATCGTAGATTTCTTGGTCTAGGTTTCCTGGGATAAATCCATCACCGATACCCATTTGGAGGTGGGTTCCAATATTACCGCCAGCAAGTATTGCAGCATTTTCAGGCTCAACAGCCCAAATAGTAATATCAGGATTTTGGTTCTTTAGAACGCGGCCAATTCCTGAAAGTGTGCCGCCAGTTCCAATGCCTGCGCAGAAACCATCAATAGGTCCCTCTACCTGCTCCATTATTTCTAGACCAGTGTGATGAGTGTGCGCCTTTATGTTATTTGGATTGATGAACTGCTGAGGTACGAATACTTTGTCGTCCTCTTCTTTCATCTTCATCGCAATATCAAGGCACTCGCCCATACATTTTCCAATATCGCCGTCATCATGTACCAGTTTTACTTCTGCTCCATAATGTTCGACTAATTTTCTTCGCTCTTCGCTGACAGAGTCAGGCATAATGATGATAGTCTTATAGCCTCTAACTGCGCCCACCAACGCCAAACCAATTCCCTGGTTACCACTAGTAGGTTCAACTATAATGCTGTCCTCATTTAGTTCACCCGCTTGCTCTGCTTTCTTAATCATCTGCCAAGCAGTTCTAGTTTTAATAGAACCACCCACGTTTAAGCCCTCGAATTTCACAAGGACCTGTGCAGAATCTTCGTCCACCATTTTGTTAAGTCTTACCATTGGAGTATGGCCGACAAACTCCAAAACATTGTTGTAAATCATTATTTAAACTCTTTCCTCTTAAATACTTCGTAACCTAATATCAATAAGCCAACTGCCACTGCTATACCAACTACACACCAAATGATTCCACTTGGTATTATTTTAGCGCTTGTAATGGCTGCCGTCTTAGGGTTACGTTCTATTTTCAAATATGCGTCTGTACTAATTAGTAAAGCAGCCTTGATTATGCTTGCCACTTTGTCGGAGATTTGAAGTGGTATCGCAGCAAGACTAAAGATAGGGTTAAACAATACACCATATACAAACGATGCAAATAGTGATAATCCGTCAGAAACAATAAGCACACTAATTATAAAGATAATTGTAAACATACCAAGACATCTTATAGTATCTACTATTTCTGCAACTGGATAGATCTTTGTCGCTAAATGATTATTAATAATCGCATAAACAATCTTTAGAATTTCTGCAACTAGTAGGAATGCAAATGAACTTCCCAAAGTTACAATTAATTTTCCAAAGTAAATCTGCTTACGACTAAAACCACTACCAATCAAGTTTTTCATTGTATGGAATTTATATTCCTTATGAGTAATATCTGTAACTAGGATGATGGCTAGGAATGGATAGAATATATCTATCATCTGATATCCCCACATATCGCCACCTACAAAGTGGTCAATCACAACGCCCAATGCAAAAGCTACGATTAGAATCGCTAGCAATACATATAATTTCGGCTTTCTATAAACTGTATTAAACTCAGCAAATAATAATCTACGCATTTTGACCTCCTTTCGCCATATCAACAAAGAATTCTTCTACATCGATAGACTCAGTTTGCATCTCTGCTTCTGTCACTTCGCGGATTAGTTTTCCATCTAGGATAAATCCGTAGCATGAACAAAGTTTGTCCATCTCTCCTAGGATATGACTAGAAATCATAATGGTAGTGCCATTAGCATTCATATCTAATAGCATCTTTCTTATTTCAACAATCTTAATAGGGTCAAGACCGTTAGTTGGCTCATCTAAAATGAGTAACTTTGGATTACCCAAAATGGCATTTGCAATACCAAGCAACTGTCTTTGACCAAGAGAAAATCCCTTTACTTTGCTGTTCATTCTATCTGCCATTCCAACTTTTTCCATAGCCTCTTTAATGGCAGCATCAGGATTTTCCAAGCCAATAAGTTCAGCTCTATACTTAAGGTTTTGATATGCTGACATATATTCATAAAATGTTGGATTTTCAATAATGAATCCAATATCCTTACGGACTTTGGCGACGTCTTCGTTCTTCGCGCCAAAGACTTCCATAGTACCTTGATCTACAGGACTCATACCCAAAATCAAGCGCATAAGTGTAGATTTACCAGCACCGTTTCTACCAATCAAACCGTATATACTGCCCTCTTTTACGTGACATGATACGTTGTTATTAGCTGCATAGTTTCCATACATCTTTGTAAGATTCTCTGTTCTAATAACATCTGGTCTATTATCGTCAGCAATGATTTTATCTTCAAATGAGAAACTATCAATTCTCTTTAGAGTTTCATCAAGAATCTCTTGCACTCTTCCAGCGTTTTCTACTATGTCTAAGCCTTCCGCCTTAAACGCAAAAGTCTTCTTAACACCGAAGAACTCTCTAAAAACAGTTTTAATATAATCTATACCGTAAGTTAACTCTTGCTTATCACCACCCACTGTAGTTACATAAACAACCTTCTTAACTTTAGATAGACTATTACAAGCACCTTTTTCATTATATTCAAAAGTAAGATTGTGCACACATACATTTTCAATATATGCTTTTAAAACAGCTGGGAAATTGTAATCCCAGAAAGGAGCTGCTATCACTACAGCCTCTGCCTCTTTAAACTGTTTCGCCAAGTCAAATACAGGATCAGAAAAATCTCCTGCTTCCTGCTTAGCAATTCTTACTTTTAATGTTTCTTTGTCTAGGGGTTTTACATCGCCGCTAGTCAAATCAACTTCTTCCACCTCGCCATTCCATTTTTTAACAACGGCGTCTGCTAGAAGTTTAGTGCGTGACTCATCTCTGATACACGCATTAACATATAACAGCTTGCTCATTTACTAAACCTCCTGATTTGGCTGTGGTATTGCCTCTTTTTTTGCCTTACTAGCAAATACCAAAGCACAAATAATTAATGCTAACTGTACTACTGCAAAGCATACTGAAATCCAGCTTGGTAATGAAACACTTCTTAATCCTGTCAATAATGTTCCAATAATTGTGATTACTGCAAATACTTTTAAAGCACCTGTCTTTGCCGTATTCTTTGCTGCACGGATAGCAAAAACACCAACCAATACTACAAAGATTGCAAAGATAACATCAAGTGTGATAAATGTACCCTTCAAATAATTATTTACCTGAACAGCTGTCAACTTTTGATCTTGGAATTGTTTAATAGTCTTTTCATCAAGTTTAACTACCCATCCTTTTGTAGTTGCAACTTTGACTATTCTATAAATACATCTAGCTACTGCTAGTACGATTATTGCGATTCCAACGCCCTGTAATTTTTTATTCATAATAACCTCCTAAATATATGTTTCTCATTAAACTCCGTTTAAATGCGTCTTAAACATTATAACATAAATTTCTCCAACAAAAAACGATGCTTGCTCACTAACAATCGTTCGCAAAACATCGTTTTTTGTTGTTTAAATATTTTTAATGCTTATTCTGCATCTTTGATTGAGAAGCTAATGCGTCCCATTCTATCCTTGCCTAGGCATTTACATTTAACGCGGTCGCCTAGTGTTAGGTAATCTTCTACGTGGTTTACTCTCTCTTTAGCAATCTTAGAAATGTGAACCATTCCTTCTTTGCCTGGGGCGAATTCGATGAACGCACCAAATTCTTTAATGCTTACTACAGTACCTTCAAGGATTTGTCCTTCTTCGAAGTCTGTAGTTATGATTTCGATATATTCCTTCGCTTTATCGATAGCTTCTTTGTCGACGCCGCAGATTGAAACCATACCTTCATCTGTGATGTCAATCTTAACGCCTGTCTCTTCGATAATAGCATTGATTGTCTTACCACTCTTACCAACAACATCGCCAATCTTTTCTGGGTCAATCTGCATTGACTCAATCTTAGGAGCGTACTCGTTAAGCTCTTTTCTTGGCTCTGCGATAGCTGGCTTCATACATGTATCCATGATGAATAGTCTAGCTTCTCTTGTAGCTTTGATAGCACCTTCTACGATGTCACGAGTTAGACCGTGAATCTTGATATCCATCTGGATAGCTGTGATACCTTCTGTAGTACCTGTAACCTTAAAGTCCATATCTCCGAAGAAATCTTCAAGACCCTGGATATCAGTTAGAAGTACATAGTCATCATCTGTATCGCCTGTTACCAAACCACATGAGATACCTGCTACCATAGCTTTGATTGGAACACCTGTTGCCATTAGTGACATACATGATGAACATGTTGATGCCATTGATGTAGAACCGTTAGACTCAAATGTCTCTGATACAGTTCTGATAGCATATGGGAATTCCTCTTCGCTAGGAAGTACTGGCATAAGAGCTTTCTCAGCCAAAGCACCGTGACCAATCTCTCTTCTTCCTGGACCTCTTGATGGTCTTGTCTCACCAACTGAGTATGAAGGGAAATTATAGTGGTGCATATATCTCTTAGTTGTAACATTGTCATCTAGTCCATCAATCTTTTGTGATTCTGATAATGGAGCAAGTGTACAGATGTTACAAATCTGAGTTTGTCCACGAGTAAACATAGCTGAACCATGAACTCTTGGAATTAAATCAACTTCTGCAGCTAGAGGTCTAATCTGATCTAGTGCTCTTCCGTCTGGACGCTTGTGATCTTTAAGAATCATCTTACGTACAGTCTTCTTCTGATACTGATAAATAGCCTCGCCCAAAACAGCAAGCCATTCTTCGTTCTCAGCAAATGCTTCCTCTAACTTCTCTGTAATCTCGGCAATGTTTCCTTCACGTGTCTGCTTGTCATCTGTAAATACTGCTACTTCCATTTCCTCTGGAGTAACAATCTTCTTGATTTCTTCAAACAACTCTTCAGGAATAGCCTGACTCTCATATTCGTGCTTTTCTTTTCCTACTTCAGCACAAATCTTTTCAATGAATGCATTGATTTCTTGATTAATGTCGTGAGCCATGTAGATAGCTTCTAACATTTTGTCTTCTGGTATGATGTTGGCACCAGCCTCAATCATAATAACTTTTTCTTTTGTAGACGCAACTGTAAGCTGTAGGTCACCTTCGTCCCACTGTTTCTGTGATGGGTTTACAATAAACTCACCATCCACCATACCGATTTGTGTCATAGCACAAGGACCTGCAAATGGAATGTCAGAAACGCAAGTTGAAATGGCTGAACCAAGCATTGCTACGATTTCTGGTCTACATTCTGGATCTACAGAAAGTACTAAGTTGTTAAGTGTAACATCATTTCTGTAATCCTTAGGGAATAGAGGTCTCATAGGTCTGTCGATAACTCTAGCTGTAAGAACTGAGTTCTCTGAAGCCTTACCCTCTCTCTTATTAAATCCACCAGGAATCTTTCCTACTGAGTACATCTTCTCCTCAAACTCTACTGATAGAGGGAAGAAATCGATTCCTTCTCTAGGCTTATCTGAAGCCGTAGCTGTAGATAGAACTGTCGTGTCTCCATAGTGCATCATTGCTGCACCGTTTGCTTGTTTAGCGACTCTGTCAATATCGACTGTTAAAGTTTTGCCGCCAATTTCCATACTAAAACTTTTCATTTCTTCTTCCGGCCAACTCTTTTGGCCTCTCCTTTTCTTAATTCTTTTAACTTTTATGTAACCTTACATATACTAGCCTAAAATAAAGGAAAAATCAAGGTTTTTAGGCATAAATAAAGCCCCTAGATAACTACCTAGGAGCTTGTATTTTTATTTGTTCATCTCTTCAATTCTTCTATTAATATAATCAAGTAATGCTTCTACTGTACCATCGATTCCAAGTCTACTACTGTTTATGCAAAGGTCATATGTTTCTGGATGACGCCACTTGGAAACTGTATGGCTATTGTGATAAGCCTTTCTTATGCCATCACGTCTTAGCATCTCACGAACCGCTTCTTTTTCATCCATTCCGTCTGTTCTCTTCAGTCTTTCTATTTTCACATCTTCATCAGCCAAGACGAAGATAGAGATTACGCTATCGTGATCTTTCAACACGTGCTCTGCACATCTTCCCACTACTACAAAAGACTCACCCTCTTCTGATTTTTCTTTGATGTAGTCAAACTGCATCTGTGCAATATGGTCTTGAAGTGAATTTGTATGACCACGAACTCTTCTAGAACCAAACCATCCTCTTGGTTTTTCGTCTAGTTCTCTCACCTCGCCAGTTTCCATATTCTTTTGCTCTGCTATTTCATCTAAGATGTTTTTATCATATAGTTTAATATCAAGTTTAGCCGCAATCTTTCTCGCGATCTCATGACCGCCACTTCCAAACTCTCTTCCGATTGTTATAATTACTTGTTTTGCCATATCTCTTCCTCCGTTTACTTAGCGATGCTATTTATTACTTCTGTAATCTCTTTATTATATCTAATAAAGATTACACCCATTGAAACCAACATTACGATTACTGTGGCAGGAACTGCACTCTTACAGTATTTGCCCCAGCCTATCAAGTAACCATGTTTAGCTGCCACTGAAGTACCAACTACGTTCGCACTAGCACCGATTGGTGTAGCACTACCACCTACATCAGTACCCATTGAAAGCGTCCACGCCAAAACATGACGATAATCTTTTTGAATGGCTGTTGGTGCATGTCCACCAGACAAACCAATGATAACAGGAACCATAGTAGCTGCAAATGGAATGTTATCTACAAAGGCACTTGCTATTGCAGATAACCAAAGAACGATTGTAATTACAATGTATGGATTTCCGCCACTGATATGACCAATACCATTAGCCATAATCTCAAGTACTTTCGTCTTTTCAAGACCACCTACTACTATAAACAATCCGATGAAGAATAATAATGTTTTGTAATCAACCCTCTTCAAAATAGTAAGTGCATTCTTGCCAGCAACGATAAGCGTTAGAATCGCAATTCCAATACCAATAGTTGCCACTGTAAGTCCTGTCATTGAATGAGTTATAAGTAAAACTACTGCCAAGCCAAAAATGATTGAACTAAAAACAAAATCTCTTTTGTTTACTATAGCTTCCTTTGGCTCAGGAATAGTTGATGTATCTATAGTCATATGCTCTTCTTCTATTAGTTTCTTTCTGAAAATCCAGAAGAAATAGAAAATGATTAACACCAAACTAATAAGAGCGATTAGTCCTGTGTTTGTTATAAAGTCAAAGAATGAGTAATGCATAGATGTTCCAATAATAATGTTTGGTGGATCACCACACATAGTTGCACTACCACCTAGGTTCGCACAGAATATTTCTGAGAGAATCATAGGCACTGGATCTATCTTCAAAAGTCTTGCTAGTTCCACTGTGACTGCAGCTAAGAAAAGAATAACTGTGATACTGTCAATAAACATAGCAAGGATAGATGACATTATCATAAATGCCACAAACAAAGGTATTGGTTTATAATGCACTAGCTTAGCCAACCTTAGACAAAGCCATCTAAAGAAACCAGAGTGTGCCATTCCCTCTACCATTATCATCATTCCTGCGATAAATATGATAGTAGCCCAGTTAATACCTGTTACATTTTCTGATGCATGTCCTGTAACAAGCCAAAACTGATCTTTGATAATCGATCTTACATTCATCGTTTCACTGAACGCTCCGTATCCGAGCTGTGAGAAAACGAAAAACATAATTATTGTAAGCACGCCACATCCTAAAGTGACGTATTGTCTTTCAATTTTGTCGATGACTATCAATACGAACATTGCGACAAATATAATAATTGCAACTATTTGTTCCGGACCCATCCATCTCACCCTCTTTAAAAAAATTAGGGGATGATAAAATCAACCCCTAATTTAGTATAATACATATTTAAATAATTGTTAATAAGATTATTTCATTCTAAACTTCTTAACTGCATCCGCTATATCTCTTAACTCGTCTTCACTCAAATCTGGAAGTTGCTCTAACTTCTCAGTAAAGTTCTCGATAGAATCTCTAAACTGCATCTGTGTATATGCGTTGTAGTAACTTACTACTACACCAGTAACGATAGCTATCGCAAACAGTGAGTATACAGATAAAAACATCGTTAGAATCCTAGCTAGTGTAGTACTTACAATTACATCTCCATTACCCACGGATGATGCAATCATAAAGCAATAATAAATGCTTTGTCTGTAGGTATGTATAGCTGGATCATTTAACCAGATGATTAATGCGATAAGAAAGAACACTGCAAAAAACGCAACTATTATTTTGTAAGTATGTGTCTTCCTTAAAACGCCTCTTAGAAGTCTCCATTTTTTGAATCTCATAATCTTCTCCTACTTTTTAAACTTAACTTTTTTTAGTTTAGACCATGCGCCAAAGATTTTGGATGTACCAACATTCTTAAAAGCTCTTGCCTTAATATAGTATTTTTTGTTTTTCTTCAACTTCTTCAAAGTAAACTTAAGTTTAAATACATTCTTAGTCTTAGCTTTCTTAAGTTTCTTTCCAATACCATATCTAATCTGATATCCACTAGCTCCAGCCACTTTTTTAAGTTTAACTTTTGCTTTCTTTGCAGATTTCTTCTTAGTAAACTTTTTAACCTTAGTTTTACCAACAGTAACCTTTGCACTAGGCTTTTTAGTAGTTGCTTTTGTAGTAACTACTGGGGCCTTTGTAGTTTCAACAGGTGCTGCTGTTGTATCTACTGGTGCCACTGTGCTTTCAGATGCCTTTGTAGTATTTGTTTCATCTGTAGGTGCTTGTGTAGCATCAGTTGGAGCCTGTGTGACATCACTAGGCGCCTCTGTCACTTCGCTAGTAGCCTGAGTGGCAGGGTCTGTTTGTGGTGGAACATATCCTGAATATGAAGGATCTGCTATTTGTTCAGGAGTATTTGTTCCATCTCCACCCACTACTATTGTCTTAGTAAGTGGGAATGATTCCACATTATTTGAAGTGAACTGTGAAGTAACTGCTATTTCATAAGTTCCTGGTTTTAATCTCTTCTCGTGGTATGTAGGGTCCGCTGAATCATTGGCTCCACACTTCACACATACGCCATTTACAAAGACGTTTATTCTTTGTCCTGTTAAATCTGCTTCAGGTGACCAAGCTATGCTAAATCCTCCTGCAGCTGCTTCTAATTCATTTATAACTAATCCCAAAGGAAGGTCTGGCTGATCTGGATAATCAAAGTCCTGAGCATTGTCAATTACATCTCCTTCTATCTCTACTGATGATGGCAGGCTAAGTCCAGGAGCTGCCATTCCTGATTCTCCGTTGGCATTAACTGCTGTCACAAAACATACGTATCTGCCAGCAGAAACATTTTTAAGTATTGCTGTGTTAGAGCCTATTCCATCCACATGCACTCTTCTGTACTGCTGACCAGTGTCTGCCTTAAATACATATACATTGTATCCTGTTACTGATGTATCATATCCAGGGGATAGTGGGTTTGCATTACTTGCTGCCCAAGCCACCTGCAAAGTATTTCTTCTCTGCTCTGCTGGAACGGTTGATTGATATGTAGGGTCTGCAGAAGTAATTGCGAAACCATCTGGAATCTTTGGTCCAGTGTACTCTGTTTTTGGTGTGTAATTAAGTGTTCCGCCAGTGATAGTAGCATTGACTGTATCTGACTTTGGACCTTCGCCCATAGCATTAACAGCGGCTACCGCAAAACCGTATGTTCCACTTGATAATCCACCTAAAATACAACCATTAAATACATTGCAAACTTTTGTCACTTGGCTTCCATCTTTGTAAATGTATAAATTGTATGTAAATACCGATGGGTCGTATTCTGGATTAGTTGGTTCCATTACACTAGCCCAAGCCAAAAGCACTGCATTATCTATATTGTATTGGTCTGTTTTAACCTGTGGGTTTAATCCCTGAGCTTTCTTTGGAAGAGACGAAGCATCAGGAATAGTGGTTGATTCTGAAGGTGATGTAGTAACAACTGATGATGTAGGGTCCACTGCTTTGGTAGTCTCACCTGATGGTACTTGACTCTCTGGTGTGGATGTAGATTCGCCAGTCTCCTCTCCTTCATCTTCTATGGCTGGACAGAAAACAATAATTAGGCATTCTCCACCACTCCATGTGAGAGATACCTCATTATATCTCTTAGTCAAAACAGTAGCTGCATTTATAATTCTAATGCCAGCTCCTTCCACAGTAACACTTGTTCCATTTACTGTAGCCTTTAACTGATCTGCGCTCCATCCGCCATCTGCTATATAGAGTTCACTAAAAGCAACATTTTGGAACTGAAAGATGCTAATATTTCTACTGTCATCATAAACAGCATACTGTGCTCCTTTTAGTTTTTGATCAAACTCAGTGTTATTATTATCTCTAATGTCTTTGTAAGTAAGCTGTGAGAAATCTTTAGCCTTAACTCCTGTTGGAACATAAGCTGCTCCTGCTATCACAAGAGCCACTGCACAAATCACAGCTACTATCTTTTTGTAGTATGACATAATAAACCTCCTATAATTAATCCGTTCTCTTTCGCTAGATAGTATTATCTCACAAAATTTCAATAAAAAAAAGAATGGTTTTCAAAACTTGAAAACCATCCTTTTCTATTTAGATTTATTAAACTGTTGGTGTATCGTCTGGTATGTCTGGTGCTTCCGGTTCTACAGGAGCACTAACTACTGGTTCCTCTACAAAAGTAGGTTCCTCAGTTTCAGTCTTTGACTCACCATCACTGCAACATTCCATCTTTTTGTTGATTTCAATAATGTTCTTAACTCCAATAATTGCTAGCATAATCAATTCATATACTATTCTCACAATAATTGGGCCAAGAATCATAATCAAAATTCCTGTTCCAACATTTTCAATGCTTAAACTACTGTGCGCTTCTCTAGTTTGATTAAACATAGTGCCTGTAGTAGTGTAATATGTCTTCACTGTAAAGATTGTGAAGAAACCACCAAAGATACACATTGCTGTGGCAAGAATATACATGCCTTTCAATACATAGTCCACGATTAGGGTCTTAAAGTTAAAGAAATCGTGAAACTTTGAAAACACCTTACCAAACTTGTTTTTGTTTTTTTGTGGTAAGAAAAATACAATTCCCACAATTGTTGCAACGATTGCTAAAATAATTGTTAAAGCTGATGTTACATTTTGCGACATAATAACTTCCTCCTTATTATTAATCCGGTTTTCTTTTACCTAGGTGTTATTATAAATGAAATTTGGCCAGATTAAAAGGGCAGTTATTCTGATTTCGCTTCGCGATATGATAGATGATTTTGAAAGGGCAGTTATTCTGATTTCGCTTCGCGAAAAAAAGAGTTTCGCAAAAGCGAAACTCTTTGTTGTTCATTATTTTCTAATATCTAACTTTTCAATTAACTCTCTGTACTCTTCAATATCATTTGCTTTGATATAGTCAAGTAGTCCACGTCTCTTACCTACCATCTTTAGAAGACCTCTTCTTGAGTGGTGATCTTTAGCATGGTCTTTTAGATGCTCTGTAAGTTCGCCAATTCTGTAAGTAAGGATAGCTACCTGTACAGCTGGTGAACCAGTGTCTGTAGGTGACTTACCATACTCTTCAGTTAATTTAGCCTTAACTTCTTTTGAAATCATAGTTTTTACCTCCTATTTTTATTATCCCCTTACACTAAAGTACCGGTCGGAGTGTCCAAGCACTTCGTGTAGGTTTTAAACATGCTTAGATATATTAGCATACGCCCCATATATTGTAAAGGACTTTATTGCTTTAATAATTTAGACATGTCTTTCATGATTTGTTCCTTTAATTCGTCCACAGACTGAAATTTTTTCTCTGGTCTAATGAACTCATAAAATCTTACATCTATAATCTCGCCATACAAATCATCTTTAAAATTCAAGATGTGTGATTCTACTCTAATCTCCTCTGTATCTTCCACAGTTGGATTAACACCAATATTTGTAATGGCAGGATAACTCATATGTTTTGAGTAAACTACTGTTCTATAAACGCCGTTAGGGGGAAGAAGTTTATTAGGGTCTGGAATAATATTGGCTGTTGGTAGTTCAATAGTTCTACCAAGACTTTTTCCCTTCTCCACTTTTCCAGTAATAGTATATGGATGATCTAGCATCTCATTTACTTCTTCTATCTTGCCCTCGGCTATCTTTTCTCTAATCTCTGTACTGCTAATGTCTGTGTTGTGATACTGCTCTTTTTCAATAACTGTAACAGCCATATTGTTTTTGACTTGGTTTTCTTTTAAAAACCAAATGTCTCCTTTGGCGCCAGCGCCAAATTTAAAATCAGGACCACAAACAATTTCCGTAGCACCAATTTTATCTTTTAGGACTTTCTCCACAAACTCTTCTGGAGTCATACTCAAAAACTCTTTGGTAAGAGGCATACTCATATACACATCCACTCCCAAAGCATCACAGATAAGTCTTTTTTCTGTCTCAGTGAAAATACTCTTCTTGCTCTCGTCGTTTAGAAAAGCATCAGGTGAATCTGCAAAGGTAAGAACCACTTTTTTACGACCATTGGCATTTTCAGCCATTGTGTCTAAAAGTTTTTCATGACCCTTATGGATTCCATCAAACTTTCCAACTGTAACGATTGTATTATTTAGTTTTATTCCATCACTAAATTCAATAATTTTCATAATTAAATAAACATTTTTTCTGGTTTGTAAATTCTTTTGCCTGCGTAATATTTATAAAGTCCGATAAATGAATCATCTTCTTTGTACACTCGGACTATCTGTCCATCTTCGTGGTTCATCTTAAACTTGGTATCGCCCGATGTAAAAATGTTTCCATTCATAACGAGTTTTTCTGCTTCATCTGAAACCACGCATTTTGAGTAACTATCTAAGATGTCATCTATTGGTGTGATAAGGCTATCTAATGTGCCATTATCTCTAGCTTTTTCAATATCTTCTAAAAGTACTGCATCACTCACATTAAATCTATCAACCTGGGTACGAGTTAGATTTTCCATGCAACCACCAACGCTTAAGTCTTTTCCAATGTCGTGACAAAGTGTTCTAATGTATGTACCTTTAGAGCAAGTTACTTCTATAAAAACTCTTGGAAGTTCAATTCCTAAAATTCTTATATCAATAATCTTGCAATGTCTTGCTGGGCGCTCTACTTCCTCTCCTCGTCTAGCTAAATCGTAAAGCTTTTGACCTTTGATTTTGATTGCGCTAAACATAGGTGGAATCTGCTCGTAGTCACCAATATAACTTTTGATAGTTTTGATAACCGTCTCTTCGTCCAAAGCTTCAATTTCTTCTTCTAAAGCTTTGCTTGTGACTTTGCCGAAGATATCTTGAGTCTTGGTTACTGTTCCTAGTAAAAGTGTGGCTTTGTATGTTTTGTCTTTCTCGGATAGAACGTCGCAAAGCTTAGTTGCTTTTCCAAGACAAACAGGCAAAACTCCCACCGCATTTGGATCAAGCGTTCCCATATGACCAATCTTTTTTTGTTTTAATATTCCACGCAACTTAGCCACCACATCATGCGATGTGAAACCTGGCTCTTTGTATACGTTAATTACACCATTTATCATTTAAAACTCTTTTTCTATTTCTGCAAGTACGTCTTTTATTACGCTGTCTTTGTCGCCCTCAATATCAAAGCCGGCAGCTCTTTTGTGTCCGCCACCGCCAAAGGTAACCGCAATCTTACTTACGTCTACTCTGTCTTTTGAGCGAAGGCTCACTTTGTATTTATTCTCATCAAGCTGGTATGCAAACATAGCAACTTCCACGCCTGATACATTTCTAATAGAAGCAATTACTGCATCTAGGTCATTTGTGGTAAGACCATATTTTTCCATAAGTTCACTTGTACAATAACCATAGATTACTTGGCCATCCATAGTGACAACTGTGTTAGTCTGGATTTTAGCTGTAATCATCATCTGGTTGTATGACTTCTTATAGAAAGTCTCTTCTAAGATTTCGTTGTGGTTGATACCAAACTCCATCATCTTTGCTGCAATGCGTAGAGTTCTTGGCTTTGTGTTTTGGAATCTAAACACGCCTGAGTCGCAAGCAATTCCCATATACATAGGAGCAGCGATACTCTCGTCAAACAAGTCCACATCCAAAGTGTCAAACAAAACCTCACAAGCTGAACTAGCATTTGCCTCTACTATGTTTTCATCTGCGTAACCATCGTTACTCTTGTGATGATCTATACAAAATGTTCTCTTTGCTTTTTCAAAGTACTCAGCGTTCTTGCCAAGTCTATCAACTGATGCTGTATCAAGTGCGATAAACAAATCATAAACTGTTCCGTCAAAATCTCCAGTGTCTATATCATCTGTGTTATCGATAATTGTGTATTTAGGGTCCACATACTCAAGATGAACTTTCACATCAAGTTCAGGTCTGTTCTTCTTTAGGTAATTGTAAAGAGACATACAAGAACCAATGCAGTCTCCATCTGGTCTGATGTGTCCTGCTATACCAATCTTTGTAGCATCACCAATAATGTCATTAATCTTCATCATATTAAGCCTCCTCTGAGTCTGACTCATCGTCTGAATCCACATGCAAATCATCAATCATTTTTGAAAGTTTCATTCCATACTCGATTGACTCATCGTATACAAATTCTAACTCTGGAGTATTACGTAGATTAATAGTGTGCGCTAGTTCTTTTCTAATAAAGCCTTTAGCACTCTTTAGACCTTCCATTGTGTCTTCTTTGGCTTTGTCGTCACCTAGCACGCTGATAAATACCTTTGCAGTCTTTAAGTCAGTAGCCACTTCCACAGCCACTACTGTTGTCATCATTGCAATTCTTGGATCTTTAAGTTCCCTGATGATAACTCCAAGTTCTCTTTGAACTTCCATATTTATTCGGTTGTTTTTAATACTACCTTTTTTCATAATTTCATCCTTAAACACTATTAGCGAGCAAATATGCTCGCTATAGTTTTATTGTCTAGCAACTTCGTGCATTACGTATGCTTCTACTCTGTCGCCCTCTTGTACATCGTCAAAGTCTTCAAACACAAGACCACACTCGAATCCAGCTTTAACTTCTTTAACGTCATCTTTGAAACGTTTAAGTGAAGCAAGATCACCTTCAAAGATTTGATCGCCTTCACGAGTGATGCGGACTTTACATCCTCTCTCGATCCAACCGTCTTCCACGTATGCACCGGCGATATTACCAACACCAGAAGCCTTGAATATTTGACGAACCTCTGCGTGTCCTGTAACACTCTCCTCGTATACTGGAGCAAGAAGACCCTTCATAGCTCTTTCGATATCATCAATAGCGTTATAGATTACATCGTATAGTCTGATATCAACTTTCTCGTTACGAGCAGTCTCCTCAGCCAAAGCATCAGCCTTAACGTTAAATCCAATGATTACTGCGTTTGACGCAGAAGCTAGAATAACGTCTGACTCTGAAATGTTACCAGCACCGTCGTGGATAACCTTAACTTCTACTTCGTCGTTTGAAAGCTTAGTTAGACTCTGCTTAACAGCTTCCACTGAACCTTGAACGTCAGCCTTAACAATAAGGTTAAGTTCTTTAAGTTCACCAGCTTCAATCTGTGAGTTAAGATCTTCAAGTGTAATTCTAAATTTATTCTTCTCAAGCATCTTCTGCTTGCTGTCCTCTACAAATGTAGCGGCAAAGTCCTTAGCCTCTGCTGAAGTCTTTGTAGATACAAATACTTCACCGGCATTTGGAACACCGTTAAGACCAAGAATCTCAACTGGTGTAGATGGGCCAGCTTTTTCGATTGCTTTACCTCTGTGATCTGCCATAGCACGCACTTTACCGTGTGTGGCACCAGCAGCCACATGGTCACCAATCTTAAGTGTACCCTTTTGGATAAGAGCTGTAGCAACAGGTCCCTTACCTTTATCTAGTTTAGCCTCTACAATGATACCTCTAGCCTCACGGTTAGGATTAGCCTTAAGCTCAAGTACGTCAGCTTGTAGAAGAACCATCTCTAGAAGGTCATCAATACCATGTTTTGACTTAGCTGACACTGGAACCATCTCAACATTTCCACCCCACTCTGTTGAAAGGAGTTCGTGCTCAGATAGACCCTGCATAACTCTGTTTATATCTGCACCTGGTTTATCAATCTTATTGATTGCAACAATGATTTCAATTCCAGCTGCTCTAGCATGGTTGATAGCCTCAACTGTCTGTGGCATAACACCGTCGTCAGCAGCTACTACTAAGATAGCGATATCTGTAGACTGTGCACCACGCATACGCATAGAAGTAAACGCCTCGTGTCCTGGAGTATCAAGGAATGTAATCTTTCTTCCATTGATTTCAACTACAGAAGCACCGATATGCTGTGTGATACCACCAGCTTCGCCTTCTATCACGTTTGTCTCTCTAATAGCATCTAGAAGTGAAGTTTTACCGTGGTCAACGTGACCCATAACACAGACTACTGGAGGACGTTTTTCCATATCTGCCTCGTTCTCCTCGTCTTCCTTAAGCAACTCTTCTATGATGTCTACTTTTTCTTCTTTCTCGCAGATGATGTCATAGCCAATAGCAATCTCTTCTGCATCCTCGAAAGTAAGCTCAGTGTTAACTGTTACCATCTTACCTTCTAAGAAAAGTTTTTTGATTACATCTGATGAAGTCATCTTCATTCTCTCAGCTAACTCGCCAATAGTGATAACGTCTGGCACTTCGATAACTTTGATTTCTTCGCGCTTCTCTTCTTTCTTCTTAGGCTTAGTAAGTTTCTGTTTTGAGAAGTCACGTGCCTTTCTGCCGCTTGGGCCATCCTCAAATCTTCTATCCGCGTTTCTGTTATCTCTTCTCTTATTATTTTTCTTTCTGCCTTTACCCTTAGATGGTGCATCATCTTTACGCACTTCCATCTTCTCTGGACGATGCTTTCTACCTCTACTTGGCTTTTCACCATCGTCTGATGGAGCAGCTTTCTTTACAACTCCGCCTCTCTTACCATCAGAAACAGGACCTGTAATCTTTCTGCCCTTCTTCTTAGGCTTAGCAGGTTTTTCTTCTTTTTTCTCCTCTGGCTTCTCTGCCGCCTTCTCTTCAGTCTTCTTCTCAGTTTCCTTAGCCTTAGCTGCAGCCTCGTCAGTAGATTTTTTCTTTCTTCTTTTCTTTGTTGTTCCCTCAGACTCAGAAGAACTTGATCTTTTCTTACGCTTCTTGTGTTCACCGTGGTGCTTGTGCTCACTTGAGCTTCTGTGTTTACGTTTCTTCTTTCCGTCTTTAGAACCTTCGCCTGTCTTTAATACACCACGACTAGTAATAATCACACGTGGTTTCTTTTCTTCTTCATCTGAAGATTCTTCTTCTTTTTCTTCAGCCTTCTCTTCTGCTTTTTCTTCCTTTGACTCAGCCTTCTTTTTAGTAGTCTTTTTCTTTGGCTTTTCTTCTTTTTTGTCGTCAGACTTTTTAGCGGCTCCGCCAAAATGCTTTCTAACTTTTTCTATGTTGTCGTCTTCAATTGAACTTTGTGCTTTGACTTCGACGCCTTCACTAGCGAGGAATTCAACTACATCTTTACTTTTAACGTCCAATTCTTTGGCAACTTCATGAACTCTCATTTTTGCCATAGTTTATTCCTCCTCTTTAGCGTCTTCGTCCTTATCTTCCTTTTCTTCTTTATCGTCAGCCTTCTCGTCAGTCTCTTCTACTTCGTCGTCATACTCAGCATCGTACTCTTCTTCCTCATCGTACTCATCTTCGTATTCCATATCGTACTCGTCATCGTACTCATCCTCGTACTCGCCATCATAGTACTCATCATCATAGAAGTCTTCCTCGTCAAATACGTACTGGATTCCTTCTTCCTTAGCCTGAGCCTCACTCTTGATGTCAATCTTATACTCAGTAAGTTTAGCAGCAAGACGTGCATTTTGACCTTCTTTACCGATAGCAAGTGATAGCTGTGAATCTGGAACAATTACTGTAGCTTCCTTGTTTTCTGGATCAGCCAAAACGTCGATAACCTTTGATGGGCTAAGTGCGTTCTCTATTAAGATCGCTGGGTTGTTACTCCAAGTAACGATATCAATCTTCTCATTTTGAAGTTCATCAACAACAGCGTTAACTCTCTCGCCGTTAACACCTACACATGCACCTACTGCATCCACATCTTCGTTGTGTGAGTAAACTGAAATCTTTGAACGAGAACCAGCTTCTCTAGCCACGCCCTTAATCTCAACTGTGCCATCTGCTATTTCTGATACTTCAAGTTCAAATAGCTTTCTAACTAATTCAGCATGAGTTCTAGAAACAATAATTCTAGGACCACGCTTCTCGTTTTTAACATCTACCACGTATAGTTTAATTCTATCGTGTGGTCTAAAGTGCTCACCTGGAGCCTGCTCTTTGTCTGTTAGAATTGTGTCTGCATTATCTAGACTGATATTGATTGTTCTTCCATTGATTCTTTGAACAATACCAGTGATAAGCTGACCTTTCTTCTCGATATACTTATCGTATACGCTCTTTCTCTCTTCTTCTTTAAGTTTCTGAAGGATACCATTCTTTGCACTAGAAATAGCAATACGTCCAAAGTCTTTTGAATCAACTTCTACTTCTACTGTATCGCCAATCTTTGCATCAGGATTAATGAGTTTAGCATCTTCTAGATTGATCTCTGAAATATCATCCATGCTCTCCTCAACAACTTCCTTCACTGAATAAACGTGATACTCACCAGTCTCTCTATCGATAACTACGTGTGAGTTTTCCTCTTTCTTAAAGTTGTTCTTATAAGCAACCTGTAAGTTAGTCTCGATCACGTCAAACAAAACATCTTTCTCGATGCCCTTTTCCTTTGATAGTGCCTCAATAATTTTCATAAATTCACTTGCCATTTTTCTAATATCCTCCTAAAACTCAATATATTCTCTAGCCAGAGAAACATTTGCTCTGTCTATTTGTATTTCATTACCTTCTTCTGTTTCAATGGTAATAGTTTCTTTATCATAAGACTTTAAAAGTCCTATTATCTCTTTTTCGCCATCTATACCTTTGTACAAATGGATTTCACAAACCTTTTCCAAGTTTCTATCGAAGTCTCTATCCTTTTTCATTGGTCGGCCAAGTCCTGGCGAACTAACTTCTAGGATGTACTGTTCATCGACAAAATCCTTTTCATCTAGTTTGTCGCTAAGTGGTCTTGATACCGACTCTAAATCGTCTATCGTAATACCACCTGGTTTGTCCACAAACACCCTTAAATAGTAGCTACTTCCCTCTTTTACAAACTCTGTGTCTACAAACTCAAAGCCTTTTTCGTCAATAAGGGGCATAACTAACTCTTCGGTCTTTGCCTCTACATCTTTTCGTTTAGACATTTGTCCTCCTAATTCATAGAAAAAAGCGGCCCTTTCGGACTGCTTTTCGTTTCTTCTAGTATTCTGTTCACAATAGGCATTATATAAGTATAAACTCATTATGTCAAGGCTTATTTGACGTTCTCAAACAGTTTAGTCTTAGAGTGTTTAACCTTAATTTCGTACCATTTAACACTTAGCGCTGGGAAGAGTCTTGAAAATTTATCCATAAATTTGGCGTCTCTTCCTATTAAACCTCTTACTTTTTGCTTTAAGATCTTTCTAGTAATCTTTTCTGCTGCCTTTTCTGGTGTAAGTTTTATCTTTTTAAATAACTTTTTATCGATTGTTTTATATTGATTTCTGAAGTATTCCGTCTGTACAAATCCTGGAATCATATATCCCACATACATTTCACGTCCAAGCTCTGCTACTAGACTCTTTGAGTACGACAAAAGCGCTGCCTGGCTCTCGGAGTGTGCTGATGTACCTATCAAAGGAACAAGCGCATCTGCACTTACAATATTTACAATGCCTGGCATGTTAGACTCTCTTAATATAGGTAGTAATGCATTAACTGCATATCTATATGAATAATAATTTACGTCAAAAGTATCTCTAATGACATCTTCTTTATAATTATTAACTCGCTGAAGCATAGGGAGCGTTCCTACATTATTAATAAGAATGTCTATTTTTCTTCCCTCTTTTTTTAGCTCCATCGCCAAAACATCCCAGTTTTCTTCCTGGCTAGCATCAAATACTCTGTACTCAAAGAAGTCTGTCATATAAGTAAGGTTAGTCTTCACGTAGTGCAGTTTTTCTTCAGATTGTCCAATTCCAATCACACGACAACCATAGTATCTGACAAGCTTCTCCGTCAAAGCTCGTCCTATACCTGATGATGCTCCCGTTATTAAAACTGTTTTGTTTCTAATCCATTCCATAACTGTTTCTACTTTAACATTTACAAAAAACTATTGCAAATATATAGATTATTGTTATAATAAATCTTGGTCTTGGCTCGTTGGTCAAGTGGTTAAGACGCCGCCCTCTCAAGGCGGAATCAGGGGTTCAATTCCCCTACGAGCTGTAAAAAGCACTCCAAACGGAGTGCTTTTTTATTTATTCACGCCAGTCTTCTGCTGGCATTCCTAGTGATAACATACATTCAACTGAATATTTATCTTCAATATTAAGTTTAGATTTGATTAGGTCTGCCGTTAATTCACCAGTTTCATCTAGATATCTTCCTCTTACTTGAACCCAGCAATTTCCAATGCCAAGTTCTGTGGCTCTAAGTTGCATGATCATCATTGCAATTGAGCAATCTTCTATCCAAGTGTCAGATAATTCACTATCACCTATCACCACTATGGCTGCATTTGCACCAGCTAGTATTTGTGATCCGTGACTTCTTGTGTTTGAAAGGTACTCTAGGGTTTCTTTGTCCTGGACTAATATGAAGCGCACTGGCTTTTTGTTGCGACCAGAAGGTGCCAGTTTTCCTGCTTCTATAATTTGATTTAACACTTCATCTGAAATGTTCTCATCTGTATACTTTCTAATACTTTTTCTCTTTTTTAATATATCTACTAATTCCATATTCAAACCTCCACTTGAAATTATTTTACCATATATCTTGATTTATAATAATATTTGTTTTATATTAACAGTGTAAAGAGCTACCGGTATACGGTTAGCCTTGCGATTACTTTATTAAAAAAATAACCGTCTCGGCACGGTTATTTTTTTGCGTCTAAAAAGACGAGAATGATAATGGAGAGCAGATTCAGGAATACCATCATGCATTCATAAACTGTCATATTATCACCTCCTTTCCCATCAACAGCATTTATACTGTCTAGGTCCAGGCTAACCGCATACCGTATAGAGGTAGCTCTAGAATTCACATTATACTCTTTTTGTTTTTCTTTTGCAACATTTTATTTATATGATTTTAGTGCAATAAAAAAGGAGAAAAACTCCAGGCATTTACCCTCTGTTTCTCTCCCTTTTTTATCATCACTCGGTTAACTTTTTGTTTACCGAGGAGTCAGAACCGTCACTCCTCTCATCTCTCCGGTTATCTTTTTGTTTACCGAGGAGTCAGAACCGTCACTCCTCTTATTTAAGTGATGATAGAGATTAGTATCTCTACTTTTATTATAAACGTTATAACGATTTTTTCAAGTGGTTATCACATTTATTTATAAATCAAAAATTGATAATTGGCTATCTTCTTTCATGCCCTCCAGCAATCCTAGTTCCGTCATCTTTTCAGTCACGGTTTTATTCACACCACACTTCTCTTGCATCTCTTTCTTCGACTGGAATGGGCCATCCATATGGCTAATCACCTCTTCTAATTGCTCTGCAACCTTGTCTCCCATTCCTTCGATACTATCAAGCGATGGCATTATCTTTCCGTCAATAATCTGGAAGTCATGAGCCTTTGCTTTGTAAATATCTAGTGGTAAGAACTCGAAACCACGAGCGTACATTTCTTGTACTACTCTCATGTCTGAGTATATGGCATCGTCTTTTGGTTGAGATGTCTTGTTGTTGATTCTTTCTTTTACTTTATTAAATTCAAATTCTAACTTCTGAGCGCCCATACACATTGTTTCGTAGTTGAACTGTTTTGCACGGATGCCAAAGAATGCAGCGTAGTATGCAAGCGGATGGTAAACTTTGTACCAAGCTACGCGCAAAGCCATCATAATGTATGCTGCGGCATGAGCTTTAGGGAACATGTATGAAATTTTCTTACATGACCAAATATACCAATCTGGAACATCGTTGTCGCGCATGATTTGTTCTTCGTCTATCTCGTTTCCTTCTTTGTCGATGTAGTTTAGAAGTCCTTTACCCTTGCGGACATGCTCCATAATCTCGAAACTTATCAATGGATCAATTCCTTTGTCCATCAAATAAACCATAATATCATCACGTGTACAGATAGCTGATGAAATAGTACATCTTCCGTCTTTAATTAGAAGCTGTGCATTTCCAAGCCAAACATCTGCACCGTGCGACAAACCAGCCAAACGTACCAAATCGGCGAACTTAGTAGGCTTTGTGTCAACTATCATCTGAATAACAAAGTCTGTGCCTAACTCTGGAAGTCCAAGTGAGCCCGTTGGACATCCATCAATATCTGCAGATGTAATGCCAAGTACCTTTGGACTCTCGAATAACGACATAACCTTTGGATCGTCAAAAGGTACGTCTTTACGTACGTCTGTATCTGTGTATTTTTCCAAACGACGAATCATGGTTGGATCGTCGTGTCCCAGCTCATCAAGTTTTAGTAAGTTACTATCAATTGCGTGATACTCGAAGTGAGTTGTTATAACATCTGTGTTCATATCATTTGCTGGTTTTTGAATTGGTGTAAAGTCATAAATTTCCTTATCACGAGGAACTATAACAATTCCACCCGGATGCTGACCAGTAGTCTTACGAACACCAGTTAGTTTATTTTTTATTCTCTCAATCTCTGCTTTTCTCTTCTGCTCATTATGGTCTTCATAATAATGCTTAACAAAACCAAACGCAGTCTTCTCAGCAACGCCAGAGATTGTGCCTGCTCTAAATGTGTTTCCTTTACCAAACATTTCCTCAGTGTAAGCGTGAGCTCTAGCTTGGTAGTCTCCGGAGAAGTTAAGGTCGATATCAGGCTCTTTGTTTCCGCCAAAGCCAAGGAATGTCTCAAACGGAATCTCAAGACCATCCTTCTTCATCTTCTCACCACAGTGAGGACAAATACCATCCGGCAAGTCAAATCCTACACCACCGTCGCGGCGGACTTCAACTATGTGACCTTGCAATTTTTTGACTTGTTCTTCGTCCACGTCGCTTGAGGCTGAATATTCATTCTCAAATACTGATGTACGACAATGCTCACAATAATAATGAGGCGGCAATGGATTACACTCTGTGATACTAGACATTGTTGCTGCAAACGAGGAACCAACAGAACCACGAGATCCTACTAGGTATCCATCTTCAGTAGATTTTGCAACAAGTTTTTGAGCCATTATGTACATAACGGCGTATCCATTACCGATGATTGAGTTAAGTTCGACATCCAAACGCTCTTTAACAATGCTTGGAAGTTCATCACCATACATCTCGTGTGCTTTCTTGTAGCACATCTCACGCAAATTCTCCTCAGAATTCTCAAGAACTGGAGGACACTTGTCTGGATAGATAGGCGAGATAGTTTCAATCATATCCGCAATCTTGTTTGTATTTGCAATGACTACTTCTTCTGCTATATCACTTCCTAAGTAGTCGAATTCATCTAACATTTCTTCTGTTGTTCGCAAATATAATGGGGGCTGTTGGTCTGCATCATCGTATTTTTTTCCACTCTGAATAATTCTTCTGTAAAGTTCATCTTCTGGGTCCATAAAGTGAACGTCACATGTGGCAACTGTCATCTTGCCCATCTTCTTACCAAGATTATATATTCGCTTATTAATATCCTGGAGATCCTTAACTGAATCTACCACGATACTTCTCTTCTTCTTTGTAGTTCTCTCGCTAAGCAAGAACTCATTGTTTCCTGTTGGTTGGATTTCAAAGTAATCATAGTAGTCTGCAATTCTTGAAATATCCTTTGCAGGAACATTCTGCAGGATTGCTTGATAAAGTTCTCCTGCCTCACAAGCACTTCCAAGAATCAATCCCTCACGAAGTCTTTCTAGATCGCTTTTCATAATTCGAGGGCGTCTAGCGAATGTCTCAATATGAGAAATTGAAATCAATTTATAAAGATTCTTAAGGCCAACTAAGTTCTTAACCAAAATGATTGCATGGTAAGAAGTTAGTTTGCTCTTGAACTCATTTGAATCATCTGCCTTTGGATTTATTTCATCTAAAGTCTTCACGCCATCTTCTTTAAGTCTCGTCACTAGCTTTTGGAATATTTTAGCAGTACACTCCGCATCATCTACAGCTCTGTGATGATTACCTAGTGGCACTTCCAAAGCCTTTGCCACCGTATCGAGTTTATATCTTGCAAGTCCTGTCACAAGATATCTCGACATATTCATAGTATCAACTGATGTAAAGTCGCATTCAATATCCATACGTCTACAGTTTTCTTCAATGTAACTAACGTCAAAGTCAGCATTGTGTGCAACCAAAACAGAATCGCCCACAAACTCTAAGAACTGTGGTAGAACTTCTTCTATCTTTGGTGCGTCCTTAACCATGTTGTCATTGATACCTGTCAAATCTTCCACCTTGTATGGAATAGGTCTTTCAGGATTTACAAAAGTGGAGAATCGATCAACAATCTCACCATTCTTAATCTTAACTGCGCCTATTTCAATAATTCTATCTGCAATGGCACTAAGTCCTGTTGTCTCCAAGTCAAAGACTACATATTCATCATCCAGTCTTTGACCTTTAGGGTTCACAACAATACCCTTGATGTCATCTACAAGGTAAGCTTCCACTCCGTAAATAACCTTAAAGTCGCACTCTTCATTATTCTTCTTGCATTTTGCTTTTATACTCTCGAACTGATGATGTGCATCTGGGAATCCCAAAACTACACCGTGATCTGTAATAGCTATAGCCTTATGTCCCCAGTCATACGCTCTTTGAACTAAATCACCAGGGTCAGTAACCGCATCCATATCACTCATCTTTGTATGGCAGTGAAGTTCTACTCTCTTTTCTACTGCATTATCTTCACGCAAAGATTTAGCAAAACCAGGGATAACCTTGATTCCGCCCACTCTTGTAATTTCAACTTCACCATCAAAGTCATCATACAAAGCGCTACCAAGCACCTGAATGAAAGTACCTTCTTTAACGATTGATAAAAAGTCATCCTTAACAGCCTCATTTGGCAAAAAGATTTTTACAGTGATACTGTCAGTAAAATCAGTAATATCCATCTTCACAATGAACTTGCCAGTTCTAGTTTCATTAGAATCTATTCCAAAGATTTGTCCCTTACAAATCACACGACCTGTTCCTTCATACACATCCTTAAGGTCGCTAATAATTCTCTTGTTGTTAGCATCGTCTAAGTCAAAGTCTTTGCCATAGACTACACCGTCTTTGTCTTCGGCGGAAGCTTTAGTCACTTTTTTAACCACAACTTCGTTGCCGTCTTCGTCAGTCACAGTCTCTTTCTTTTCTGGCTCTTTTTGACTCTTTTTCATAATAGCCTGAACTTCGTTTTCTATTTTCTTTTTGTTGTGCTCCTCAAATCTTCTTCCCTGAGATTCTTTCATGAACACTTCCACTTCTATTGGCATTCCAAACCGCTCGGCAAAAATACGTTTCAAATCTTCTGCCATCTCATTTACTTTGGACTCAGCCACGATAGACTTGATAAAGCTAATCTCTAACTTGTCCCCGTCAAAATGCATAGGGGCTTTCTTGAAATTAACACCCAAGCTGTGAGACTTCTCACCAAACTCCATTGCTAGGCTTTCTTTGTATTCCTCTAACAAATATTCTCTTGTGTACTGGCTAGAAAGGTTGTACTTTTCAATGATTTGAACTTCCATGTGTTTGCCAGTCATAAGACTTTGCTCAATTGCTTTTTTCACATCATAAATAGCAGACTTTTCTATAAGTCTGCTACTTTCGATATATACTCTCATCTTTGTGTGATCTCTGTTAGTAGTAATTTTAATTACCGTTACATCTTCAAAGAGAGCTTTTATATCATCTTTTAATTTTAAGTTTTGAAATACATCAAAAAACTTTTTCAATTTACTTTCCCCAATTTTTCAATTCTTCCTCTAATACGTTTACAAGTTCCTCTTCCGGAACCTTTTTGATAATCTCACCTTTTTTGATGAGTAGGCCTTCTCCTTTGCCGCCGGCTATTCCTATATCGGCTTCTCTGGCTTCTCCAGGGCCGTTCACTACACAACCCATCACTGCCACTTTTATATTAAGATCGTCATACTTTGTGACCATGTTTTCCACTTTGTTAGCAAGCCCAATCAAATCAATCTCTGTTCTTCCACATGTAGGACATGAAACAACACTGATACCACCAGTTCGAAGTCCAAGTGTTTTAAGAATAAGTTTTGCACTCTTAATCTCTTCAAGAGGCGAACCTGTAAGAGACACGCGGATAGTATCACCGATACCCTGGTTCAAAATAAGTCCAAGGCCGATAGATGATTTGATATTACCAGATGTGATAGTGCCTGATTCAGTAATTCCAACATGCAAAGGATGATTAGTTTCCTTAGCAATAAGTTCATGAGCCTTTACGCACATCATTACATCTGATGATTTAATACTAATGACTAGGTTATCGTAACCTAAATCTTCTATTATCTTAACTTTATCGAGGGCGCTTTCCACTATGCCCTCAGCCGTTACTTTTCCGTACTTCACCAAAATAGGCTTTTCAAGTGATCCTGAGTTTACACCCACACGAATAGGAATGTTTCTTTCCTTAGCCACATCTACCACTGCTTTAACATTCTCTATTGAGCCAATGTTTCCTGGGTTAATACGGATTTTGTCGGCGCCGTTTTCCATAGCGGCTATCGCAAGTTTATAGTCAAAGTGAATGTCTGCAACAAGTGGAATGTTAATCTGCTCTTTAATCTTAGAGAGAGCCTCTGCCGCTTCCATAGTGGGAACTGCGCATCTGATAATATCGCAGCCGACAGCCTCTAGCTCTTTAATCTGAGCTACAGTAGCTTCCACATCTTCAGTCTTAGTGTTAGTCATAGACTGAATAGCAATAGGGTTTCCTGCACCTATTACTTTATTACCAATCTTCACTTCTTTTGTATTATCTCTAAACATACTAAACTCACTTTCACCGTGCTACATTATGAGTTTCCTAACATCGTTAAACACTAGGAATATCATAAGTGCCATCAAGAGAATAAAACCAATAAAGTGTATCATTCCCTCTTTGTCTTTCGGAATTTGTTTTCTAGTGATTGCTTCAATAATATAAATTAATAATCTTCCACCATCCAATGCTGGGATAGGAAGTAAGTTCATTACACCAAGGTTAGCGCTAAGCATTATCGCTAAGTTAAGTAGCGCTAGAAGTGTTATACCAAAACCGTGCTGTGAATTTTCTTTGTATGTGTCACCAATCACACTCACAATACCAACTGGTCCTGAAACTTCATTAGCTGAAACTCCGCCAGTTACAAGCATCTTCAAACTCTTAAGTACAGTGAAAACTTCGTATCTCATTTCTACTAAACTGTACTTGATTGTTCCAAAGAAGCCCTGACGCTCTCTTGCTAGGTTATAACTGAAACCTGCAGAGTAAACATCTTGCTTAACAGGTTTAACTTTTGCTGTAATAGTTTTATTGCCGCGCTTTAATACGAAAGTTACTTCACTTCCATCTAGCGGGTGTTCTTCTAAGTATTTGTTTATCTCTTCACCTGATGAAATAGGTGTGCCGTTTATCTTTTCAACCTCGTCGTTTGCCAAAACTCCTGCTTTAGCCATAGCAGAATCTTTAGTAACTTGTGAGATTACTGGAGCACTAGCACCCGAACTATAACTGATACCAAGAAGGTATTTGTTTTCTTTGTCTGGCTTGTAAGTGATGGTGTGCTTCTTGCCCTTTCGCTCGTACGTCAAAGTAATTGGATCTTTTCCTACTGGACTAGTGTACTCTTCCACATATAGTTCTCTACCAATAGAAATCCAAGCGCCATTAAACTTTGTAATCTTATCGCCCTTGCGTAGTCCTGCTTCGTAAGCATGGGACTTTGGCAATTCTACAGCATTGGCTCTAGCAGCTGCCTTCATCTTCTCTTCTACTTTTTTGCCGCTGTCCTTTGACTGGGTAACTACTTGTGGCGCTTCTCCTTCCACATGAGTGACATATGAAGGATCTGTTCCAGCAAATCCAATCACAATCAGCGCCAAAAGAAATGCAAGCAAGAAGTTAAAGAGTGGTCCTGCAAATACAATTAAGAATCTCTGCCATCTTGGCTTGGAGTTAAAAGACCCCTCTTCCATATTGTCTTCATCTTCTCCTAGCATGGCGCAAGAACCACCAATAGGAAGTGCTTTGATAGAATACCTAGTTCCACTCTTAGCAACCCTACTTAAAAGTCTTGGGCCCATTCCGATTGAAAACTCTTCCACTGTAACACCAAATTTTTTCGCAAAAATAAAGTGTCCAAACTCGTGGATCAAAACGAGTAGTCCGAATATTAAAATAGCAATAATTATGCCGATAAATGTTTGCATTACTTATACTTCTCCTCTATCATCTCGTAAACCCATTTTTCAACTTCCAGTATTTGCTCGAAAGATGGGTTGTCAATTACTTCGTGTTTTTCCATACAGTACTCAATAGTATCCGCTATATCTAAATATCCAATCTCGCGATTCAAAAACATTGCTACTGCCTTCTCGTTAGCTGCGTTAAAAACAGTAGGCATAGAATCGCCAAAGTATGGATCTTGTTTACTCATCTCATCACTTCTTTTTGCTGCTTCGTAAGCTAGTCTTAATCCTTTAAAATTATCAAGGTCCGGTTTTTCGAAGCTGATTTCGCTAATCTGCTCGAAATCCACTCTGTCACCAGCAAGATATTTTCTCTCTGGATAATATAGAGCGTACTGGATTGGAAGTTTCATATCAGGAGTTCCAAGCTGTGCAATAATGCAGCCGTCCTCATACTGAACCATTGAGTGAATAAGACTTTGTGGCTGAACAACTACCTGAATATCATCAAGTCCCACGCCAAAGAGCCATTTTGCTTCAATAACTTCTAATCCTTTGTTAACCATTGTACTAGAGTCAATGGTTATTTTTTGACCCATTGCCCAGTTAGGGTGTTTAAGGGCATCCTCCACCTTGATATCTTTCATCTCATCAACAGTCCAACCTCTAAAAGGTCCGCCTGATGCAGTGAGTAAAATCTTATCAATTTTATTCATTTCATTTCCCTGCAAACTCTGGAATATTGCACTGTGCTCAGAGTCCACTGGAAGAATCTTCACATTATTTTCCTTCGCCAAAGGCACCACCAAATGACCTGCAGTAACTAATGTTTCTTTGTTTGCAAGCGCAATGTCTTTTTTTGCCTTTATAGCTTCAAGTGTTGGCTTGATACCAATCATTCCGACAAATGCAGTAACTACTATCTCGGCTTCATCTAAAGTAGCAGCTTCAATCAAACCATCCATTCCTGATACTACTTTAACTTCTAAGTCAGAAATGTTATCGGCTAGCTTTTTGGCCGCATCACTATCAAACACACATACTAACAAAGGGGCAAATTCACGAATTTGCTCCTCTAGTTTTACGATATTGGATCCAGCAGCTAATGCTACTACTTTTAAATCTTCATTGGCTCTAACTATTTCTAAAGTCTGAGTTCCAATGGAACCCGTGGAGCCAAGCACCGAAATGTTTTTCATAAGTCACCTTTAATCTAAACTCATTCCTGTCATTATATAAACGAGCAACCAGATAACTGGAGCTACGTAAATTACACTGTCAAATCTATCCATAATTCCACCATGTCCAGGAATTACTTTTCCGTAGTCTTTAATGTTGTTATTTCTCTTGATAGCTGAAGCCACCAAGTCACCAGTCATTGAAACAAGTCCTGCCACAGCACAAATCACTGCGAACACTAAAACTGGATGTGGAATCTTATCTATTTTGTCTTGGAAGATGTATGCGTAAATTCCACCTATCAATGCAGCACCTAAAACACCGCCGATAGCACCTTCCACTGATTTCTTAGGGCTAAGTATTGGAGCCATTTTGTGTTTACCAAATGCCACGCCTGCTAGGTATGCGCAAGTATCGCAGCCCCAGCTTGCAATAAAGATTAGCCATACAGTATACAAGCCGTTATACTCCATTCTTGTGATGTAAAGATATGAAAGCATAACTCCAGCATAAACCATACACATAAATACTACTGCCACTTGTTTGGCGTTGTATTGTGGATATAAGAAAACATACTCCGCAAACAAAATAACCAAGAACATAACCATAAAGATCATCATAAATCTTTTGCCGTGGATGGTGTTTCCTAGGATTCTTACTGAATACTGGTCAAAGTAAATAAGCACGTAATATGCGATGAGTGCCACATAACCTGTGAATCCCATCATAGTTTTGTGCATATCGAATGACTTGTATAATTCGTACACTGCTATAAGTGAAATAACCATATTGGCGAAGAATAACCATCTTCCTCCCCAGTACTCGCCACCTACTGTTAGACCTACTAACAATAGCGCAACCATTACTATTCCACTCAGTGTTCTTGTCACAAATGATTTATTTGCAAAATTTGAAACTCCCATAATAACCTCTCTGTCGTTTTTCCTCTACGCTAATAACTACTCTTCGTCGTCTTCGTTTCTTCCGCCGTAACGTCTATCTCTTCTGCTGTATTCCTCTATAGCTGATATCAAATGTTTAGGCTTAAAGTCTGGCCATAAAACATCTGTAAAAATATACTCTGTGTAAGCTGACTGCCACATAAGGAAATTGGAAAGTCTAATCTCTCCGCTAGTTCTAATCAATAAATCAGGGTCTGGAATACCTTTAGTATCTAGAGAATCGCTAATAGTCTGCTCTGTGATGTCACTAGGGTCCATCTCTCCAGACTTACAATCAGCAGCAATCTTTTGAACCGCACGTCTAATCTCATCGCGGCTTCCATAATTAAGCGCAATGATAAATGTGATTCCGTCAAAGTCTTTAGAGAACTCTTCTAGTTCATCTATGCTATCTCTAATATCTTGGTCAAGCCCAGTCTTATCACCGATTATAAGACAGCGCATATTATTATCTTTTGATTTTTTTAGACACTGTTTTAAGTAATCGCGAAGTATCTTCATCAAAGCATTCACTTCTTTTTCTGAACGATTCCAGTTCTCAGTAGAGAAAGCATACATAGTGATATACTTAATACCCATATCGTGAGCTGCTTCCACTATCTTTTCTACATTGTCAGAACCTTTTGAGTGTCCTACATTTTTTGGAACGTGGTGCTTCTTAGCCCATCTGCCATTTCCATCTAGGATAATTGCCACATGCTCTGGAATATTTAGACCAGTTAAATCGTATTTTCCCATTTTATCTCCTTACGCGAAAATAGAGGAACCGAAGTTCCTCCTACTTTCTAATCTATTTCTAGACTGTCATTACTTCGTCTGATTTAGTCTTAACTGCTTCGTCCACTTTACCAACATATTTGTCAGTAGCCTCTTGAAGTTCATCTTCAAAATCTGCTACTTGATCTTCTGGAGCGCCATCAGCTTTACCTTTTTTCTTGATGTGATCCATTCCGTCACGTCTGATATTTCTAATAGCAACCTTAGCATTTTCGCCAAGTTTTTTGATATCTTTGACTAGGTCTTTTCTTCTCTCCTCTGTAAGCTCAGGGAAAACAAGTCTTATAACCTTACCGTCGTTAGTTGGGTTGATACCAATCTCAGCTTCATTGATAGCGTGCTCAATCTCTTTTAGCATTGAACCGTCCCAAGGCTGAATAGCAATAATTCTAGACTCAGGAATAGAAACGTTACCAACCTGTGCTAAAGGTGTAGGTGTGCCATAGTAATCCACCTTAATTCCGTCCAAGATATGTGGGTTAGCACGACCCGCTCTAATCTGTGTAAGTTCACCTTTCAAGTTATCAAGTGACTTCTCCATTTTTTCAACATGTTTATCAAGTATCTCTTGCATAATAATTCCTCCTACAAAATCCGATATATTTAAACTGTAATTTTTGTACCTAAATCTTCACCAGCCACTACTCTCTCTATGCTGTTCTCCTCGTTTAGTCCAAAGAGAATCATTGGCATCTTATTTTCAAGAGCAAGCACACTAGCTGCTAAATCTATTACTCCTAGTCTGTCATCCACTACTTTTGAAATAGCAAGTTCATCGTACTTCTTAGCATCTGGATTGACATTAGGATCTGAGTCGTAAACTCCATCCACAGCCTTTGCACCTAAAATGCAATCAGCCTCTATCTCAATAGCACGTAGAACCATAGTCATGTCTGTTGAGAAGTAAGGATGTCCTGTGCCTCCGGCAAAGAAAACAACTTTTCCAGCTTTAAGGTCACCCACTGCAGCGTCTTTGCTAAATAACTTAGTCCATGTGCCACAAGCAAATGGTGTATAAACTTCAGTGTCCATACCCTCTGTTCTAAAAATCTCTGACACATACATGCAGTTCATGATAGTAGCTAGCATTCCAATGCCATCAGCCTTAGTTCTGTCAATCTTTTCAGATGTACGGCCTCTCCAGAAGTTTCCGCCACCTATAACAATGGCTACTTCCACTCCCTTGTCTACTATCTTTTTGACCTGGCTGGCCACTTTTACACAAGTATCTTCGTCAAAGCCCTGGCCCTTTTCACCAGCTAGAGCCTCTCCACTTAGTTTAAGTAAAACTCTTTTCATAATAGTTCCTTTCAAGTACCTCAATTTGTCTAAAATTATACCATATATTGAAGACTATTTGGCGGTAAATACAATACTTTTTGTACCTTTTGCCTTCAAATATTTCTTGCCTTTCTTCTTAGAAATCTTTTTCTTCTTGATAAACTTAGTGCAGTTTAATTTGTATCTATAATACTTCTTCTTTTTCTTAGTATACTTAGCTCCAGTGAAGCATGCTTTACTTACCTTATAGTAAGCAACGCTATTCTTTCCAAACTTAGCAACTATCTGGCCATTTTGATATTTTAGATAACCTTTCTTACCCTTAATGTTTCCAACTTTCACTACTTTGTTGTTGTGAACTGTGTAAACTGTAGCAGCTTTTGCATACTTCTTCTTAGCAACCTTATTTGCTACTACTAAAAGAGGTTTGCCACCGTTTGTAGGCATAATTACTGAATAGTACTTAGCACTCTTATCTGCCTTTAGGAATTCTCCGTAAAGTGTAAGTTCATCTTTCTTAACTGTAGGTGCTGGTGGTGTAGGTGGTGTTGGAGTATCACCTTCCACTATTACCTCAATTAGTTTTCTTGTTTCATCATACTGTGCAAGCATAAATGTCTTACCTATTTTATTTCCAGTAATAATTCCAAAGTCAGACATCTCTGCCACACCCATATCACCTACTAAAAACTCTATATCTGTACAAACAGGCGATTCTTCAGGCACATTCTTAAAATCAATAACCTTTGACTCGCCCACCTTTAATTTGATAGGACCATCGCCAAACTCTACATCTTCTATTTCCACAGGATAGTCTTCTGGCATTACATGTAAAACGAAACTCTTCTTAATGCCATTGTGAGATGTCAAAGTGATTGTAGTATCTCCTACGCCCTTAAGGTCTACAAAAGAACCTACATAATCTACATTCACTGTCGCTACTTCTGGGTTAGAAGATGTGATTTCACATTCCTTAAAAGTAGCACTTCCTGGGTTAACTGTATAATTTATGCTATATGCACCTTCACTTATTTTTTCGTAAACATCGTCAGTTCTAAGAACAATATCTGTAACTGGCACTACATCCTTATCGGAAGCAAACTTAGCATAAATAGTCATGTCCTCGTCAAAGTCCATATTAGGATTTAACTCTTCTTCTATTCCATCACTATCGTAATACCAGCCTAGGAATGTATGTCCAGGCTTTTCTGGATCTGCAGGTACTTCTACTGAATCTCCCTTTAGAATCTGCTGTTCGCTTACCACCTGACCATCTACTTCAAATACAATGCTAATAGGTGTTGGCTGCAAACTATCGATATTCTCATCTACGAAATCTATCTTTCCGCTAATCCAATCTTTAAGTCTTTGACTCTCTTTCTCAAATGAGTAAACATATGGCTCTTCCGCATCACCATTGTGCTCGTAGAAGCCGTTTTTCTCGATGTCATAATACATAGATGTGCCCAAATAATCATACAAACTATCAATGTATCCACCATCTGAAATCATGTCTTGTAGTTCTGCTTTCATATCAGCATAAAGCTCTTTTAATCTTGCAAAGCAGTCAGGGTTTCTTAGCATTCTTCCATTCCACACTTCAAACTGGTTCTGGAATTGATAAATAGGTGCTTCTTCATAATCACTTCCTGCCCAAGCTACATAATCGAAATCCCAAAGTGGTCCGAAGCATAACTTGCCATTTCTATCTTTATAGAAATACGTACTACCATTTGCATAGGCATCTCCGTTTTGAGAGAACTCCTGGAACAAGTAGTAAGAAATCATAGAATCAACATCTATCAAATCTGTGTAAGGAGTACCATCATCAGCTTTGTAATCATCGTTATACATAGCCTCCTCACACTTATTTACATATCCTTGTATATAGTCTTTGACTTCGTCAAAAGTAGTCTCAGCATTTTGCCAATCTTCCGCTGCTGGAGACTCAATAAAGAATGGTTTTTTCTTATTTGTTAAGAATCTGTTAGGATTTGTTTCATCATCCTCAGCGCTTAGCAAATATCCACCAGTAATCTCATCATCTGTAAGCTCAGTTTTAGTCTCTGTAAGATCTGGAATATCTACTCTATTTTCGCCCACTCTTATCTGCTCACTCAAGTAATATAGTCCGTAGTATTCGCCGTTCATAACAACATCCACAGGCACACTCTTTGGTGTAAATGGCATGTTCATTCTTCTGCCCAGCTCGTAAGTCATTTTATTTCTAATTTTTGAATTATCATAAACGTTTGCTAAAAGCACCCAGTGCTTGTTTGCAGGCATTCCAAGAAGGCCATTCTTCTTTGCCAGCTTAACCTTGTAAGGTTTCTTGTCTACCATCCAAGTTGAGTTACCTCTACCACGGATATATTCCATTGGGTAACTTGCACTAACAAGGTTGTTTGAATACTCATTTGTATATCCAGCAGGTACGTTGATATTCATGTTTCCGTGGCACTCTGCAGAGTGATTTTTAGATGTGTTCATTTCATCAACAGTACCTTCGTCTTCGTCTATATCAAAAGAAACAACAGGCAATGCGCTTTGCACAAACTCAAAAGTCTTGAATGTCACTTCAGCTTCTTCGCAGTCAGTTTCAAATGAGAATGAAAGAGAATGATGTCCTGTAATCACTTCCTCCATTACAACTCTTGACTGTTCCTGTTTTTCTATTTCACGAACAGGGTCGATTCTTCCCTCGCGTCCAATGGCAATCGAACAGAATGGATTAATATCCGCATCTATGTAGAATTTAATAGTTATTGGTTTTGCAACTGCACGAGTCGCCTCAATAGAGAATCTTCCAACATAGTTATCACCGAATCTAAACTGTTTATTGATATCAATTCTTCCCGCTTGTAGATTGGCTCTCTTTCCAGAAAACTTAATACCATCTTCTGTCTCAGTAATTTTGACTTTATTCATATTTGAAGGCACTAGGATCTTCTGGGCATTATACAAGTCCTTCACCTGATTTTTTTGGAATGCCTCATCCACTTGCGCTCCATCATATGTGTAATGTTTTGCTCTGTGCTGATCATTTCCACCTTCATCAACAAGATTTTCAGCTTTAGCATTTGTCATGCCAAAACCAAACGCCATTACAACAACTAATACCAAACTAATAATTCTTTTCATTGTTTTCTCTCCTTACAATAAATCTTTTATAACTTCCGATGCTATTATCAGCCCCACTACACTTGGCACATACGCCACACTGCCAGGACTTCTAGCTTCTATTTTGATAGGTGCTTCTTTCGAGTAAACCACCTTCAAGCTTTCAATTCCTCTGTCCCTTAATTCCTTTCGCATCACCTTCGCCAAAGGACACACAGATGTCTCACTAATGTCAGCCACTTCAAACTCTGCTGGGTTTAGTTTGTTTCCTGCACCCATCGAGCTTATCACTGGGACATTGGCTTTCTTAGCTGCTTCTATAAGTTGCAGTTTTCCAGTCACTGTATCTATGGCATCTATCACATAGTCATAGTCTGTAAAATCAAACTCATCTGCGGTATCAGGTAAGTAAAATACTTGATGTGTATTTATTGTCATTTCAGGGTTTATATCTAAACATCTTTCCTTTGCTACTTCCACTTTTGGCTTTCCAATAGTAGACTGTAAAGCAATGATTTGACGATTGATATTAGTTTCATCCACCACATCTTTATCTACCAAATCTAACGTTCCTATACCCGTTCTAGCTAAGGCTTCCACGGCATATCCTCCTACGCCGCCCACACCAAAAACAGCCACTCTTTTGTTTTTAAGTGTCTGTAGTGCCTCTTCTCCTATTAATAATTCCGTTCTATCAAATATACTCATCATAAATATTATATAAAAAAGGGACTTCATATAAAAGTCCCTTTTTCTTTATTATTCCTTTATTTTAGTTATTTAATCTTAACTTTCTTAGGCTTAGATAAAGCTCCGAAAACATACTTTCCACAGTCAAACTTTCTTGCTCTCACTCTAACAAAGAGTTTCTTTTTGCGTCTAAGTTTCTTGGATTTAATAACTAATTTTGCTTTGTTTTTGTTTATAAGTTTCTTGTAGATTACTTTCTTATTCTTCTTAGCATTCTTCTTTGACTTATAAACTCTAACCTCATAACCCTTAACACCAGAAAGCTTCTTAATCTTAACTGTTAGTTTCTTAGCGCTCTTCTTCTTAGTAGCTTTCTTAACTTTAACCTTAGCTGGTGGAACTGGTTTGCACTTATCTGTTGGTTTTACTGTTGGTTTTCCAGGAGCCTTTGTAGGAGCGGCTGTCTCTGGAGCCTTTGTAGTATCACCACTAGGTACAGTAGATTCACCACCTTGTTTTGTAGTAGGGGCTACTGTGGTAGTAGGTTTTGCTGTAGTAGTTGGTCTTGTGTATAGTGGATCGTCAGGGTCATCTTCGTAGTCTGGCTCTGTTACTGGAGGAGCTGGGTCCTCAATAGTTAACTTAGCAGTAACACCTTTTGATTCGATGTTATCCTTAATAGCTGTAACCTTAACTGTATGCAATCCACCGTCTATGTGGTTGTATGTGTATGAACCAGGAGTTAGCAAGTGTAGTCCTACTATCTGGTTATCAACATATACATTATACATAGATGTGCTTCCAAGTGCGCCTGAGAAGTTAACTGTAATACTTCCGCCTGCGTTACTTGAAACAGCAAGTCCTACAGGGTTAGCTGGCAAGTAGCTGTCTTTTGAACCAAGAACAGCAATCTCACGAATCTGATATCCATATCCAGCTGACTTCTTAGTGAAGTTTACTTTCACAAAGTTTACATCGCCCTGAGTATAAGCATTCTTATTTATCTTAACCTCTACTGGGTCTGCATAACTACCATCATCTCTTGAGTAAACTGTCTCATAGTTTGTTCCATCCTTAGAGAATTGAACATTGAAGCCCTTAGCGTAAGTAATGTCATTTACATACTTAATCAAAACTTCATCTATATCTTCAATATCTACTGGCTCTAGTAGTTCTAGAGTAGCTGTGGCATTATCTTCGCCCCAAACTGTCATATTGAAGTTTCCATTGATGTTACCATCTGTTAGCATCTGAGGATCTTTACTTCCCTCGTTTCTATCGTCAAATGTCTCAAGTGTGGCATGTGCGTTAAGAGCGAAATTGATTGAAGTATTTACATAGTTTCTCATTGAACCATCATCTACTTCTACAGTATCTTCTATACCTTCAGATAGTTTTCCATCGTAGTAAGATACTACTTTTACTTTGTGTGTTCCAAGAGCTGCATCTATCGAACCTTCTCCTGGGCCTCTTAAGTCAGTCACTCTGTTTCCATCTAGGAATATTGCATACTGATATCCATCCTGGTTAGGACCAGCTGTTATCTTGTAATGAATCTTAAGTGGCTCATCACTTGAAACTTCAAAGTCTGCAGGATTATCACAAACTGGAACAAAGATAGGTTTGGCCTGGGAGTTATTAGTTAGTACTGCTACCTCTCTTATCTGGAATCCCCAGTTCTTGTGACCATTAAATGTAATTCTTACAAATCTAACTGAATTCATGGCTGGAGTTAGATTCATATCCTTAAAGATAAATCCTGCATCCGCCTGCTCCCATGTCATGTTAAAGCTCTCAGCTGCATTAAATGTAATACCGTCAGTAGAGTATTCTACTTTGTAGCTCTCGCAGAATACCGCCTGGTCGTTCTTAAACTGAACGGCTATCTTATTAATATCACCTACCCTATAATTGCCTCCAAGATCAATGATTACACTGTCTTTGGTGAGGGAATTATT
This sequence comes from Eubacterium sp., assembly GCA_017965495.1. Taxonomy (GTDB): domain Bacteria; phylum Bacillota; class Clostridia; order Lachnospirales; family Lachnospiraceae; genus Eubacterium_G. The sequence goes on along the minus strand of JAGCPW010000044.1, from coordinate 13,723 downwards.
CCAGTCAGTTGATACATAGTTACTATTTAAGTTACCGTCTGTTAAAACATCTGTGCTCTGTGAACCTTCATTCTTGTACATAGATGAAATAGAAACATCTTTTCCAAGACTTAGGTTAAATCTCTTGTCAGGAACCATGTCCTTAACGTTTGCTGGAGGTTGAACTGTCTCGTCTTCTGCTGGAGTAGTCTCTTCTTCTCCACCACCGCCAGTGTCGTTTCCAAGTTCTAGTTCAAATCCACCATTTGTATCAATCTCAAACTGTACTAGTGCTCCTGGTTTAACCTTAACCTTACCAATCTTTTCATCTGTAGAAGTGTCTACTACATATGTAGTCTTAGTAACTGTAGTTGGGTTCCAGATTTCACCTGTGTATACAGTCTGTCCGTCTTTTACTTTCTTATAAACTGAACCACTAATAGTCTGACCAGTGATTACATAATCAGTAGTCTTGTATCCAACGGAATCCATAGCAGAGATGAACCAAAGTGTGTTAGCTCTATCTTCTTTTTGAACTCCGTTTACGCCAGCCGTGAACTTGTCATAAGCTGACTGTGGATCAGTCTGTGATAGGAATGGCCATGTAATATGCTGCCATCCTGTATCAGCTGTAGCATAAGTATCAGCAGTGTGTTGTTCTTGTTCTAGGTACGCTCTAATCTCTTCTTCAGATTTTCCTTGAGCTCTCATCTGATCTGCTACTATTTGTGCATTAATCATTACTTTTTCTCTAGCATCTTCAGTCTCATCAAGTAGTCCTTGATATGCAGCTGCACATTTATCTTGCTCCATACCATAGGCTGTCAAGTACTCTGAAATAGGTAGCCACTGGATACCATAAATGTATAGTGGCTGTCCGCCAAAGAATGTACCGTAACTATATGATGCACCATAAACCTGACCAGTTCCTTGGAATGGGAATGTATCTAGCCAGTTGTCTCCGTCGTAATCGAACCAGTATTGTTTTACTGCTTCCATCTCTGTAGTAAATCCATAAGCTCCTGCATCAATATATTTTTGCTGTTTTGAAACTTCACCCCATAGGTACATTCCAACCCAACTAAATAGTGACTCTGATGCTGACTCTTGGTTATTACCATCATCGTTATCTGCGTAACCACCAGCCCATGAGTGTCCTGAGTACTGGTCAAATGCTCTAAACTTACAGAACATATTGCCATCGTCCTCTGGCTCTTCTGGGTTAGCGTAGTCACGAAGCATAATCTCTACCATATCTTTATATTGATAGTAGAAATCTTGGTCATATGTTGATAGAACGGCTGCGCCAAAGAGGAAGTAACCGTATGTAAAGTGGTGGTCACAGATAGCTGCGTTAGCACCGTAAGCACTCTCTGGATAATAAACTGTTCCCCAATCTTTGTTGTAGATTAGATAACATCTATCATCTCCTCCTGAGTATGTGAACCAGTCTACCATTATCTTCTTAAGGTCTTTTAGTAACTGATCTCTCATAGCAGTTTCGCCTATCTGGTCTGCCATCAAAGCTGTAATAGCAAGTGGATGAACAGCTTTACCCTGCCAGTAAGCATCGGCATTAGGGCCAGTTCCAATCTCATCCATAACAGTCTTGATGTAAGACTTGATAGTATTTCTCTCTAACATTGAACTATTAGGTCTAGCAAATGTAGGAAGAAGTCCTGCAAACTGCTGAGTAGTTGAAAGTTCGTTTTCAAATACCGCTTTCATATTTCCACGGATAGATGGATATACACAATAAGGATTATCTGTATCGTGTGAGTACTTCCACTGGTGTGGATAGAAAGCTTGCATTGTCTTATTACTAAATCCACTTCTAACTAAATCAGTAGTAATCTTATAGTTTGTTATAACTTTTGAATTATCTTTATTATATTCGTAAGATACGTTTGTTTTCTTTACTCTTGCATAAGCATGCTGATAGTAATCTTCAATATCACTCTTCTTTAGCATTCCTGCTATAGATAGATATGCATCATTTTTAGATGCAAACTTAATCTTAAGTAGAGTGTTTTTTCCAGTAGTCTTAACTGTAAACTCTGTGTTTTCTGGAGCTGCTAGCAAGAATTCAGAACCGTTATTTCCTGCTCTTTCATTTTCACTATCTACAGAAGTAAATCCGATATGATCTGTAGTAGTAGAATCTCCAGCATTAGTCAAAATTGTATTTCCACTTCCATCATAGAACTTAGTAATAGATGTGGAAGCTAAAATTACTGTGTCATCTTCAGTAAACTCTGAGAATACATAAGGTGAACCCTTAACCAAAGTAGATTTCATCTTTAGTCCATCATCATCGCATAGACCAACATCTACGTGATAATCACCGTAGCTTTCTACTCTATCGTATCCGCTCTTTCCTTCAAAACTCTCAGGTCTAATAAAGAAGTCTTTAAGTTTTTCTGAATAGTAACCAACACCCAAATCTTGAGGCTTTCTCTCATCTGTGTAACCTTGAGATGCAAGGATTAATCCAAGTCCCTGGTTAGAGAACTGAGCCTTAAGAGGATGTACAACAGCCATGTTTCCGTAAGTCTTAATCATAAATGATGACCACCAGCTGTTTGAATCTATAGGTGTCTTTATATTTTCTTCATTTACAAAAGTTGGAAGTTTGTTTAATTCTTTTTTAACCTCACCAATAACGTATGAGCCTTTGCCGTTCTCGTTGGCAACTATCTGGCTGATTGGAAGGTCTGGAATTTCTTCATTTTCTTTGCTATCGCCTTCTCTGTATTCGTATACTTCTAGTTCTCTGATACCCATACCGCTTCCGCTCTCTACTTTAGAGTAACCAAGAACTCTTACGAAACGAACTTCTTCTTGATAGCATGTAGTATTGTCCACTTTATTCATAAAGCCTCTAAGTTCTCTATGAATTGTGGTCCAATGTTTTGCATCTTTAGACACTTGAACGTCATAAATCTTTCCAGCGTCTTCATTAAAGCGTGTAATTACACGTCCAACATTATACTCATCACCTAGGTCTACGTAAATCCACTGATCTGCTTCTCCCTGATATGAAGTAAATGAAGTATTCTTATCTCCATCCACTGCGTTTTCAGGTTTTACTTGTTTATAGGCATCTGGATTAATGGTTCCGTCTGCATTGTACATCCACCACTCATCTCTTGTGCCTGAACATTTAACTGTCTTATTAAGCGCTAGATTATCACCATAATCTACTGGAGGTTTATTTGAACCACCTGTTCCCCAAACTTGGAACTCAAACAATGAACAACCATAACCTGTAGCTCTCTGTGTACAAGTAATCTTTACAAAACGAGCTTTAGTTACGCTTAGTTCATCTTTAGTAATAGTCTGCTTTAGAGCATCTTGAGGATCAACATCTACACCGTTGTCTCCCTGTGCTCCTTCTTGCGCATCTAAATTTAATACTCCGCGGCCTAACTCTTGGTTATTGTCAGGGTTAAACGCAACTATTGTCATAGTATGCTCACCCACACTCATTCTCACATCACCTTGAGTACCACCGTGGTTATTGAAGCGGTAGTTATCTCCACCAGCATATGCTATATGGTCATTATCTTCTCCGTCTATATATACCTTATAGTGGGCATCTTCCACTTTGGTCCAGTTAACAGAGAATCTTAAATCACCATCAGCTCTTATACCAGTTTGTCTGTAGCTAATAGCCATTTCTACTTGCTGGCCACTGCCTCCTTTTTTCTTTTCGTATGCTGTAGTCCAATTGATTTCATCGTTTGATGTTTCAATCTTATAATATTTTGCATACGCTGCTTCCCAGTGCATATAGATATGGTCTAAGTTTGCTTCTTTTCCTAAGTCCACATAGAGCCATTCATTAGTATCACTCTGGGATGCTTGCCATCTCGTGTTTTCTAATCCATCTACAGCTCGATCTTCTGTGTCTCCGCCGTTAGCAGAGCTAGCATATACTGCTCTTCCATCAGACAAGTTGTATGGATTATCATCTGCATTTGCTGTTAATTGCATAGCAGGAATAAGGGTAATAACCATTGTCATTACCATCATTACAGAAATAATACGTTTGATTTGTTTCTTCATATTTTTCCTCCAACTATATTCGTTTCGAAAATTTCCGCACAGTTTATCAATATTATAGTATCACAGATGTGTGATATAAAAATTCTCTAAATATGAATAAGGGGTCCATATTTTAGGAAAATAAAAAACCCCGGGATTTCTCCCGGGGCAAAAGATTATTTATTTTTTAATCTTTACTTTTTTAACCTTTGAATATGGTCCATAAATTTTGGCCTTTCCATTTAGGTTATAAGCTCTAACTCTTATAAAGTATTTCTTTTTCTTCTTTAGTTTCTTTATCTTGTATGTAAGCTTAGTAGTAAATTTCTTCTTTGCTTTTTTAAACTTCTTATTAGTAGCCCACCATACTTGATAGCCTTTAGCATTAGTAGCCTTCTTATATTTAACTACTACTGTTTTCTTCTTGCTATTCTTGGCAGATTTAATTGAAACCTTTCCAGGTGTTTTAACCTTTGGTGCAGGCTTTGGAGTAGGTATTGGGCTTAGAATGTTATTTTTAATAGCAGCAATTTGTTCACTTGTAATACCTAGTTCTTGTTTCATATACCTCTCAGTGTTTTCCTGCATCGTTCCATTTGAATACTCTCTTAAGTATCTAACCATTCTTGCAAATGCACCATTATTAGTAGTGGCATCCGGATCTGCTAAGTCTTCATTAGCATGTTTTGAAAAGTATGAAAGCTCATAGTCTCTGAACATATCATAATCATCCATTCCAAGTAATGACTCAATTAAGAAACAAATAGTTCCTGTACGGTCTCTACCTATCTGGCAGTGAACATAAATTGGGAAATTGCTTGGGTCTGCAAACAATAAGATTTCTTGCTTTGTTCTATCATAGTTCTTAGGGTTGCTGATTCCTTTTTCACTACTTGTATACTCCACACCAGAAATATGAACATACTTTACACTTGATCCAAGTGGTGAAGAACCTGGTACCGGTTCACTACTGTCACCCTTTCTCAAATCAAGTTCAGTTTTTATTCCATATAGATTTAATAGTTTATCTTTTCCCTCATCTGTAACAGAATCAAGGTTAGTACCACGAATCACTCTACCAAAGCGTACTCTTTGCTTTCCACCATTTACATACTGTCCACCTAGGTCTCTAGTATTTCCAACACCACCTACAGTAATGGTCTTTGGAAGATTAGTGGTGGTAAATGATTTTATGCCGGAGTCATAATGACCACTGCCTGTAGCACAACCTACTCTGTAATAGTAAGTCTGTCCTGGATTTAGGTCTTCTACTTCTATGCTATTTACTGAAGTATTAAATGTGATTGGGTTTTTAATCTGTGGATTATCTGCTATTACTAGCACATAGTTATTAGCACCACTTATAGGATTCCACTTAAATGAAACCGCAGTTGGGAAGTATGTATCACTTCTTCTTTTATATAGAGCTTTTGCTCTACCCAATTCATAGTTAGCGCAAAAGTCATAAATGTTACCTGATAATAAATCTACTTTTGTTCCGTTAGGAGTAACATTGGTAATAGTGCCATCAGCCTTGGTGTCAGTAACTTGAATTCCAACCAACAGACCAAGTACTAGTGTTAATGATAAAACAATACTTAATAATTTTTTCATCTCATCTACCTACTACTTTCTTATCTTTATTTTCTTAACTTTAGAATATTTTCCGAATACCTTAATATGTCCGTTAATATTGTAAGCCCTAACCTTGATGTAATATTTCTTTTTCTTCTTTAGTTTCTTTATCTTGTATGTAGTCTTTGTTATATATTTAGATTTAGTCTTGCTCTTCTGCTTTGTGAAGTTTTTAGATGTAGACCAAGTTACTTGGTAGCCTTTGGCGTTGCTTGCCTTTTTAAATGTAACCTTCACTGTCTTCTTCTTTATGTTCTTTACCTTCTTAAGTTTTACTTTGGAAGGTGTTGGAACCTTTGGTTCAGGAATAGGTATAGCACCTGGAGTTAAGATGTTTGATCTAATCTTGTTTAAGTCAGACTGCTTTAGATTCAAGCGCTCTCTCATAAACTCCATTGTGTTTTCTTGAAGAGTTCCTTTATCGTATGTCTTTAACCAATTGATTACTTTCCACATTTTTTCAGCGTAGTGCGCTGCATCATCCACATCGCCGTTTACTACTGAGAAGAAAGTAAATTCATAATCACGCATAATATCCTGCTCGCTCATTCCTGCCAAAGCACCAATGAGTGTACAGAGCGTTCCAGTTCTGTCTCTACCTATAGCGCAATGAACATAGATTGGGAAGTTATTAGGATTTGCAAATGTTAGTATCTCTTTTCTAAGGGCTGGATACCAATAATCGTAATCTAGTGCATTTATATACTGACCTGCAGAAACTGAAACTAGGTTTATGTTTTTGCCTAGAGGTGAAACTTTTGACTTACCACGCAAATCTAAATCTGTCTTTATACCATAAGTCTCAACCATTTTTCTTTTGCCCTCTGAAGATATCTCATCTACATTGGCACCCCTGTATATGATTCCTTGTTTTACTCTATACTTTTTATCAACTGTCAATCGTCCGCCAAAGTCCCTGGTATTTGTAACTGAATCAACACTGATTGTTCTTGGAATATCAGCTGTAGTTATTTTTATAACATCTGACATGTACATAGTATCATCCACCTCTGTACTTACTTGGTAGTAATAGTCAGTGGCTGAAAATAAATCTTCTATAGTAACCTTAGTCTCAAATGTAATGAACTCTTTAGCATCTTTCATCGTTTCATCTTCACTTAACTTTACTTTATATGAAGTAGCACCGTTCACTTTTTCCCACTCTATTACTAATGGCGCAGGTGCGTACTTATCTACACCCTTTACATAGTATTTGTTTATAGCACCTTTAGAATAGTGCGTAGCAAAGTCTAGTGGATCTCCCTTTAAGAGATTCACTGTTGCTCCCTGCTCTGGTGTAGGATTAATGTCAGCTGCACTTATGTCTTTTTGAACAAAGCTAACGCCCACTCCTAAACCTAGCGCTAGTGCAAATACTAATATTAGGCTTAATACTTTTTTCATAACTATTCCTTTCTTTGTCCGTTCAAATCTACATTTATTATATTAACATATTTTCATATAAAAAAGGCACCCAGTTTGTGGGTGCATTTTATACGCCAACTACTCTGATGCCTTATTTACTATCACTTTCTTAGTTCCTTTTCTGACACTTTCTGACCATTCAATTTTTTTCACATCAGATAATGCTTCTTTAGTTAGCATTTCACGCGATGGTTTTTTCTTAATCTTATTCATATCAAGTGCTCTGTTTTTTTCCATTTTTCCACCTCAAAGACTTTTGAAACACTGTTTCAATAATCTAAATCACTATCAAACGTATCCCTCCCTGAAAACATATAAGATGCTGTGAACGATTCCTTCACCACATCACCATCTTCCAATTCAGCCTCTATCTCATCAATTGATGGTAAACTGCCTTTGAATTCTTCTGGTATGAAACCACTAATGTCGTACTCGGATATACCCACTGGTTGACTACTAGCTTCTAATGCATATTTAGCCTTTATATCATCTTTTGATTTACATATAAGTAAACCTAAAGTTGGATTATCATCCTCACCTTTAATTTGATGATTAACTGCAACCATATATGTACCAAGTTGTCCCATGTCACCCGCGTTGAATCCTCTAACCTTTATCTCTACAACTACGTAGCATCTGAGTCTTGTGTTATAAAACAACATATCTATAAAGTTTTCAGTTTCACCCATTTCAATTCTCACTTCACGTCCTTTAAATGTAAAATCATTTCCAAGTTCAAGCAAAAAATGTGTTAGGTTATCCATCAAAGCATCTTTCAATTCTTTTTCGTTATACTTCTCACGAATTTAAGAAAGTCAAAATTGTATGGGTCTCTAGTAATAGCTTGGGCTAGATCTCCTTGATAATCTGGTAATACTTCTGAAAAATTGGTTAACGCTTTTCCCTCACGCTCATAGAAATCAGTATCTAAGAAATTCATTAGTACAGCTCTAGACCAATTGTTTTCTAAAGTCTTTCTAACATAGAACATTGCTCTATTAGGATTATCCCTACATTTATCAAATATCTTCATATGGTGGCCCCAAGGAATCTGAAAGATCCATTCTGTTTTGAAATCGTCAGCAAGTTGCTGACGATTTCCAGCCTCAGGATACATCTCGTAAAAATAACGCATATATTTAAGGTTTGTAACTGAAAAAGACTTAACGTTTGGAAATCTTTCTTTTAAATCCTCACTAACTGATTTATAGAAATTTTTACCATACTCTGTTTTTTTGCTCATTTCAGAAATATCTTTACCTAATGACCAATAGAAACGTAGCATGTCACTATTAACCTTTAAGGCTGCTTTTATTTGGCTTTTACGAAAGCGTAAGCTTATTTCTTCTATCCATTTTTTATATTCTTTATTTGTTTTCATTAAGGCACTTCCCATCTTTTTTTATCCCCCGTTCTATTTTAATTAAGATTAGTATACCACTATTTCACATCTTGTCAACATAAACTTTATGTGATAAATGTCACATAAAAATAAAATCTATTCGTTAAACCACGCGCCAAATATGTGACATTTCAAACCAAAAAATCCGCCAAAACCTCATATAATAAGGCAAAACAAAATCGTCAACAACTGTTGACGATTCTCTTTTTCTGAAATCGTCCACAACTGTGGACTATTTACACACTCTTTTTCTAATAATATTAAAATCGTCCACAACTGTGGACGATTTCAAAACTAAACTAAATTATCCCCCTACTCATCAAACTCCATATCATCATACTCATCATCGTAGTCCTCATCACCAAAGTCCTCAGCCATGAAACCTATTTCTGCGGCTTTTTCGATATCGTCAATTTCGCCGTCGTTGTCTAGGTCAAACATATCGCCAAATAGATCATCCATGGGGTGTCCTCCTTTTTGGTGTTTTGTTTAGTATATCATATTAGGTGCCTGCGGCGAAGGAAAAGGATGGGTAAGAAGGGTATAAAAAAACTTCATCTAATTGACGAAGTTTTATATTTTTATAATTTAAAAGGATTCTTTGGCAGGCGTGGCATTCCCCTGCATCTCTTTTGACCCATAGGGTGCGTGGCTGCCACGAAATTGACCACCTCAAAGAATCCTTTTTTAACTAAGCATTTTGCTTTTCAGCAACTTCTTTTACAAGTGCTTCATCAAAACCAATCTCAATAATATCTTCTATATCCATTTTCTCTAGCAGCATTTTAATAACTTTTATTTTAGTCATTCTTGTACCATACTCTCTTCCTTCTCTTATACCTTCTTTTTTTGCATCTCTTATTATTTCAGCATAATTCATATACTTTCCCTCCAAGTTTTCATTTGTTTTTAAAAAATCTATATCTTTCCTAATCTGGCTAGAAAACTCACTTGAATCAAACTTGCCATCCACCGCCTTTAAGAACGCTTTTAGATAATCACTTATCTCTCCATATTGACCCTTGGTATTAAGAAATATTGTATGGTTACCATCTTCATATTCTAAGTCTTCTACATTTGTACATTGATTTTTAATTTTATAGATATAACAATCTTTGCCAAAAGGATCAAATGTGCAAATAAAAATGACATATACATCTTTTAAATCTTCATAGTCGCCACCTTTTTCTAGTGTCTTCAAATCTATCATTGAGTGATAATACCGATTTCTTTTGGGCAAATCCTCATCTCTATTTTGCATTTCAAAGTTATATACTTTATTATCACCTATAAAATAAACATCCAGCCTTATTCCTTTTGATCCTATTCCCTCCTCTATACTTTGTTCCGTATTTTTATATTCAATTCGTTCTACTTCTCTTCCACATATCTCCGATATTAGTTTTTTACAATTCTCAACATTTTGCATGTACTTTTGAAATAGAAAGTTGTCTGCAAGTGTCAAGTTCAACCACTGTTTGTGTAATTCAGTATTCATTCCTTTCCCCCGAATTTATTTTATTATTTTGACACCTTTAGATCTTTTGTTCTGTTCAATTAAAATTATAAACACTTCGTTCACAAATGTCAACATATACTTTATGTGATAAATATCACATAAAAATAAAAGCTATTCGTTAAACCACGCGCCAAATATGTGACATTTCAAACGCCTTTCTTAGGAATCACAATTTGTTATTTCAAACTACCACCCCATTCTCTATCTCAACTTCCTGCCACTCTTCATCCTTCTTCACAATCTCATTAAGCCTTTCACAGCCACGGAAGGCGTCTTGTTCTATCTCTTGAAGATGTCTAGGTAGGACTATTCTTTTCAACTTAGTACAATACTCAAACATTCTCTCAGATAGATAAATATGACGCTCCATCATATCCGGACATACGAACTCTTCAAAGGCAGTGTGAGCAAAAACTTCTTCGCCCCAGTCTTCAACTCGCTTTTCACATTTAAAATCAACCAATGATTTACAATGCCTAAATGCCCTTTCACATATTTGCTCTATATATCCTATTCCTTCCGAACTCTTACCTGATGGAATAAAAACTTTCTCTAGCGCATCGCAATATGCAAAAGCACCTTCGCCTATCCAAGTTATACTTCCAGGAAGATTAATCTCCTTTAAGCAACGACAAGACATAAAAGCACCATCGCCTATTTCTTCAAGACCATTTCCAAAATCAATACTCTTCAGTTTTTCCATTCCGTAAAAAGCTTCCATTCCAATCTTTATCAAAGAATCAGGAAGCACTAGTTCTTCTACTTCTTCAAAACCGTCTCTGTCAAAAACAGCTTCATCTATATGAGTAATACCTTCTGGTATTACAAGTTTTTTACCTTGAGGTTCACATTCTATTAAAATTTTACCTATTTTCATTTTTAACCTCCTGATGGATTAAATACTTATAACTTTGCAAGTTGCCATAATTTGGAATACTAGGATTCAATGGATACGGTCTAGAGAAATAATAAAGGTCATAATCTTCCTTTGGCGGATAAGAATTTCCAATATCAGATCCAAATATTTCACAGGTCTTTGTCTTTGAAGCTAGGATTCTAGCAAAATCATCTATCCTGAAATACATTTCATCAAAAACCAAATACTCATTAACAACATCAGAGATTTCATAGCAGTCTCCATTTGCACTAATGAACGGTTTAGAACAAATCTCACGACATCCTTTGGCGTCTTTGTAAATAAAAGTATTCTGTCTATAAGTAGCAGCTATACTCATAGCTTCTCCTAGAGAGATATCTTTGATGAAGAATAATTCTTCTCCACCATAGTCGTAGTTAAGCCTTAGCCTATACTTATCAAACTCAAGAGTGTCTTCTGGAAAATAATTAATACGATCTTTATCATCGACGCTCGGCTCTCCATTCACAAAACAATATCTACACGGGCTAATAATCGCACATCTTGAATGATTCTTTTCAGGATGATCATCTACATCTCCATTATCAATCATATATTCCTTGATGCTTTTCATTGCATCAACAGCAACACTGTCAATCTCTCTAGGAACAATATCAACAGGTCTTTTTATAATCATTTTTTCAATGTCTACGTGTAACATACTTACTCCTTTCTACGACGTGAAACCAATATTCACTCTCTCTTGGTTTTTCTCAATGGCTGCAGGCATTTCAATATCATCAGCTATAATCGTGTGAACATCTTTCTTCCCTACTTCGTCAAAGTCCATCTCAACCAAGCGACTTGCCTGCGCCATCCTAGCATCTTCCAATATGTTTCTAACAAATCTACCGTTGCCGAACTCTTCATCTTCTCGAGCTACAGCAAACACTTCTTGCATCTTCTCAAGTGCATCATCCGTAAGATTTAGATCCTGCTTTTTGGCCATAAGTTTAGCTATGTCACATAACTCGTCAGTACTGTAATCATCAAAAGGCACATGGAAAGCAATGCGCGAACGAAGTCCTGGGTTTTTGTCTAAGAACTTCTCCATCTTCTTAGGATAGCCTGCAAAGATAACAACTACTTCTTCTCTATGGTTTTCCATCTCTTGAACAATAGTGTTGATGGCTTCATCACCATAAGAGCCACTTCTGTCATCGACCAAAGAGTAGGCTTCATCTATAAATAAAACTCCACCCTTAGCTTCAGTAAACTTTTTCTTAATGGTAGGCGCAGTCCAACCTACGAACTTGCCAACCAAATCAGCTCGACCCACTTCTACTATATGGCCCCTTGCCAAAACTTTATTCTCACGCATAATCCTAGCAAACAGTCTAGCTACTGTAGTTTTTGCACTACCCGGATTACCGGTAAACACCATATGCATAGCAGGGTCACTATTATTAATTCCTTTGTCTTCAAACAACTTTTGTGCCTTATAATAGTTCAATGCTTTGTTAATAATCTTTTTTGCTTCTGACAAACCAATCATTGCAGTTAACTCTTCATAAGCTGAGCCCTTTTCCTTTTCTGCCTTTTGTTTTTTAGCTACTACGTCAAAGTCCTTGTACTGCGAATATACAGTGTTCTTCATCTTTAGTTGGTACCAGAGATCAAACATATCATTAAGCTCATTGGCATAGTACTTCTGATCTGGTTCAAGCTTTTGATACAATTTCTTATCAACTCTTATTTTGTTTTGCTTAGCTTTTTCTTGTAAATATGCCCTTGCTTTTTCTTCATCTACCAAATCTTCTTCAATCTCTACAAAGGACATGTTGTGCAAATAACCCAATGCCATACCCTTGCTCTTTTTGCTTTCCTTTGGAAAACACAAAATAGTAAGAACCTTGTTTCTATACCTGTTTATAAGTTTACATACATCTTCTATAAAGTCATACTCACCAGACATAACATCTGCTTCAGTTTCTGGTAGAACAAATTCAATAACTAAAGTCCCACCGACTGAAGATTCAAACATTGTTTTAGTACAATGCATACTTGGGTCACTACGACCACCTGTAAAGCTAGTGAAACTATATCTTTTACTTTTAACTCTTCCATTTGCGTATAAAGCACTAATCAATGACACCAATGAATTGGACATAACATCAAAGTCATCGGTTGATATCATATAGTGAACTGGATGTGCCAACATGCCAGTCGTATTTGGTTTTTCATATATACGATCTAATTCAGGAATCATAGTTTCATCAGACATACATTTATATGCTAACTCATAAATTTTTTCCTTCTTTTTAGGTCGAATTATTTTTTCTTGTATAAAATCTCTAAGACCCCATCGTTGGCATATGCTATCTAGTTTCAATTCATCAAGCAAAATGGTTTCATCAACAATAAAATCATGCCTATCTGCTCTATCTGCCATTTTTCGTAATGTATCTAGGCTTACTTCTTCTACTTTTGTGACATCAACACCCATGTCTATACAATTAATAAAGTCTTTAACAACACTTTTAACATCCGAAAAAGATCTTATAACAGCAGCTATAGTAATAGTTGATTTAGAAATATTCTCTACAAAACAATAGTCGTCAATATCGTTATTAAATACTTCAGCATTCTCTCTTATCCTATCGCTAATTATTTCCATTTCTTCTTTATCGTTATAAACCTTATGCCAGTTTTTATTTAGAACAGTACCAGTGATTTTGTAATATAACATACTCATTCTCCTTCTTAGATAACTAACGGGCCGTACGGCCCTCTCTTCTTTTTACACATCTAAGGTAACAAATATGGTGTCCCTTTTTTGGTACACAAAAAGAGCACACGT